>SLBD01000244.1 GCA_007126515.1 Kiritimatiellia bacterium
GCCTCCCCCATGGATTTCAATGGGATGGTGCGACAGTATTATCTGCGCGAAGGTCCGCACCTCGCCGATGTCCGCGTCAATCTCCGCCATCATTCGAAGCGAGATCTCAGCAGTCATGAAGTCATCTTAACGATGCGTCAGGCGATGGCGGATTTGGGCGAGCGCACGGGCGCCAATATCAAGCTGGTCGAAATACCGCCGGGTCCGCCGGTCTTGGCAACTGTGGTGGCTGAAGTCTATGGGGCACCCCATCAGACCTATGAGGAGTTGGTTGCTGCGGCCGGACTCGTGCGCGCCCGGATGCAGGAAGAACCCGGCATGGTGGACATTGATGATTCCGCAAACAACCGTCATGCCCAGTGGTTCTTTGAGGTCGACCGCGAAAAGGCGGCCCTCAACGGGATTGCCAGCGAACAAATTGTCCAAAGCCTGCAAATCGGCTTGAGCGGTATGCCGGTTGGCATCGTGCAGACCAAACAAGACCGCAACGAGCGACCGATTGTCCTGCGCATGCCGCGAGCGGATCGATCCCAACGTTCGGGACTGGAGCAGATTCCCGTCCGGGGAGAACAAGGCGACCTTGTGGTACTCGGAGAATTAGGATCTTTTCAGGAGCGCTTGGAAGACCGTGTGATTATGCGAAAGAATCTGGAACGCGTTGTCTACGTGCAGGCGGAAATGGCGGGGCGGGGGCCAGCCTACTCCATTCTGGCTTTGCAGCGCTATTTCCGTGACAACCCGCTGTCGGAGGGGATCCGCATCAATTGGACAGGCGAAGGGGAATGGAAGATCACTGTGGATGTATTTCGCGATCTCGGCATTGCCTTTGGCATCGCCTTGGCCGGCATTTTCGTCTTGCTGGTCTACCAAACCCGCTCCTACGCCATTCCCGGCGTGATCATGCTCTCCATTCCCTTGACCATGATCGGTATCATGCCGGGCTTCTGGTTGTTGAATCTGGTGGCAAACCGGACCGTGGCCGGATTTGACACGCCCGTGTACTTCACCGCTACAGCGATGATCGGAATGATTGCTTTGAGCGGCATCGTTGTTCGCAATGCCTTGGTGCTGATCGAATTTGTCCGCCAGGCTGAATCCGAGGGAAAACCCTTGCGCGATGCCATTTTGGAGTCGGGCGCGGTGCGCATGCGCCCCATTTTGTTAACGGCCGGAACCACCTTGCTGGGCGCCTGGCCAATTACGCTGGACCCGATTTTCAGTGGCCTAGCGTGGGCGCTGATCTTCGGCTTGTTTGTATCCACCGCCTTCACATTGGTGCTGGTACCGGTGGTCTATTACCGCATGTACGCAAAGAAAGGAGAATGACATGACGTGGAGAATTCTATTGGGAGTAATCGGTGGCGCAGCCGTGGGTTTGGCCGTCTATCGATTTATTGGTTGCCGCACGGGGGCCTGTCCGCTCAACAGCAATCCGTATGTGGCGATGGCAATTTGGGGTGCAATCGGCGTCTTGATGCTGATTGGGAAATGATAACTAGAAAGGAGAATACTATGCAGAAGTATGATGACGGGGGCTGGAACCCCTATCTGGCTGGGGCGTTGGTAGGCGTACTCGCCATTGTGTCCGTGGGTTTAACGGGACAATTCCTGGGCGCATCGACCACGTTTGTGCGCGCGGCCGGGGCGATCGAACAACTGGTCGGTTCCGACCGGGTCGAAACGAATCCGTATTATCAGCGCGTACAGCCACGCTTTGACTGGCAAGCGATGGTGTTGGTTGGCGTCTTGATCGGCGCGGCAATTGCCGCTTGGCAGGATCGTTCCTTCAAATCCGAAAAAGTGCCACCGATGTGGGAAGAGCGATTTGGCAGCCCCGTGTTGAAGCGTGGCGCGGTCGCTTTTGTTGGCGGCATCTTCGCCATGTTCGGCGCTCGTTTGGCCGATGGGTGTCCCAGCGGACACGGCTTAAGCGGATTGATGCAGCTTTCTGTGAGCGGCTTTGTATCGCTGATGTTTTTCTTTGGTGGCGGCCTGCTGGTAGCCAACTTGTTGTATCGAAAGGAGGCGTAATATGAACATGCTTTACGGATTAATTACGGGTGTTGTCTTTGGATTCCTGCTGCAGAAGGGCCGCGTGCTGCGTTATGAAAAACAACTCGGCGCCTTGCGCTTGATGGACATGACCATCATCAAATTCATGATGTCCGCCATTCTCGTGGGGATGGTCGGCATCTATTTGCTGCACGACCTCGTCAATCCCGACTTGCTGAGTTTGAAGTCGACCATCCTGGGCGCCAACATCATTGGCGGCATCTTGTTTGGTATCGGCTGGGGCCTGTTTGGCTTGTGCCCGGGCACAGCAATTGGCGCACTGGGAGAGGGTCGTTGGCACGCTGCATTCGGCATTGCTGGCATGCTCGTCGGCGCGATGCTCTACGCAACACTGCACCCATGGATGACTGAAACCGTGTTGACCTGGGGCGACTTTGGCAAAATTACCTTGCCGGGTCTGCTGGGCATCAATCACTGGATCGTCATTGTCGTCTTTATCGCAGCCGTGCTGGGCTTATTCCGCTGGCTGGAAAAGATTGATTTGTAAACGGAAACGGTTGAGCTCTGCGATCGCCCACGAAGCGGCGGCGCAGAGCTGCAGCCCTCCTGGATTGCCAAAGAAGGCGAAGCAATGCTTTAAACTCCTATTTCAAGGGCTGACCCCCTTTCAGGGTCAGCCCTTGATTTAGGAGATTTTGTATTTACGGACAGTGATGAGATACACATCAGATGACTGAATCGACGGACCAATCGTCTCCACCATCCGGCAGGTTACAAAATCACTCGCCTCGATACGTTCCACTACAAATTGTCTTGTTCGCGTCTCGAACATGACTTTGCCCTATTCAGAACGGGTGCAGTCATTGTAGTCTGCGGGCATGACAACGTTTATCGGATTTTTGCTACTTTCTTATCTGGTTGGGGCGATCCCGTTTGCCTGGCTGATTGCCCGGGCTCGCGGCATTGATATTCGGACTGTGGGCAGTGGCAATGTTGGGGCCACGAATGTATTTCGAGCGGTTGGCAAAAGCTGGGGCATCCTGACATTCACGGCCGATGTCTTGAAAGGATTTCTGCCGGCGTTTCTGCTTCCGTTGCTGTGGCCGGTTGATGTTGCCCCAGACCTGGCTGGCTTATTGTATGGCTGCGCGGCAATTGCAGGACATAACTGGCCGATCTATCTCGGCTTCAAGGGAGGCAAGGGCGTGGCCACCAGCGCAGGCGTGTTGCTTGGCGTGGCCCCCCTGTCGGTCGGCATTGGCCTGATTGTCTGGTTGATCGTGTTTGTATCGACGCGATACGTGTCGCTCGCATCCGTTGGTGCCGCACTGGCGATTCCGGGTAGCGGCTGGTGGCTGTATGGACATGAAACACCTGCACTAGCTATCGTCTTGACGGTGCTGGGCTTGGTTGTTGTCTGGCGACACCGCTCCAACCTGGCCCGCATCCGCGCGGGCACAGAACACACGTTCAAGAAGGAGGATGAAATTTCTTCATGAAACAGATCACGATTATCGGAGACGGCGGCTGGGGCACAGCTCTGGGCTTGGTTCTGCACAAGAATGGTCATGCAGTTCGGATTTGGGGGCCGTTCGAAGGCTATATTGCCGATATTCAGACGCAGGGTGAGAATCGCAAATTTCTGCCGGGCATCCCCTGCCCTGCCGACATAAAGTGGACAGCGGATCCTGCCACTGCAATGGCAGGCACCGATGCTGCAATCCTTGCAATCCCCTCTAAATTTTACCGCGATGTTGTGACTCGGTTTGCTCCCCTGCTGAAAGACTGCCCGGCAATTGCTAGTGTCACTAAAGGCTTGGACCGAGACACACACCACCGCATGACGGAAACAGCATCGACCCTTCTCGGAGGTAAAGCTGTTGCGGCTTTATCCGGCCCCAGCCACGCGGAAGAAGTGGCAAAAGGCGCGGCTACAGCCGTGGTCGCGGCGTGCGCCGATCATTCTATTGCTGAGGTTTTCCAGACTCTGTTCAATTGCGATGTGTTCCGTGTTTACACCTCGGACGATGTGATTGGCGTGGAGCTGGGCGGCGCACTCAAGAATGTGATCGCCATCGCTGCCGGTGTCTGTGACGGTATAGGCTTTGGCGACAATTCCAAAGCGGCTTTGATCACTCGCGGCTTGGCGGAAATCACACGATTGGGCGTGGCATTGGGAGCACATCCGGCCACATTCAGCGGCCTGAGCGGCATGGGTGACTTGATTGTCACGTGCGTCAGTCAGCACAGCCGGAATCGGCGGGTCGGAGAACGGCTCGGACAAGGCCAAACACTCGACGAGATCATGGCCCAGACGGAACAAGTTGCGGAGGGGGTCTGGAATAGCGCCAATGCCAAAGCGCTTGCCGCTAAAAAGGGCGTTGACGTACCGATTACAGATGAAGTCTATGCAGTGCTTCACGAAGGCAAGGATCCGCGCGCCGCTGTGACCGATTTACTGACCCGTGACCCGCGGCCGGAGCGTGATGAGTAAAACAGCGGGATTGGTGACGGCGGCGGGGGCTTCACGACGAATGGGATCCCCCAAGGCTTTGCTACGGGATGCCAATGGCCAGACGCTTGCAGAACGGCAAACCTCACTGTTGAAGGCAGGCGGCTGCGATCCTGTAGCTGTGGTCATTGGCGCTGCTGCCGATCAACTGCGATCCTCATTGCCGAACACGTTGCGCCTTGTGGAGAACCCCCGGTGGTCGGCAGGGCGCTTGACCTCTGTACAAGCTGGACTGCAAGAACTGTTGGCCACGGATCAACTGAGTGGCATTGTCATTCTCCCCATTGACAGCGTCGGCATTCAACGGCAGACCATTGCCGAGCTGCTGCAATTCGCCCAGATGAACTCCCCTCGCGTAATCCGGCCTGTACACGAGGGTCAACGCGGACATCTGGCCTGGATCTCTACTGCAGTTGCACAAGAAGTGATCGCTTTTGCAGGAGATCCGGACACACCGTTACATACAATTCTTGAGCCATTCACAATTGTCTGGCCAGTTGCAGATGCCAGGATTCTCAGTAATTTCAATACGCCGGAGGATTGGGCTCGGTATTCTGAAATTGTTTGAGAAATTGAATGTACTCCCCCAGAGGAATCCTAGAAAATGCCAGATAGCTTGTCGAATCGCAGACTTTTCCATTATCCTGCCTTATGGGTGGGGGCAACGACCTTGTTGGGTGTGCTGATCACGGCTTGGGTGACGCATCAGCTCTGGACGCAGGAACAGCGATTGGCTGAGGAACAATTTCGCCAAGAAGCTGAAGTTTTGCGCGGCAATGTCGAGCGAGAAACAAAACTCTTCATTGATGTCCTGAACTCCATTCGTGCTCTGCATGACTTGTCGGGCGAAATCAGCGCGGACGCGCTGGAAGAATTTGTTCAGCTGGGCATGGTGCATCAGCGTGAAGTGCTAGGCGCATTTGGATTCGCCCAACGGATTGGCCATGCCGTTCGCCAATCCTTGGAACAAGCGTATGAAGAATCGCCATCATTTGGCTACCGCATCGTTGAACTGTCTCCGCCCAGTTCCTTCATTCCCGCGGCAACGCGCCCCCTCTATTTCCCGCTGACGTGGGAAAGCTCCAAGTATGGCCTCTATGCCCCGATTGGATTTGATTTTGCTTCGGTTCCCGCTGCTTGGTCGGCCATCGAGCAAATGCAATTGCTTGGAGATGCCGTTCTAGTCACGGATCCAATTCCAACAGCGACATCCGATGTTACGGGTCACTGGGCGTTCACTCCCATCTTTTATACGGTCGATCAAGATCCGGATCCTGTGAATATCATGATCGGATTTGCCATCGGCCGGATCGAACCCACCACGCTACTCGAGCGGGTCGCAACGATTAGCCGCCCGTCTCCGGGCTTGACGATGACGTTTGCGCCTGAATCCATGGATTTATCAGAGTTACAACAAGTCGGCAAAATGTGGATCTATCGCCAGCCGATACAGTTTTTCGATCAAACGTGGGTATTCATCTGCGAATTGCCGGTTCCGGCTTTGGGTAGAGCGGCATGGATTGCCGCGATTGCCGGCTTGCTCGTCACGCTGTTGGTGTCCAGCCAATTGCTACTGATCACAAACCGCACCCGGCGCATTGAAAACGAGGTCCATACCCGCACCCGCGATTTGCGAGAAGCCAAGCATGAGCTGGAAATCCAAATGCACGAGCGAGCCCGGCTGGAAGAAGAAATGAGTGATCTGGCGATGCACGAGCGGCAACGGCTGGGACGCGATCTGCATGATTCGTTGGGCCAGAAATTGACGGGAGCGGTGATGTTAAGCCGCGTTTTGTTGCGCCATACCAAAGAGGTTGGCGGTGAACCCGAAACGCATGCCAGCACACTGAACGAAACCCTCAAAGAATCCGTTGGACAAGTGCGCGCTTTGGCCAAAGGCCTTGCCCCCGTCACACTCAGCGATGAAAGCTTGGCCGACGCACTTTCCCAACTCGGGGAGGAAATGACCAGTCTCTATGGAGTATCCTGCGAGTACACGGGACCAACGGTCCGGTTTGAGATCGACGGCAAGATTAAAGAACAGCTTTACTTGATTGCTCGAGAAGCCACCAACAATGCTGCCCGGCACTCGGGCGCAAGTCATGTTTGGCTGAACTTGCATCAGGAGCCCGATGGCACACTTGTCCTCAGCGTTGCAGATGACGGGAAAGGACTCCCAGAAACCGAGCCACTGGGCGGTGGTATGGGTCTGCGTATTATGCGCCACCGTTCTCGTATGATTGCCGGTGAATTACGCATTCAGCCGCGCCCCGGCGGGGGAACAACGGTAACGGCCCATTGTCGCAGTAAGCAAAGCCACCCCCTCGCCCAATCATGACCCGCGCATCCCGATATCTATTTTTCGATACAGAAACCACCGGCCTGCCGCACGCCTATCAAGCGCCGGCCTGGCAAGTGGAGAATTGGCCTCGAATGATCCAATTGGCATGGACCATTGCTGACGAATCGGGCCAGGAACTCGATGCCCAAGAATACATCGTCAAACCGGACGGTTTCCGCGTTCCCTGGCGATCCGCCTGGGTCCACCACATCACCACTCGCCGCGCCATGCGGGACGGAATCCCATTGGACCAAGTCCTTGATGTATTTGTCGCCGCAGTCGAACAGGCAGATGTCCTGATCGCTCACAACATGGCGTTTGACGAAAAGATTGTGGGTGCCGAGCTCATTCGACAGGGCCGCCCCGATTGCGTCGCTTTAAAGCCGCGTCGCTGTACCATGAAATGGTCGCGCCACGAGTGCGGATTGATCGGCGCCAATGGCTACAAATATCCGTCCTTGCAAGAACTGCACAAACACCTCTTTCGGCGCCGCTTCAGCGATGCGCATCACGCCCTCACCGATGTCCGCGCCTGCGCGCGTTGCTATTTTGAATTGCAACGCCGCGACATCATGCCTTGATGGCCGATTCAAGAGTATCGTGAATCCAGCTATTCAAACTCTTTCGCGCTACCTTAGCACGTACAGCCACCGCTTTGTGTAATTCAGGCGCAACCCGCACCATAAATTTCCCCGAGTAAGGCTTTTCCGGGTTCTCTCCTCGCTCCGCACAGAACTCTAGATAATCATCCACGGAATCTCGAAAAGCCGTCTTGAGTTCGTTGACCGTCTTTCCCTGAAAAGTGACAACATCTCGGAGATTTATGACTTCGCCATGAAAAATGCTGGCTTCGTCATCAAACTCGACTTGTCCAACGTATCCTTTGTATTCCATCATGATATCACCTTCGCCTCTTTCAAAAACCTTCTGACCGAACTTACAGCGCCCTTATCAGTGACTCGCTTCGGGTGTGGTCGGTGGAATACAGCACGAACACCATTCAAATGGATCCGCACACGAGATCCTCGACCTTCAGACACATCGCCTCCCAAGGCAACAATCAACCCTTCAATATCGCGCCATGGAATGTCTGATCGGACCGGCATAGCAGCCAACTGATTCAGGGTTTTCTGATGCTTCTTATTCATC
Source organism: Kiritimatiellia bacterium (assembly GCA_007126515.1). GTDB lineage: Bacteria > Verrucomicrobiota > Kiritimatiellia > SLAD01 > SLAD01 > SLAD01. Next base: position 8,016 of record SLBD01000244.1, read on the forward strand.
AAGTTAACTATGATACCATTTAATGATATCATGTCAACGTGGTTCTAGCCGATAAAAAGAATCGCCCCATTATTTGTCTTTTGCTACCTTCCCAGCAAAAGTAGTGATTTAAAGTCATTAGGTTGATGGCTCGGCGAGTCGCCTCGCACGGCCGGATTTTCAGACACAGTTTTTGGGAGAAACGATTATGGTCAATATGATGAAACTGATGAAGCAAGCCAGCGCCATGCAGAAGAATATGGAAAAGATGCAGGCGGAATTGGCAGAGCAAACGGTGGAATTTTCCAGCGGCGGCGGCATGGTGACCGCCACAGTCAAAGGGGATATGTCCGTTCAAAGCGTCTCCATCGACCCCAAAGTCGTCGACCCCGACGATGTCGAAATGCTGGAGGATTTGGTCACAGCAGCGGTCGATGGAGCCATCAAAGCGGCCAAAGAAAAGTCGGCGGAGGAAATGGCGAAGTTGACGGGTGGCATGGGCCTCCCCGGGGGTGGCGGCCTCCCGTTTTAGACCGTCCCCAGACACCATTCCAGCAAGGAGTCACAATGACGGTCAGCGATCTTAAACAACAACTGCACAGCTATCGCGAAGCCGCCGAAAGCATGCGAGATATCCTGCTCGCCAATGTCGTCATGATTGGCGAGATTCCGGCACCGACCTGCTACGAAGATCAACGGGTCCAATTTATCCAAAATCGTTTCAGTGAATGTGGCCTGCAAAATTGCTCTGCCGACGAAGTTGGCAACGGGTTCGGCATTCTGAATGGAAGCGTCGGCGAACGCAATCTACTGCTCGTCGCCCATGCTGACACGATCTTCAGCGATAAAGTCGACCATACCATTTCACTGCTTTCGGATCGAATCATGGGTCCGGGAGTCGGAGACAACAGTTTAGGTGTGGCGGTACTCGCCTCTCTGCCCTTGCTGCTGGAGCGCCTCGACATCCAGTTAAAGTCCAACCTTATCCTCATGGCCGGGGCCCGCAGCCTCGGTAGTGGTAATTTGGAAGGATTGCGATTCTTCCTGCATAACAATAAGCAGCCGATCGCGGGCGCGCTTTGTGTCGAAGGTGTCAAGCTAGGGCGACTCAGTTACTCGTCCATTGGCATGCTGCGCGGAGAGATTAGTGTGCGTGTTCCAGAAATGTATGATTGGAGTCGATTTGGCGCATCGGGTGCGATCATTACGTTGAACGACATCATCAACAAAATCACCCGCATTCCCCTCCCCAAGCGCCCCAAGACCAGCATTGTTTTGGGCACCATTGAAGGCGGCAACTCGTTCAATAACATTGCCACCCATTCATTGCTGCGATTTGAAATTCGCAGTGAATCTGCCGAGGTAGTCCATGACATCCTTGCAGAAATTCGCGATCGCATCACCGAAACCGAACTTGAAAGTTCCGCCGAAATTGCCTTGGATATTCTCGCGCGCCGCGAGCCCGGAGGCATCGACTTCCGACACCCGCTCGTGCGCCAAGCCCGCGATGTCCTCAAAGCCCTCCACATTGAACCACGCGTTGCCCCCAGCACTTCAGAACTGGCAGAGCTGATCCGACATGATATCCCCGCCATCACACTCGGATTAACCACGGGCAAAAAGCATATGCAGCAAGTCGAGGAAGTCGACATTGAACCGATTTTTCAAGGGATCGCCCAATTACTGGGTGTCTTAGTAGCGATGGACGAAGGACTGTGCGATGAACATTGATCAATGGCTTCGCGAGAATACGTTTCATTACAGCAGCTTCTGGGATTTCCGCCATCTGGTGGAAGCCAAGGAAGCGCAAGGATTGAAGATTTCGCTGTGCATTCCGACGCTCAATGAAGAACGCACCATCGGCAAAGAAATCGTCATCTTTCGCTCGGAACTAATGAGTCGGTATCCGTTTCTGGACGAAATTGCGGTCATCGATTCCGGCTCAACGGACAACACGCGCGAAGTGGCGGCTTCGTTTGGGGCCGACGTTTATTTAGCCGAAGATATCTTACCTGAAGTCGGCAGCAAACGCGGCAAAGGCGAAAATCTCTGGAAGGCCATCTACCAACTGCAGGGCGACATCATCGTCTACGTGGATGCCGACATCAAAAACATTCACCCCCGCTTTGCCTACGGACTGGTAGCGCCGCTGGTCTATCGTCCGGAAATCAAATACGTCAAAGCCTTCTACGACCGCCCCCTGGCCTTTTCTCAGGGCATCCGTCCGTCCGGCGGCGGGCGTGTCACAGAGATCCTGGTTCGCCCACTGTTTTCATTGTTCTTTCCCGAATTGACCGCAATTATTCAACCCCTCTCCGGCGAGTACGCCGTGCGCCGTGATGTCTTGGAAGCGATTCCCTTCCCGATTGGCTACGGTGTCGAAACATCTCATCTCATTGATGTCTACAGCAAGTGGGGCATGCAGGCGTTCGGGCAAACGGATCTCGATCAACGTGTGCATCGCAATCAGGCCACACGCGATCTCGGCAAAATGTCGTTTGGCATCTTGCAAACCTTCCTGAACCGGACCAAAGCGCTTGGCTTGGTTCCCGAGCTGCCGGAACTAAACAACATCATGCGACAATTCCAAGTCAAAGACGGCCACTTTGAGCAAATTGAGCATCATATTGTAGAGGAAGAGCGCCCGCCGATGCTGGATATCGAGGCGTATCGGCAGAAGTTCAAATAGAGGTTAGATGAACTGCGGCGGGCAGGGACTGCCCGCCCTACCCGTTAGCTCCTCCAACCAAGCACATGCGAGCGATACTACATGACAGAGACCATCGCGCCCCGCTCGTGGCGATGGTCCATTATCATCTCCGGCGTGGTGGTGTCACCCGCGTCATTCAGAATGCAATTCAGGCCCTATCGGCACACGATTATGAATGCGTTGTTGTCACTGGGGAACCACCGCCCGAGGGCGTTGATCTGGGCACAGCCATCGTCGTCGTTGATGGTCTCGGTTATCACGAGGCTGGCATCGCCCTCTCCTCGGACGAACTTTTGCAGCGAGTGCGCGATGCGATTCGCAATCAGTGTGGCCGCGATCCAGATCTCTGGCACATTCACAATCATGCTCTCGGCAAGAATGCGGCGTGGACGCAAGCCGTCCATGCCATGGCCAACCAGCAGATCCCCTTGCTGTTGCACATTCATGATTTTGCCGAAGATGGTCGCGCCCGCAATTACAACTACTTGCGACAAGCAATCGAATCCGAACCGGATAGCGGATTAGAATCGATCCTGTATCCACAATCCGACTCCACTCATTATGCCGTGTTGAATCAGCGAGATCAGCAGATTCTCCAAACGGCGGGCACGCCATCCGCCCACGTCCACCTGCTGCCCAATGCCGTCGCCACCGAGTCCTCCTCTGAAACAGAACCACCCTCGGGAGAAGAGCCGCCTTTGATTCTCTACCCAACCCGCGCCATTCGACGGAAAAACATCGGCGAATTCCTGTTTTGGGCGGCTCTCGATGATGGCGACCGGAGGTTTGGGATCACACTCGCCCCTGAAAGTCCCGGCGAAATTCCTCCGTACAAACACTGGCAGGCCGTCGCCACAGAGCTTCAACTACCGGTTGAATTCGAGATGGGATTGCGCAAACCCTTTCCGGAACTGATTCAGCAAGCCACAGCCCTCGCCTCCACCAGCATCGCGGAGGGATTTGGCCTGGCCTTTCTTGAACCCTGGTTAGCCAATCGCCCCCTCGTCGGTCGCTGCTTGCCTGAGATCACAGCGGAATTCGAGGCCGCGGGCATCGAGTTGGATGGTTTGTACTCGGAATTAACGGTCCCAACTGACTGGATCGACACAACTAGTTTTCGTGGACGCCTTCAAACGGCATTTCGAGATGCCCGGCTTGCCTACGGACAGCCTGTGCAGCCAGAGGACGAGGAAGAGGCCTGGCAACAGGTGCAGCGCGATCAACGCGCGGAACTGGGACACTTGGACGAAATTGCCCAAGCAGAAATCATCCGACATATCCGCAAGAACAAGGTGAATCGAGCGGACATAGTCCCTTCAGACTGGTTGGCCAATCTGGCCGATCCGCAGCAAACGTTGAGGAATCAGCAGCGGGTACAACAACGATACAGCTTGGATGGGTATGGCCAGAAGCTGGCGGATCTTTATAACAGCCTCCTCTCAGCGAGCTCAGACGATTGCCGTCCGCACCTGCCGTCCGGTGCCGTTTTGAATCAATTTCTATCGCCCACCCGCTTCCGCATGTTACGGGCGTAGGGCACCCGTATCCCGAGGGTGAATAAGTTCTCCGCGAGAACTCTCTTGCGGAGAACCAATTGCACATAGACCCCCAAATTTTGCATATTTAGTATTGCGCGCTAAATATACATGTATATAATTTCCTGCATGATCAATATTCAAAGAAAAATTGGTTTACCAAGTTCGACGTTTTTCCTTTTCGGTCCTCGCCAGTCTGGGAAAACAACCTTGTTGAAGGAGTCTTTTCCAGATGCCTTTCGCGTTGACTTGCTTCGTACGGATGAACGCATCCGCTACGAGCAGAATCCGGCCCATTTGCGTGAAGAAGTGCGCGCACTTCCAGCGGAGCAATCAGTGGTGATTGATGAAATCCAGAAGGTTCCCGCCTTGCTCGACGAAGTCCAATACCTGATGCAGGAAGAGCGGCGAAGCTTTGCCCTATGCGGATCGAGTGCCCGCAAACTGCGCAAAACACATGCAAACCTGCTCGGGGGTCGGGCACTGAAACGTGAACTCCTCGGGTTTTCGGCGCGGGAACTTGGAAAGCGATTTTCCCTATCTCAGATGCTGAATCATGGCCCCCTCCCACCGCATTATCTTTCTGAAGATGCGAGAGAACATCTTGCAGCGTATGTTGATCTTTACTTGAAGGAGGAAATATTGGACGAAGGATTGACGCGAAACTTGCCCGTATTTTCTACTTTTCTGCGGGCGGCGGCAATTGGCGATACGGAGGTGGTAAATTTCAGCAATATTGGCCGCGAGTGCAGCGTGGCATCGTCTACGGTGCGAGGATATTATGAGATTTTGGAAGACACATTGATCGGAGCCTTCCTGCCAGCATTTACCCGCAGAGCCAAACGTCGTGTCCAACACGCCCCCAAATTTTACTTCCGTGATATCGGGATTGTGAATCACTTGTTGCGCAGAGGGGTGATTGAAGAGGGGTCCGAATTATTCGGAAAAGCTTTTGAGAACTGGATATTCCATGAATTATCCGTGCATCAACGCACATTGGTTCGGCCATACCCACTGGCATATTGGAGACTATCCAGCGGTATTGAGGTCGATTTTATTTTAGGCGATGCCGAAACGGCCATTGAAGTGAAAGGCAAGAAGCAGCTTCAAAGCAACGATGTACGGCATCTGGAACAATTTCGCGTTGAATATCCCGAGGTTCGAAATTTGATTGTGGTTTGCCTGGAATCGCGTTGCAGGATCACTAACGGTGGCATTCAAGTGATGCCTTATCAGCATTTTTTGGATGCACTGTGGGCAGGAGAGTTTGAGATATCCTGATCTCCACCAGTGCCACCACTAGGATCTTTACGCAGAGCCTAATTGCACATGTCACCGGCGCAGCTTCAAAGCCTGCAACGCTTTCCAAGCATCCATCTCGGCTTTCTCCTTTTCTTCGCGAAGCCACTGCCGAATCAGCGGTGGCACCAACAGATTATCCTGTATACGGGCCAATCCTAATTCCGCGTCGCGGAGTTGTCCTAGGGCATCAGCGACTGCTCTCAGTTGGCATCCCAATCGCTTGACTCGCTTGTCCAAGACAGGCGCGAACGTTTCGGCCACATACCGGGACCGCCGCACGTGCTTGCGAAGTTCGTGCCCTGTCTCACTCGTCACGTCATTTGTCTGACGCAACACGTTACGTAGCTTTTTCAGCTGGCGCTTCAGAATCTCGGCTCCCACCTTGTCGACCCGCCCCGCAGCATCTTGCTGTCGTATGCACTCCGGCACTGTAATGCGCAAGAAATAGGTGCAGTCGCAAAGTAGAGCCCGGTAAGCCGGACTACTTAGCACTGTGCGGACCGCCTGCTGATCTCGTTCAGCTTCTTTCTTCTGTACCTCCCAATAGGTGCGCAACGTATTGTGAATCGGATCATCTTCTCGCAGGTCATCCAACCAGGTCTTGAGTCGGTCGAGCCATACATCCCGATCGCGAGCTGGCCCCAAGCCACTTGCCACATCGGCCAGTTGTTGCCGTACTGCTTCGGCATCTGTATTTACCAATGGCTTGCGAAACATTTGCAACAGTGTCCGGAAGCGACGATTCTGAACGCGGAGATCATGCAAAGCCTCACGATCCTCACCCGCAATGGCATCCTCCTCATTCTCCCGCATACCCTTTAGACTTCGATATGCGTATCGCCGAAAGTACTCCAGCGGATGATCGGATTTCTTCAGGTGCGGCAGGCGATGAGTGCGTTTTGATGAAGATGGGATGAATGAAATGCCGACAGGAAACACTTCATGCCAGAGATTCGATCGCTGATTGGCTGCAACCACATTTTGCGGAGACACATGGGATTTCACTCGGACGATAATGGGATCAATGTCAATGCATATGGACTTGATACAGGCATCCTGAATATGGCTTTGGTCCAAGCCATCGGCAATCCGTAAAATGGCGCCCAAGCGTGCCGCCCGTATCGGGGACTTTAGCCCAGCCAAGGCAGGTGCTTCTGCAACTGCAGGACCGCTCTTTTGATGCAAGGACATGATGGCCGTGATCATGGCGGTTTGACTCAGGCTGAATGACTGCCAACGGGCTGCCCGCACGAGATTCACCCCACACTGCATGTGATGCTCGGGATCGGCCGCATATCCAACATCATGAAGTAATCCGGCCGCCTCCAGCAAGATTCGATCCCGGGCCGGCAGGCGCAGGATTGAATTGACCGCATCAAACAAGGTCAGAGCCAACTGCGTCACATATTCCGTATGCACATCCTCGTTCTGATGCTGCCGACAAAACGCCTGAATCTCCAATCGCCGTCTCGATGCCATTCCCATGAGATCATTGTAGTTCCCTTTGAAGCAGGAACAAAACAAATCTGAGTTCGCGCCAACGTTTCCGCGAAGAACTGAACAGAGAGCCGCCCTTCCCAAGGTTCAGGCATTCTCTTGAGTTACCGCAAGAAACGAACCATTACCATTGACAGCCACTAAGCAGATATCAGAGAATCCCTTAACGGCAATGAAGACATGTAAAACCAATGAGGGTAGCCAGAAAAGTCTTCATCTCAAAGTCAACTATCGCCCCCCCTAACCTAAAGAGGAGTACCAGGATGAGAAAGTTTGGATGGCTGTCACTTGCACTATTTATGGGATGGACGACGGGAATCGGACACGCCGGGACGTTGGCTTACTACACATTTACGGGTGCAACGGCCGCACCGGAAACCGTTGCCGCCAATCTGACGGCATCAAATTTTTCCGTTTCCGACAGTGGCAACATCGTCTTTACACTAACATCGCAAGAAGCGTTATGGGTGGCCGCTGGGGCAGCCCTTCCTTACGCTTCCAGCCCGAATCTATGGACTCGGGACGACCAGGAATCAGCCAAGCACTACTATGTTGAACTGACAGCCAGCATCGGCAAAGCTGTCACGATCACCAACATCAATTATCTGCATTTACGCATTCCGGCGGGTCCGCCGAATGTCGGCCTTAGCATCAATGGCATGTCATTGCGCTCGGAAGAACTCGCCGCTGACGTTGTGGAATCGGTCAATCAGCCTGTCACCGGATTCGAGAACTTGACTAACACTGTCGTCATCCGATTCGAGGGGTGGGGTGCGTCAGGCAACGGCCCGTATCGGATGGACAATATCATGATCCAAGGCTATGTCGCAGACGAGGTTACCGGCGAAGTAGCGCCTACGGTGGCCCTGCCCACATCGACGAACATTACGGCGACGAACGCCGTGCTGGGTGGCACTATTACAGATACCGGCGATACCGATGTTGTTGAGCGCGGCGTCTATTGGAGCACCGCTCCAGATTTCGATCCGGAAACCGAAGGCACCCGAGTCTGGCAAGGGGGGACATTCGGCACGGGTGCTTTCACAGTCTTGGCCGAAGACTTGCCCCCGGCGACCACGATCTATTTCGTGGCCTACGCTCGTGGTGTGGCAACGGGAACCGCCTTCTCTGAGGAATCGTCTTTCCTTACCTTGTCTGGCCCGCCCGCCATGTTGGCCGCGCCCTCCTTCATCTCGACCGCCCCCGGCAGCGCCGAAATCGGCGGCAACATTTTGGCTGACAACGGGGACCCGATTACACGCCGCGGCGTTGCCTGGTCTACCGCCGCGAACTTCGATATCGGTGACGCCACAGTGGTGGATGAATCCGGCGCCTTTCCGGCCGGGCCCTTTAGCATCAGTGCGACCGACCTGCCAAAAGACGAGCGGATCTATTACCGGGCCTTTGCAGAGAACGCGCTGGGCACGACCTACTCCGACGATGCGTCCTTCTATATGCCGCCGCACGGAGCGCTGGCCTTCTTCTCTTTTGACAACAATCAAGTCACACCGGACCTCATGGGCGAAAACCTACAGGTCTCATCACTGTCCCTATCGGATGCTAGCCCGATCGCATTCGGATCAACCCTGCCCGGTTCCTGGGGTGGATCAGGAGTCCCCTACGCCATCGGCGTCGATGGTTGGGGCGGTAGTATTCGGAGCCTCGCCAAGTCGTTTGATTTCACGATCGACGGGATGGGGGGCTATACGATCACAATCACGAATATCAGCGTGCGATACTTATCCACCACTCACGGCCCCTCCACCATGGGCTTCCGAGTTAATAACGAGAATATAAACGACGAGAATGTGCCTGAAGGAATCGTGCAAACAATGAGTGCGGCCGTGATCAACATCGAGCAGCAAACGTCGACTACTGTTCAGATACAGGGGTGGGATCGTGACATCTCGCGAACGACCGACGGCACACAGGATCTCTGGATCAGCGACATACTGGTGCAAGGCTTGGTCGAAAGCCCCGCCGAGCCGCAAGCAGTCGAACTGGATATCAGACGCTCAGCGGGGGCATTTGACTTCTCCTTCCCGTCGGAGATGGGGTTCAGCTACCGGCTCGAATTCGCGACCAACCTGGTTGAACAGCCGGTCAACTGGCAAGAGATCGACACCGTTCCTGGTGACGGCGAAACCCGAACCATCATCGATCTCGACCCACAAGACTCAATGCGAATGTACCGTATTCTGGTGGAGTGAGCTGATCGGACCGAGGCCGGCCCCGCAGGTGTGGGTCGAGTTCACCAACAACATCCCCGGCACCGGCAAAGCGATCGAGGTCATCGATCCAGACTTCGACGATGGCGACCTTGTCATCTACTGGGTGCGGGTGCAACTGGCGCCGTGATGAAGAGTTGCGAGTAAGTGTGCAAACGAGTCCCGCGGGGTTGCAATGTGTGGGGGAAGAGCGCGGTCACCGCCCGCGACTACAGAATTACGCCGGATTCCATCGACAACATATCGCTGGACGCGTGCTTGACGAATCACACCGATGACCGTATTGCACTGAAGCATGAAATGGCGTGTCGTAACAAAGTGGATCGTGTTGACCCTGGCAATCCTCGCAGTGGGTCTGGCTCTCGCTCGGCCATGGTTGATTCGCTTTGCCGTTGAACGCACCTTGCAGCATTCACTGGGTGGAGAAATCGACATCGGTCAACTTGAATCCAACCTGCGCCAATCTCGCTTGTCGCTGCGTGAGGTACGGATTATCAACCCCACCGCTTGGCCGACAGATGCCGAATGGTTCATCGCCGAAATCACTGTGGTCTATGATCTCAGCACCCTCTTCCGCCAAACCGTGCACTTGCAGGAAGTCATCCTCGACATCGAACAAATCCGATTAACACTGGACATGGACAGCTTGATGGATTTGCA
>SLBD01000031.1 GCA_007126515.1 Kiritimatiellia bacterium
GTGATCGTCTGCATGGCAAAGCGGCCACCCGGACGCATGACCTGATCGACCACCTTGAAAAAGGCCGGATAAAACTCATACCCGACGGCTTCAAACATTTCGATAGAAACAACTTTATCAAACTGCTCGGCGCCCAAGTGCCGATAATCCTGCAAGCGAATGTCCACTCGATCAGCGACTCCCTCTCGCTTGAAGCGCGCACAGGCATACTCATGTTGCTCTTGCGACAACGTCAGTCCAGTGACTCGGCAGTTTGCATACTGCGACGCAAAGCTGGCGAATCCTCCCCAGCCACAGCCAATTTCCAAAACATGATCCCCATCTTGCAAATCAATCCGCTCGCACAACCGCCGATATTTGGCCAACTGCGCATCTTCTAATGACTGGGAGTCATGTTCAAAAATTGCGCTGCTATACGTCATCGTCGGGTCCAAGAAGAGCTCGAACAAGTCATTACTGAGATCATAATGGGCGGAAATATTTCGGCGACTGCCTGTGATGGTGTTACGATTCGCCCATGCCACAAGACGATACAACGCTCGATTGACGATCGATCGATCATTGACAGCGGAAATGGCCTCCCGGTTGTCCAGCAGCAGTCGGATAAAGCCAGTCAGATTCGATACGGTCCAGTCGCCCGCCATGTAACTTTCGCCCAAGCCTATATCAGTAGCGGTCAAAATTTTGCGAAACGCACGCCAGTCATGAAATTCGATTCGTATCAGTTCATCGCTGGATGCGGGATCGCCGAACTCACGGGTCAACCCATTGGGACAGCGCACCATGAGACGGCCCGATCGAATTCGAGCAAATGCATCCAAAACCGTTCGAGCCGCCCACGTCGGCTGCTGCGCCACATCGCGGCGGCCAATCGTGTCCTCGCTCGTCGGTGTAGGACGCTGATAAATTTGTGCCCGTTTACCGGTCAACCGAACTGCCTGTGTCGTAATTCTTGTCATGGTCATCCATCCTGCAATTGGGTATTTCAATATCCATAATGCAAGACGAGTCGCTTTCAGTGGCTGAAAATGACCAGATAACCGTGCATGAAATGCATGTTTTTCGTTTTTGACCAAATCGATCACAATATCTAAGCCGGATTCAGGGAAACGAAACCAGAAGTCATACCCGCCAGCCAGGTCCATAAAGGGCGATACATGAAATTCCTTGCCTCGCTGATAGCGCAACCCGGTAGCTGACGGGATCTGTTGGCGTTCGTCGAGCACATACAAGTGCTTTTCGCCAAACGTGTTATTAACTTCAGCCACACAAAAGCACACAGAGCCATCGGCCTTGTATCCTATATAGAATGCGACTGGGTTGAACGTGTAGTTAAAGTAACGCGCCGACGTAAGCAACATGATCCGACAGTTTAATGGAACGTCCACGTCTCGCTCCACCAAGTGATCCATCAATTTCTCGCGAATGGATCGCGATTCACGATTGAGGTAATCCCGATCATGGACCGCCCAAGGCCGCAACTGATTGTAGCCAAATAAATGTATTTGAGTTGCGAGTTGAGGCAGCTCATCCAGGTCCAGCCACAGCATGTTAAGCGTGTAGCGGAAAGAAATTGGCGGTGCCTCTAAGCGGGAGTGCACCAGTTTACCTACAAACAGCCGCGAGTTCACCCGCCCCACTCCACGCCCAGCGCCGCAGCTACTTCCACACCAGAACGCAATCCATCTTCATGAAATCCATATCCGAAATAAGCGCCACAAAAATGGGTCCGGCGCCCGTGCTGATTCAAACCTTGCAACTGGGACTGCAAACGAAAACTTTCTGTCGTATAGGCCGGATGTTCATAGTCCGTTTGATAGTGAATCATGCGGGATCCGAATGGAGCTTGCTCGTGCATAGCCAGCCATCGGGAGTCGGGGTTAAGCGTCACCAGGTACGGTTGCGGGCCGGGAATGCTTTGCAGACGATTCATGTCATACGTCATCATCAGTGCGTCCACCTGCTCTCCCGGAGCAGGCATACGCACAGTCCAAGAAGCCCACGCCCGTCGGTAGGGAGGCAACACAATATCATCTGAATGCAGAACCACGCGATTTGTTTGATACGGGAAACGAGCCAGCAGCCGCGTCTCCTCCTCTGTGGGATCCGCAAGCAAACGCAATGCCTGATCCGCATGGGTCGCAATGATCACATGGTCATACTCACGGTCAGGTCCATCAGTAAAAGACAAGCGCACGCCCGTATCCGTCCTTCTGATCGCCCGAACCGGACACCTCACATGAACACGGTCAGCAATCGGGCGAATCAAAGCCTCAACGTAGGTTTGACTGCCCCCTTTCACAGTTCGCCACGGGATGTCCGGCGAAGTACTTAGCAAACCGTGATTCCGAAAAAACCGGAAAAATGTTTGTGCCGGAAAGTCAAGCGTGCGTCCTGGAGGCGACGACCAAATAGCGGCCGACATTGGGGTGATGTATCCCCGCTCGAACGCCGTTGAAAATCCCCGCTGCTGTAAGAATTGTCCCAAGGTCAACTCAGCTGCGCTTTCATCATCTAAGGCAGCCAGTGCTTCACGGTTAAAACGAAAGATATCGCGAACCATTCGATAGAAACTCGGTGAAAGCAGATTGGCAGGACGAGCCAGCAGTCCTTTAAGACCTCGACTGGAATAAGCCATTCGAGTGCCGGGATTGTACACCCCGAAGGACATATCGCTGGGAATCGTCTCCACACCCAACTCTGCAAACAGTCGGGTCAAATACGGATAGTTTCGTTCGTTATAGACGATAAAACCGGTATCAACAGGTTGGCCATTGACGACCACAGTATGTGAATGTCCTCCAATCCAAGCGTCCTTCTCAAATAGATCCACTTCGTGGACACGACGTAGCAGATAAGCTGCGCCTAAACCCGAGATCCCCGTCCCCACTATCGCGATCTTCATTTCTCGTCCTTTTTGCCACGCAATTGTAAAATCACCGGCGCTCCATCCAAGCCAAAGTTCTGGCGCAGAATCCGGATCAAATACGCCTTGTAGGCATCCGCGGCTAGCGTGGGCTCATTGACAAACAATCGGATCCGTACCGGCCTCGTTCCGACTTGAGTGGCATAATATAATTTCAATCGGCGATTACTCCGGACCACCGGCTGCACCCGCGCAAACGCATCCTGCAAGACTCGATTCAGCAACCCCGTCCCGACGGTGAGATTCACTTGTGAAGCCACATGATCAACCACATCAATACTCTTGCGAATATTCAATCCATTGTGCGCCGACATATAGACAATGGGAGCAAAATCAAGAAACGGCACCGCCTCCGACAAAGCCTGCGAGTAGGCCCGTTGCGTCACACCTTGCTCTTGGGCAATATCCCACTTATTGATTGCCACAACCATTCCCTTGCGCTTTTCAAGGATCAAGGAGGCAATGCTTTTATCCATGGCGGTCGGCCCCTGAACAGCATCCAGAACCATCACCACAACATCAGCACGCTCGATGCTCTTCTCTGCTCGCATCAGACTGAACCGCTCCACCGTATCTTTGATCTTTCCTTTGCGCCTCATTCCCGCCGTATCAATCAACAAATAAGAGCGCGCTTGCGGCCCCTTGCCCACCGCAAATGGAATCTCAACGCTGTCGCGAGTCGTGCCCGGGATCTCTGAAACAATCACCCGATCATTGCGTAACAGTCGATTGATATACGACGACTTTCCTACATTCGGGCGCCCCACCACCGCCACCTTCAACGGCGTCGTGTCGCCCTCTTCCTGCGGCGGCGGCAATAACTTGACGACGCTCGCCAAGAGAGCATCGATGCCTCGGTTATGCAAGGCAGACACCGGCAATACAGGAAATCCAAGCTCCTCAAATTCGGTGATTTCATTCAGGAACCCATCGTGATCGGCCTTGTTCGCCGCCACAACAACCTGTCGATTATGCCTTCGCAGCATCAAGGCAACCTCGCGATCCATAGGCTGTACGCCAGCTGTGCAATCAACGGTTAAGATCGCGACGGGAGCATCAGTGAGAGCCACTTCCACCTGTCGAGTCATGCCGGCAGTTAGAATATCGGTCGGCGCAGCCTTATCGATCACGCTAACCCCGCCCGTATCAATGCACTCAAAGCGCTCGTTACGCCAGGTCACCTCCGCAATCACGCGGTCGCGCGTGACCCCGCTCTCTTCATGGACAATGGCCAGCCGTCGTCTCACCAAACGATTGAATAAGGCAGATTTGCCAACATTTGGACGCCCCACGATGGCAACCGTGCGCGCTACACTGGGATTGGATTCCGTCATTTCCCAACCGGCCTCTCCAACTGCCGGGCGCCGTCCACACTGTATTGCAAGCCAGACAATAGCGTACAAAATGCGGCCAGGCCAACCAGCGCGTAGAACAGATTTAATGGCAAGGGAATCAACGCCGCAATAATCGCCGCCATTTGAAAGAAGGTAGCCAACTTGCCGCTAATACGAGGCCGGACATCCAGATGACCCGTCACCCAGTTTACGACAAACGAGCCAGACAGCAGTACTACATCCCGGCTGATCACCAGCAGCGTAAACCAAACGGGAAACTGGGGTGATAGCCCCCCCAACGAAGGTCGGGTCAGCAAGATAATCGCCGACAACAGCAATGCTTTGTCGGCCAAAGGATCCAAAATGGCGCCCAGTCGCGTTTCCTCATCACGCGAGCGGGCAAGATACCCGTCCAAAGCATCTGTCACAGCAATCACGACAAACAACCCGAGCGCCAACGTCCGATACCAAAAAACAGGCTCTCCCGCCTCCAGACTCATCTTAAAATAGATCATCACCAGCACAAAAATCGGAATCCCGATAATTCGGGCAATCGTGATCCGTGTGGCCAGAGTTAGAGGTACGTGATGATGTGAGTTCATCCGGCTAGAATAGCATGGAAATTTGGGAAGTGAATTGAAAATGAGTGGAGCGGGAGACCGGGATCGAACCGGCGACGTTCAGCTTGGGAAGCTGACATTCTACCACTGAATTACTCCCGCCAATGATTTCGAACTATACGAGCATCAAGAATCGGGCGCAAGTCGAATTCGTCCGCACCTCAGGGATTCCAGGGCATCCAGTTCTCCGCGATGAATTCCGGATTAACGACTTGAAGCCAATTCGGAGGACGACGAGAACGATGGACGATTAGATATTCTTTACTCGTAATCCGCTCTCGTCGCTCGCTCTCGTGAACCGATTTCCTCTTTTGACAGCACATTGCGATAAAGCAAGACTATGGAAAGAACTGCCCCGCAGGGGTGCTGCACGGTGGGCGAAGCGGGCAGATGCGCAACGCGCATTTGAGCGGAGGGAGGGCGTCAGATGCGGTTGAGCGCAAGGCGCGTGGGGTGGCGCTGGACTCGTGTCCGCGCCGCCCCGCGCAACGCCGCGATCGACCGTAGCTGGCGCATTCCCGACGCGACCGCTTCGGCCACCGCCATCCCA
>SLBD01000080.1 GCA_007126515.1 Kiritimatiellia bacterium
ATTGAGCAGACGCATTTGGCGATGGGATTCCGCCTGTTTGGTAGACGCGATGAACGTCGCTTTGTGCTGAAGCTGTTGAGCGTGATTTTGGGTGAGAACATGAGTTCGCGATTGTTCCAGCAAGTCCGTGAAAAGCATGGTTTGGCCTATTCCGTGCACAGCAGCATGCATCTGTTCGAGGAAACCGGAGCCTTTATTATCGGCGCTGGATTGGAGAAAGCGCGTACGAACAAAGCTCTCCAGTTAATTTGTGGCGAATTGGCTCGCGTCCTGGATCGCCCTGTCTCTGCCCAGGAATTGAAGCGGGCGAAGGATTACGCGATTGGCCAGCTGGAAATTGGTCTGGAAAGCACCATCAATCAAATGATGTGGATCGGCGAAAATAAGCTGTCCTACGGACACTTGATTCAGCCTTCGGAAGTCATGCAGAAGCTGCAAGCGGTCACCGTCGACGATATTCAGCAGCTGGCGGCTGAGATCTTCGCCCCGCAACGGGCCAGCGTCGCCATGGTGACACCCAATCCGGCAGCGGCCCAAGAGAGCGCGATTGGGAAGGCAATTGCTGGGTTGCGGTAGACCTTGATAGACAAACAGGATGGCTACAGATTTAGTTGGAATGCTCTAATCTGTAGAGCTTGGTGCTATCCGATCAAGAGTGGCCTGATTTCGGCAAATAGAAATGGAGTGATGCATTCTATGTGCTCGAACAGAGCCGATGATCCCGACGGCTATACCTGCAGGAATGCATGCCAGACCAATAGCCCAAAACCATTTTTGATCTGCAAAATGCATAATAGATACGCCAGCAATTAGCAAGGCAACAGCGGAACGCAGATATGCCAACAGCGTCCGCTCATTGGCCAGGAGGGTGCGGTCGATTGCCAGCTCATCCCGCAAAATCAACTCGTTGTCTTTGAATTTTGAATAGGGCGACTTGCTCATTATGTTTCTTCTCATAAATTGCATAGTCTATATATTCATTTGCTATTCTTCGAGGGGAAATGATCAGCGGGGCTGTCGCCATGGTTACGTCGAATGCCGCGGCGGCCCCAAACATGTATTTCTGAAGGTGATTGCTGGATTGCGGTAAGATTTTGCGCTGCCAGCTCCCTCCAGGCGGATGCCAGTTCTGTGGCGGGGACGATACTTTCTTTGTGCCAGCGATCGAGGCAGTCGACACGATACTCAGGTGGACGCGTCCGCTGAATCCATTCCTCGTAATCGGCAAGCGCTGAGGTCAAGTTTCCAAGATGGCGAAGCAGCGTTTCGCATTCCACTTCTGTGCGCGGCGATCGGGTTTTTCGCCAAAGATCGACGTGCCATCGCCCATGAGGCGGATGACCGGGAACCGTCCAGCGCGGTGAGAAGGCATGTCGCCGCAAAAAGAGTCCGCCTTCATGGACGGCGGACCAGTGGATGCCATATCCCCATACGGTCAATCGATGCTCCCGGCTAACCTCGAATACATACTCGGGACTCCCCGCCACGCGTGGCGGTAGTCGATGCTTTTCAAAGCCGTACTGCTGGAGTAAGTCGCCTCCAGACTTTACGTCACGCCCAAAGCACCACAGTTGCAGGTCCAGTAATCGTAAGCCTCGCAACCGAATCGGTGACAAGAGCCGATTCAAATGGGCTGGTGCACTTGTTTCGGAATGAGTCATCGTGTTCATTAGAGTCTTGCCGGATTCAATTGTTTGGTTGCGGATGAAATCTGGAGACTGGGAGAATTGCATTCCTCATGGCGCAGGCAGAACAGCGCGGAGGCGGAAAAAGCCTGTTATCATGTAGGTATGATTAATTCGGTACGTCCGCCATTCCATGCCGGGATCATGAAAGACTCTCTCGGTTTCCTCAAGGGTGACATCGGCATCCTCCCAGTCAGTCGAAACCAATTGGGGGGAGTATTGGGCGGAAATATTCATGCCGGAATCCTGACGCATGAAGGAGCGGATCCCCGGGAAGAGGTCGCCATCTTCCTCGATCCAGACCCATTCAAACGTGGCCTCATCCCCGAACGCGAATCGTTGCATATTGGAGACACCATCGTCGAGCGGTGTGGCGTGTGGACCGCTGATCGTCTCGTCTTCGATTTGGTCGGGAGTGAAGACGGTGCGCCGCCAGTGCTCGTAGTCATCAAAGCCTCCGCCGGTGGTGATTTGGAAGCGGAACATGTCGCTGCCAGTTGCCACAACGCTGCCACCATTCAAGGCCTCGAATTCAAAGTACAGATCGTAGGTGCCCGGCAGAGAAAAAGTCCAATTGTAGTGATAGTGACCGCCACGGTCGACTAATACGGAACCTGCCGGAAAACCTTCTAATGTGTTCATGTAAACGGTCGCGCCCACATGCAAAGAGAATACACCTCCCTCGGGGCCTGTCATGTCGACCAGAGTAAAGCGGTACTCATTGTTGGCGCCCAGCGGCATAAGCGAAGGATCTTCGGCATTGAGCCCAAGATAAGGAAGCGTTACGGGGTCGCCACTTGAAGGCAGCATGTAGATGGGTTCTCCCGCAGCCACGCCAAAGAAGTCCCACTGTGCGGGTGCCGGTCGAGGCAGCGGCGGTGTCGCTTCGTCAAATACACCGAGGGCTCGTAATCCGGCTGCAGGGAAACTGGGGGCGCTGTTAATTTGTCCATTAACAGTGGCAAAATCATTGTCCCAAAAGCCGACGAGCTCTCCGTCTTCCAAGCGGACTGCAATATCCATGTGATCCCGCGTGTAGGGGAGAAACCCAAAGCCATCAAATCCAAAGGCCATGAGCGGTATTAAGGCCCACAGGTAAATACATTTTACTATTCTTATCATAAAATTATCTCATTTATTCTTTCTATAACAAATGCTGCTGGATTTGAAAGAAAGCAAGGCGGCCAAGGGACTGGCCGCCCTACCTCTGATATTGGATCCGTCCGCTGGTAGGGCGGGCGATCCTTCGCCCGCCGCGAAACCAGCAAAGCGCTTTTTGATCAGCCTAGATTTTGCAAGCGCTTCTTGCGAATGAATCCTCCAAAGCCAAGGCCAACCAATACCAGCGCAAAGGTAGACGGCTCGGGGATAACATTAAAGCCAACCGTCGCTTGGTGAGTGGAATCACCATGTTCGCCACCGACACCCGTGACATCCAGCACAACCGAATATTCACCATACTCAGAGAAGCCCCAGTTACGATGCGTATGTGTCCACACTGTATTGAAGGTCCCCTCCAAATTGGTCGTCGCCGAGTTGAAGAGTGCGGCAGTACCATCTAGGCCATCGTTTGCAAACAAGGACACATGTGCAGAGGTGTCTTCCAAAGCAACGCCGTTGAAGGTCGACAATTCGGTGTTGATTGCGAACGTGAAGTTGGCAAATTGGTTGAAGTTCGTATTCCCCAGGGAGTCACCCATTGCAACTTGGTCTTCACGCAGGCGAATGCGAAGGCCCAGATCTGCCGTTGGCACGTTGTTGGTGAAATGCCCATTGGCATCGGCAAAGAAGAAATCGGTGCCGTCGACCGAAAGCGTTTGCGTGACATTCAGATTCACCGTCAACGTCTCATAGATGTGATCTCCATTCGCGCCTGCCTCTGTTGGCACTTGATTTCCCAGAATCCCGTCCCAAGTTGATGGCGTTGAGCTGGCATTGAACGGATTCGTCAACCCCGTCGCATCTGTGCTGGTTTTGACGCGGAACACGGTGTTCCATACTCCAGCGGAACTATTGTAAAGGAAGAAAATATCTCCTGATCCCCCATTCAGCTCAATATTTTGCGCAGCAGAAGGCGTGGTCTGAAATCCAACCGTGGACACAAGCAAGGCCGCCAACCATTTTGTTGTAATTTTGTTCATTATTCCTCCTATTGTTTTATTAATCACTTCCCATAAATAATGTGATACTGATATATAAATATCATAAATAAATTCGGGGTCAAGTGTCTAATGAGATTATTTTATCAATATGAGCGAGCTGCTGCGTCTGTGATATTTTTGTTGGCGGGCGCGGGTGGCGCGACGGCTCTGGCGCATCAATTGCTCTGGACGCGGCGCATGGTGGACTTGATGGGGGCAAGCGCTGGTTCTGCGGCTCGTGTGTTTGGCTGTTTCTTTTTTGGTCTCGCGGTGGGGTCGTTTTGGGGGGCATGGCTTGCCCCTCGAGTCCGACGGCCCTGGCGGTGGTTGGCATCGGCTGAACTGATGATTGCTTTGCTTTGTTTGCCGATGTTGTTCTTAAACGATTGGACAGCGGGTCTGTGGCCATGGCTGGGGCCGGAGCGACTGACGGGCTGGATGGGCGGGAGCTTAAAGACGGTACTCTCCATTGGGCTGGTTTTCCCCCCGGCGGTTGTGATGGGCCTGTTTCTGCCTCTGGCGGTGATTGGTTGGCCACAAGCTGAGAAGAAGCAGGATCCTGGTGTATGGCTGTATGCGGTGAATACGTTGGGGGCGGTCTTGGGAATTCTTGTGGTAACAGCTTGGCTGCTACCCCTGTTGGGTATGCAACGGGTGATGGTGGCGGCGATTTTTGCCAACTTGTTGGCAGCGGCGGGCGGTTTTCTGCTGGATGCAGGGGGGTGTGGTTGGCAGCGAATCCCGGCGACTACGCAAGGGCTTGACTGGCGGGCCACGCTCCCGCCGCGATCGTTTTTGTGGTTGGCCGCTTTGTCGGGCGGATTGGTGATGGCGAGTGAAGTCATCGCGCTGCTGGTGGTACAGCTGTTAGCTCCACTGTCCTTTTTTGCTCCGGCCGCTGTCTTAGGGACGTTTATTCTCCTGCTGGCTGCCGGCGCGTTTGTGGTTGCGGCCGGTAGCAAGAAGGGGCGCTTCACAAAGACAACGGCCTTGATCCCAATTGCCTTGTGGGCGGGGGTGGGGTTGGTCCTCGCTCCTTTGCTCTTTCATTTTTTGGCCCCGCGCTTTCCGCTCGCTGTCGAACAGTCGTCACTACTGATGTTTCTGTTGCAATTAAGCGGGTTTACGATCCTTGTCTTCGGTCCGGCTACGTTGATTGCGGCCCTGTGGTTTCCGGCGATGGCCATATGCTCAGGAGATCATGATGAGTCCGTGGCCCCTTATCGCTGGGGCTGGCTGTTGGCGACCAATGGCATCGGTGGCTGGATCGGTACCGAGTTGGCCTATGGCGTGATCCTGCCTTGGGTGGGTCCCTTCACGGGGTTGGGATTGATCGGCCTACTCTATATGATTGCCGCTTGGGTCCTTCAACCAACGGCAACCAAGGCTGTGGGTGATCTATGGATGATTCGCATCGGTATTGCACTGGCGCTTGGGTTGTTCTGGTTTGTGCATCCATCGTTGCCAACAGTGCACCCACAATTTGTGCCGCATGTCTTAGAGCAGAAGCAAGGGCGCGAGGGTAGCCTCGCCGTGATTGAATCACCGGAGATGGGCCGCGCTCTGCTGCTGCAAAATCAATACATTTTGG
>SLBD01000014.1 GCA_007126515.1 Kiritimatiellia bacterium
ACCGCAATCCAATCTCCCTCACCGACGACCGGTTCCTCATTGACCCGCACCCAATCTACTGGATTCAAGGAATCTGTTCTCCAGAGATGATAATGGCGCCCCTCGCGACCCATAAATTCAACAAATGTGTTGGCCTGAGCAACCGCCTCAGCCATCAACACATCATCTGGATCATGTGGATCGGTTCGGGCAATAAACGCCTGCCAATAGGTATACTCATGTCCTTCAATCAATGCCTCAGGATCGGTATCCAACGGCAATTCAAAATCCTCTAGCCAACTCACGAACGCCGAGGATTCGCCTGCCGGCACCGGAGCAAGGAACCGGCGTGACGAAGAGCGAGGCTCAAATCCAGCTCGTTCAAAGGTGACATGGAAGTTATGTTCGTAGTTCGGATTGCCATTAAATAAGGGTGGCACATTGGTAAAGAAGATCGCGTGGTCACCGTCGCCACCCGGCACATCGTACTGCAACCGCTTGCCAATGTTCGGCTGTGCCACCTCATTGATGCTCAAAGAAAACGCAGCCAATTGATCCTGCTCACCAATCCCATCCCACAACTCGCGGCTCAACCAGACTTCCAACTCACCGTCTTCCGGGAACACCGACAATGCGGGCGGATTCATGATGCGAATCCGGTAGCCACCCCCTGTGATCAATTCGCGCGTCAAGGTCGTGAAGTGACCGTCTTCATCACTGAGTTCCAAGTCATCCGACGAACTGACTTCGCGTAAGACCACATGCAATCTTGCCCAGCCTGATTCCGGAATATCATCATAGTCAAATCGCCATTCCAACTCCATTGTCCCATCGGCGGCGGGGGCAGGAACACTGCGCCGTGTCGCTTGCGCCCATGGCCGCGAAACCCAGTTCTCCAGATCCTCGGTCTCCTCGATCCGATACCACGCTTCAGTCACAGTCATGTCGGATCGCAACACAACACCATAGCTGCCACTCACCCACTCATCGTCATTGGCCGGCCACAAGAACCGCCCAGTTGGTCGTTCCGCATCATAGTAGAAGGTCTGTACCCGCTCGCGATAGATTGGCGCATGCCCTTCGTCCCGTCCCAAGAACGCCTTGGTACGTAGAACATGGAATCCTTCCCGCAAACCGGTTTCCATCTGGCTGATGTTCCAGTTGTTGTGCGGGAAATGCGCGATTGTCTCGGCATTGAAGTTGGTGACAACAAACTTCGTTTCCATCCGCTCGCCACGGGCGATTTGATCCATACTGAAGGGGAATTGCGGTGCCACGTCTTCCCGGTAGGCTCCGATCTTATAGCGCACGACCGTTGCGGCAGGTTGGGCGGGAATGGTGCCAGTCCACCAATGATTGTCATCTCCCACAACCCGGTCCCATGACAGCTCCGCCACCTGTGTGGCCCCCCGCCCAAGTCCAGCCGAACCTTCCGGCCACGTCGCTCCGTCTGTGGTGTAATAGATAAAGGCTCGATGTCCCGATTCATTCGGATGATGGCCAATTTCCACTTCGATTTGAATGGGTTGACCGGCAGCGTCTTCTGGGTCCGGAGAAAATTGCGCCGGGAGAGCAGGATCATGATACAGCCAGGCCGGTCCGTGTGTCGGATCCCAGTCATTGTAGGTATCCGAAGGATTTGCAACCGTCACTCCCGCTTCGCCAATCGTCAAGGCATACGACGTTGCTCCCGGGGATCCCCAGCGATTGAAGCCTGTGCTAACCGATGCAAACTTCTCGGCAATGCGATGCACAAAACGCATTTGCTCAAAGCCTACATAAAGATCCGTGGCTTCTCCCGGTGGATTGTCCCGGGCGCCCACACGGCTGTTATTGGCGCTGTTCCACATCTGCGCATTCAAATCAATGCCGCCGTTCAGTTTCATCAAGATATTGGCCGCTGACCCGTCCGCCCGCGCCACAAAGGTCAAATTCGTCGGCGATGTCACCCGAGGAACCGGCATGTGATACGTCCGGTCCGTCGTGTCCGCATTCGGCAAACCATATGGATTGAAGGCTGGATCGCCATCACGACCATCCGTGCGCGGCACCCAGATGGTCTCTGCGGGCTGATCGTTCTCCAGAATCATGATCGGCTGAATTTCCCGCTCCCACCAGTCAGCTTGCTGCCATACCGTCGGCATTTGCGGAATCCGCCAGGAAATCGCCCAC
Source organism: Kiritimatiellia bacterium (assembly GCA_007126515.1). Taxonomy (GTDB): domain Bacteria; phylum Verrucomicrobiota; class Kiritimatiellia; order SLAD01; family SLAD01; genus SLAD01. The sequence goes on from SLBD01000014.1 coordinate 2,152, forward strand.
CAGTCACCAGCCCCAACCGAAATGGCATTGCCATTTAGCTCTCGCACGCGACCACTCTGCACCTGCACGGGGAAGGCACCCCAGTGACTATACTTATACAACACATCGCCTTCATTAAAGACCGAGTCGACCAATTCGAATGGCGAGCGGTCGCCCCCCGCGAATCGCCGCACCAGCGCGAACATCATGCTCGCACCGTTGTGGTCATCTCCAGAGCCACGCACCCACACAGCATGATCTTGATCGCTATACAGCCCCCAGTGTCCGCCCCAACCAAAATGACGGCGGATATGAAGCAAACTGGGCATCCAAGCACCAAAAGCTGAATCTCGAAATTGACCCAAAAACGGGACATGCGATGGACGGGGGAAATACTCTTCTTGATTGTACCCGTCTGTGTAAACGATCGGCAGCCCTTCGCGTGCCAGCATCAACGCATGCGCTTGCGGTCGATTGCCCCACGGATTGGAACCATCCCCACCCCACAAATAATTATTGTCATGACTCATCACATAATGAGCCACGGAGTTGGGATTCCCTCCATAGATGCCCCATGACCGCGCATCCATACCCCCCAGATGCTCGCCAATGCTGCCATTCACCGCATTCAGAAAATCATCATTGGCGATCCTCATGCCCCGGTCCATGTAGGGCTGCACCGCAGGTGGCGCACCCAGATGCTCGCCAAACGCCATCGCGTCGTTGCGCGGCATACTGGGATCAAACACCGAATCACGGTGATTGTCCCAGTCATTGAAGCCATGCGTCATGTTGTATTGCCATTGGATCTGACCGGTGAATCCGAAATTGCTTTCGTCGGCCCCCGCGCCTTCTGCGCCAAAGAAGTCCGCCCGCACGTGCTTGACGGCATCCAAGCGGAACCCGTCTGCTTTCGTTGTGTCGATGAACCAGCGCACCGACCGCATCAGGAAGTCATTCACTTCCTCGCCATAGCCTTCGGGATTTTCGTCCAACATCTCCTGCGTCACATTACCGAAGCCCACATGATTGCCATTGTGGTCAAAGTCATAGAATTCCGGATTATTGGGATGACGCACGCCCACCCACTTTTGTGTCACAGCGCCTTCATGTGATCCAAAACTATTATTATTGCCGCCCCAGTCTGTCGCAATGTCCCACGAGAATGGATTCCGATACAGCACCTGCCATTCATCATCCCAATCCGGCCAATCAATCTTGTAATACGTGCCGTCCTCACGGCGGATGATATGGAAATCGGCGGGGACAAAGCCCAAGTCATTCAGTTCATACGGCTCTCCTTCCGGCATGAAGCCACCGGTGTGAGCCATCACATTGTCAAAATAGACGCGGATTCCAAATCGATGCGCAATCTGCATCATGTAAAGCAAGTCGGTCTTCGTCCCGTACATCGTTGCCCCGCCATTGCGGAATTGATCGCCCAAGTCAAACCGGTCCGACACATCATACCCCACCGACATCTGTCCACTTGCCTTTTGCGGCACAGGCAACCACAGCGATGTGTAACCCGCTTCCGCCACTTCCGGTAAACGGCGGGCAATCTCCAACCAAGATGTACCGAAATATTGTAAGATCACTTCCGTCGAATTCTCCATCGACCATTGCGGCGTTCCCAGTGTGATCGCACCGGTCCCGCTTACCGCCCTCGTCTGGGTCGTGGCTTCAGTGCTCGAATGAGTGACCACTTCTGAATAGGTTTCCAAATCCTCCGGCGTAAATTGCAGCCAGACCGTGCCGCCTGCCTCGGGGAGTGTGATTGTTGATCCAAAGGGACCCGCCTCAGCGGATGCCACGGCGAAGGGCGCGGGGACAGACACTGTGATCCCTTCCGTCAACGCCGATCCAGTTACCGTATAGCTCTCCGTCGCGGTGGTGAAGACATCGATATCGCCAAAGTCAATCGCCCCGCCATCGACCGAGATGGTCGGTACAGCCACTTCATCCGTCGTCGCACTCGCAGTTACGCCCGCCGAATAGAAATTATTGTTGATCGAGAAAAACCGGTAGTGATAGGTGGTATTCTCGGTCAGCCCCGTGTCATTAAACGTCGTCCCTGCACCATTGTAGACGAGCGTACCTCCCGCAAAGCTGCCGCCGACTGTAGGCGGAGGTGTGCCATTTGACGGTGTCGTGAAGGTGCCCGACGTATTGCGCACAATCACCACATTGCGGCTCGACCACCGTGTCCAGGCCAAGTCGATCGTATTCCCGCCTTGCGCCGTGGCACTGGGATTGGTCGGATTCCCAATCGCTGTGATAGTGAAGGTCGCGCCGTAGTCAGGATTCGCGCTATCGAAGATGTCCCAGCTGCCACCACTCCAGTTGCCTTGCGCTTGGAAGTAAACCTGCAATGTGTAGGCGCCTGGGTCTTCATGGGTCAGCGGAATATTCTGCGTCGTTTGATCCCACATCCGGTCGTTGCCGGAATGGGAACGCTGTCCCAGCGCAATCTCCGTAAATGCGCCGCTGGTGCCGACACGGTAGAACATCCGCGCATTTGTCACCCAGTCGCCGCTGTCCTCCCACGTATTCGCCTCGCCTCCGTTCAGTACGCGGACATCGCCCTGCACCCAGCTCCCCAGATTGACACCATTGAAGCCCGTCGATATCGGATCGCCAAAATGTTGGTGAATTTGCCCAACAACTCCATCCGGCGACTTTTGTTGCCACGCCTCAGCAGTTCCACTCCCTGACCTCCCATTTCGGAAACCACCAAGTTATCTTTGTGGAACCGGGTCAGAAGTTGTTGCAGATCATTCCGTGTAATTCGCTTGGGGGCAAATTGTTCGTGATATCGATCTTGGAGTTGTTCGACCGAAGTCTTGCCATCCAATTGCTGCAACAAAAAAAATACTGCCGGAGGAAATTGAAAGTACTTTTGTGCCAGTGGATCTTTGACCACCCAGTATTCGACTCCTTGATAAGCCACCCGGTTGCAGACCAGGTCGGCGCGGATTTTGAGTCGAATCGGCGGCGTGTCGGTTTGGGGCTTCGCGGCCGGTCCCTGTGGGTAAGGTGATGCAGGATTGCGGGGGGTGGGGATGATCGACATCGATTCACTACCAGAAAACGTTCGCTCGAAGCCAATCAATGACTTGATAAAACCAGACAAACCCCATCGATCGAGTCCCGCAAAAGATCTTGGCCGTGACACCGGTTCCGGTTCGCAACTCCTCACTGATTGCTTCAAATTGATCTCGATCGACGCTGACGA
>SLBD01000105.1 GCA_007126515.1 Kiritimatiellia bacterium
GCTGAGGCACCGCTGACGATTCCATCGCCATTGATGGTGAGATTCGAAGGGGCTGTGCCGGCTACGGAGGCGCCACCGCTGGCAGAAATCAGTTTGTGATCGCCTGTGCCCAACGCGCCGCCGGTCACATCAATGATCACCGTGTTCCCACTAGCCAACGTCAAGCTGCCGCCATTCGTAATTTCTAAAGGCGCCCCACCGGATGCAGAGAACGAATCAAAGTCAATTTCCGTCCCAGATGCTGTTGTCAATCCACTGCCGGAAGCCGTGCGGATCGTGGCAGGGGAACCGGAACCCGTAGCTGTAATGCGCAGATCTTGACTACTGCCGAGCGTCCAGGAACTGCCGCGATTCGCCAAATCGAACGTCGCCCCCGCCGCAATTTGAATCAGCGGCGTGCCACTCAGGCTCACGCCCGTTTGTACACCCAAAATACCCGAATTGATCAAGGTGTTTCCGGAATAGGAAGGCGATCCATACAATCGCAATGCGCTGTTGCCGGTTCCGGCCATGGTCAAGCCACCATCACCGGAAATCGTGTTCATGAACATGTTGCCTTTGTCGTTGCCATTGACCGTCAATACTGCACCGCTACCAATTGATGCCGTACCGCCATTCGTCGAACCGACTTCGCTAATGCTGGCCACGGAAATGCTTTGATTGACGGTCAGCGAGGCACCCGAGGCAATCGAAACATCTGATCCGTCTCCCAACGTTCCGCCCGAAGCCACCGTGATGTTGCCTGCATTGATCGTTGTGTCTCCGCTGTATGTATTCGCACCCGACAACGTCAGCGTCCCGGCACCCGCCTTGGTCAAGCCTCCGTTGGAAATAATGCCGCTGATGGTGTTGTTATTTGGAGATGTAATCGTTCGGGTACCACCATCGAGATCCATATTGCCGGACAACGTCATCGATCCACCACCCGTATGGCCCAGCGTAAAATTACCCTCCACGCGAGTTGCCTTGTGTACCGTTCGCCCAGTTCCTCCATCCGAACGATACGTACCTCCGCGCAAGATCAGTAAACCGCTAGCGGGAAAACTGCCCGTATATTGCCGAATTTGCCCAGCCGACAGAATAATATTACCTGTGATTCCTGAATGAGGCCTTATCCATAAAATTCCTGTGCCATCCTTGTAAATTGCTCCATCGCCTGTTGTCCGCGTAGCTCCAGACAGCGAACTGGCCGATCTAAATTGAAAATTCTGATTACCTCCAAAATAAATAGTATTCCCGTCCAACTCCATGTCACCGTCGTAGAAAAGGTTACCTCCTGTGACATTGATGCGGGCATTACCAGCCAGCGAAATGTCTCCTGGGAACACCTGATCACCAGAGCTCGTCTTCCGAATCGCGCCACCATTCGAAATGCCAGTGCCGCTAATAGTTATAGATTGGGCCGGGTAGTTAGCGGTGGCATCTAAACGTAAAACGCCCCCCGAAGTAACGGTTACGTCACCGGCCGTTGTTCCCATGGCATTCTGGTGCTGAATCCGCAGTGTGCCCCCATCAATATCTATGTCGCCCGACCAGGAACTATTATTGCCATACAATCCCATGATCAGACTCGACCCACCATCCAGTGTCAGTCCGCCCGCCCCGGAGATCGTGTTCATGAAAAATTCGCTGTTGCCCGTCACCGTGATCGTCGAGCCGGACTTAATCTCCATCGTCCCGCCATCGTTATTGCCACGTTCCGATACGCGAGCCACGCTGACATCGTTGTTGATTTCGAGGTGGCCGTCTTCAGAAATCAGCACATCGGTATCATCGCCCAGTGACCCGTCTTCCTCCACGATTAACGTCCCATCCTCAATCCGAACATCGCCGGTAAAGGTATGGTTGGCGTCAAAGATGACCGTGCTGTCTTGCCTCAGCTCAAAACGACCAGAACCTGAAATAACTCCCGAAAAAGTGATCTCATTTTCGTTGTCGCCAAACACCAGGATGTGATTGCCGTTATTGTTGATGGTGCTGAGGATATCAATGTCACCATCAACAGGATTCATTTCAGTCGTGGTGTTTAACACAATCGGTACGTCAATCGTATGTTTAGCCGAGGAAAAGTTTTCAATCTTGGCATTGGCGTCACTGAAATCATAAAACTGGAAGACAGCGCTTTCGGTCTGCTCAAGGATTCGGGAAGTTGAGGCCCCGGAAGAAAATCGCAACTGATGAATGTTGTAATCGTCATCGCTGTTTACATTCATTGTGCCCGCTTCAACATTGTTATTGAAACGGACAATTCCTGCTCCCGCCGTATCTGGACGGCTGACCCACCATCCGTTATCACTGCGGATCCAAGCCAAGTCACTTCCCGAACCACCCCAGTCCCATGTATTTCTCACCGCATGGCTAGCCCAATCATAGGTGATCTGTCCAGCGGACATCATCGGCAGCATTATCAGGGCGAAAGCAATTAAGAAAAGATGATGCACAGACTTAGATCGGCTCGCTTCAGGGCTATGTTCAGTCGCTAACCGCCTTTCTTGCCACGCGGAACAGTCTGCTTTAGATTGATTTCGAGCCTTAAACGTCTTCATTCTATTCATTATTCACCTCATCGGTGCTCAGTATTTGCCTATTAAATTTTTGCTCTGGCCCATCAGCCTAAACAAGTTCATACAGACACCTCTGCATGCGGCTACGCCCATCCAAAAGCATCGCTGACCCCTCAAGTAGATGCCTGCTTACAAAGTTTCCATTGAGTGGAAAAATGCGTCCCAAAATTTCCATTGAATGGAAAACACATAGTTAACAACGCCTCCCTCACAAGAAGCAGCCCCTCCTAGCCGCTAAATTAGATCAGGGATTTCCCCCACACACCCACTATTTATAACGATAATGCTTATTGCCCCTTTTGTAAAGAGACGGTTAGCAGCTTGCCAGCCTGACACTAGCAATTCTTAATGGTTGCGTGACCAGTAGAAATCCGTGCTTCTACAACGTCAATTCCACGCACCAACGGGCCAACTCTGGCTCAAGCTGCTCAATCACACCCTCTATTTCACGAACGACACCGATGTGCCGCATCGCAGTTTCAGCGTTTCCTGCCGCTGCCTCTGCCAGTGCCAGAGTTCCCAGATACGTCAACGATTGCGGCTCCATATCAAGAGCTTGTAAAACCAACCGACGAGCTTCTTCAATATCCTCAGATTGCGGACTGGGTTGAGTAAGGAGTGACCAAGCGAAATTGTTTAAAAGCGAGGGGGGCGAATGCCCTAAAGCCTTCGCTTTTCGAAATTGAGTAATTGCCTGCTGATGTCTTTGCAAAGCAAGGTAACACAATCCTACATTTGCCCGAGCCAATCCACTATGAGGTTCAAAATCTGCCGCGCGCTGAAAATGAGTTAAAGCCACCTCATAGTTTCCAAGTCGGGCAGCCAATTGCCCGGCTAAGTTGGGGTATCGCCGATGCATTTGATCGAGACTGGCAATAACAGAGAGCGTCTCGTCTGCTGCATCTAGCTTTGCCATAGACAACTGTACATGAGCGAGATTCAGCAGTCCTTCCAGATGTCTTGGGGAGTGGCTAAGCCCCGCCTGAATGGCGTTCAGCGCTTCATCCGGAGCTCTGGCATCCAAGGCATGTTGAGCAAATGTAAAATGAAGCTCAACATCCCAAGGACGCCGCTCAATAGCACGCCAATATTGCTCCTGAACCTGCGCGAAAGAGGACATGGAATCCACAGATTGCTGCAAATGAGAAAGATAAGAACTCATCAGCTCAACTCGCGTGTTGGCACCCGCTTGATTCTGAAACACGGGATACTGATACAGATCAACAATGCGACTCCACATCTCAAACTCACTTCGCGCCGTATACAAAAGGTCCGTCGCGATCGTTTCAGAGTCCATTGTTTGCATGGCCCCATCTTTACCCAGGAATGGCGCCAACGCTTCCAGAATGGTATTCGCAACCTGGACGCGCCCCTCAAATGTAAGGTGCACATGCTCCAAAAAATATCTTCGGTCGGACTCGAAAACAGGGTTGCCCTCGTGGAGCTGCCAATCACTATCAACATGAGGAATCTCACGTTGCTTGGCGATCTCCTCTAGACCATCTCGAATTCCGCTATCGGCTCGAAAACGATAGAGATCCAAATCCAATGCAAATCGGTACAAAGGCCAAGCCTCCGTTACGGAATAATGGAGATGCATCTCTTGAGCCATACCATACATCTGATTCGCCGAACTCAAATCCGTCAGGTCATCATTTCTCCATGCTTCCCACGCTGACTCCCGATCAAGAACGGCTGACTGGCTGCCCAGCGGAGGCCAATCCGTCAAGTTGACAGCCGGAGTCACAAGCAAAACAGGGACCTTGGCACGCTGAGCGCGATCCAATATTGCATTCACGTTTCTCTGCCAGTTGCGAGCTGTAGCTTGAACAACAGGATCTTCAAATGCAATTTGAGCTTCACGGAACTCATCCAATCCCTGCCATGGCAAGTGATGTGTAGCCGATTCATTTTCCAGAGAAGAGGAAATCATGACGATCAGGCGTCCGACACGAGAGCGTCGCAGACGGATTAACAACTGGATGATCCGGGGAGACGGTTGAAATCCACCAAAAACGGATGCCGCACCAAAGGGGCCAATGTACTCATTATGCCCAGCGTAAAAGACCAAGTAATCAGGATCCAAGACGAGTACTTCCCGAGCAAACTCGCGAAGAATATGGGAATTTATGCCTGTCATGGTCAGATTGATGAACTCAATTCGCCTGGCATCATCTGGCTGGTGCCAGAGCGCATCAAGAATGCGTGCCAAATTGAATTCCGGCATTGGGAATCCTTGCGCGGCAGATTCACCGACGACAACGACTCGCGTCACGCCCGCCGGTTTTTCCGCCGGAGTCCAAATGAGACTGGGTTGCGGAGCTGTCGCGCGTTCAAAAACGAAGCTCCCGTATTGCTGATTTGTCGTCCAATAGATCTTGCCTTCATGCTCGACCTGCTGAAGCAATCGCATCGGTTGAACCCAACCGGTCCAAGCCAGAAAACCTTCGAGCAGAAAAAAGAACAGCGCAGGGGCTGCAACCGCAAGGGCGATTCGCGCCCCTATCTTCCCAATCTTAGATTCAAGTCCAATGGAGATCATGACTGACTATCTCACAGCTCTGCGAGGAAGTCCACGCAGGGAGATCTCCCAGTCATTTTCATTTTGGCCGCGTCGGCTCGCTCGGCCTGCCACGCCGAAGCCTTGCGAAGGCGGAAGACCCTCCCGCCGCATAAAAAGTGAATGATCCGAGCCCGTTTCCAGCGAATGGAAACCGGCCAGAGAGGCACGGCCTGACTCGTTCCCCTCATCCACCTGTTCAATTGCACGGCTCGCTCGGTGAGCTCGCCCTACC
>SLBD01000010.1 GCA_007126515.1 Kiritimatiellia bacterium
TAAACATCAACCTCGATACAAAAACGTTGCCAGACCCGCATTATCAACCTCATGAATCATATCCAAGGCGTCGCCTTTGCTATCTGTAAAGATTTTCGTGTTTTCCCAGAACACTTCAGGGACTCGCTTAAAATTCTGCCAATCCTGCATGACGATCATTGTTCGATCAGGAATAAAATGAGGTGACAAAATGCGATACCAAGCTTCATTCACATGCAATTGTCTGCCGCAGTCCACAATCAGCAACTCGATTCGACCTCTGGACCAGCTCAATGTCGGCAGTTCTTCATTCCCTTGATAATCGGCAATTTTTTGACGCTCTACGCTAAGATGTTCTGCATACTCCTTCATCTGTTCCTGAAATAGCGGCAAAAATGAGCCATAATTAGGCGGCTCATCAAGATCCTCATCCTGAAGCCATTTGCCCATCCAAGACGCACGCCAGACAAAATCATCAAACACAAACATCTTTCGGTCTTTAAAAAGAGGGTTTTTCAGGAGGCCTTGAATTAAAATCGATGTTGAAAGCCCGAGCCATGGGCCCAACTCCACGACATCCCCCTGACCCTGATAGAATTTTGGCAAATAGCTATAATATTGTTTTTCGGATTGGGTCAGCATCCCGGGAATATTGGATTGAAAAGGTTCTTGGGTTCCCCAAAGAGGATGACGCTCCAAGATTGAACGAGTCAGAACAGCTTTGTTATCCCAGGATGAAATAGTCGGTTCAATTGAAGGAGATTGCCGCGCCTGTCGCTGCCGCACACACTCCTGAAGGAAAATCCGAACAAGCAAGGCACGATCCGACCAGTGCAGTAAAAGACGACCTGGCATCTGTCGCAATAGAGCTCTTCGAATAAGTCGAAACACTGTGCCTAGTTCGTATCGTATCCTCTTTAACACCGTCTTCACAGGAATAATCTTGATCCTTGTTCATTTATCATAGGCTCCACCTATATGTAGCATTCATTAGCAGATCGCTCATCCGTTCCAGATCACCGGCAGCTGAACAAACCCTGACACTCGCCGATTGTAGACCCAATTCCGATCCAGTCCAACGTCAGAGACAAAGAAAGTGGCAGCACTGGGAATGTAGTCCAAACTTTGGTTGTCAGCGGCCGGTGAGGCTCCTATATCCAGCTCATACATGCCCGGCAGAAAGACACCACCCGGAATCTCGGCCTCCACGATTTTGCAATTCCCAGCCTCAACGTTAAATAAAGGGGAGTAGAAGGTTGTCACCCGCAGGCCATTGGTGCGAATGGCAAAGCCAATCTTAACCTGCGACATCGATTCCGACGAGGCCAGATAGAATCGGACACGAATGGGCTCGCCATATTTGAAGTTGATGGTCGAATGCCGGTCGTGACCCAGCAATTCCAGGGTTTCAATCTGAAGAGGCGATTGCACACGATGCTGGCCCGCAGAAAAGGATATGGCTCCCGATCCTGTGCGTCCGGAATGCTCATAGGCAGCAATTACCTTTGCAATCGCATCTTTGGCATGCGCGACGCCGCCATTGTCGAGCCAGATTCCGGTCTGGCAAAGATTCTGGACCGCCGCCAAGTTGTGACTGACAAACAACACGGTCCGCCCTTGACTGGCCACTTCGCTCATCTTGCCAATACACTTTGCCTGAAAAGCGAAATCGCCAACCGCCAGAACTTCATCCACAATTAGAATCTCCGGTTCTAAGTGAGCAGCCACGGCAAACCCCAGTCGCACGACCATACCGCTCGAATACCGTTTCACAGGAGTGTCGACGTACAGTTCGCAGCCCGAAAACGCGACAATTTCATCAAGCTTCCGAGTGATTTCCTGCCGCGTCATGCCGAGAACAGCACCGTTCAGGTAAATGTTCTCCCGTCCGGTCAGGTCCTGATGGAATCCAGTCCCGACCTCTAAGAGGGAGGCGATTCGACCCTTGACACGAATTTCACCCAAGGTTGGAGCAGTCACACGGCTGAGAATTTTCAACAGCGTGCTTTTACCGGCCCCATTCCGCCCAATAATACCGAGCACTTCCCCCTCACGGACTTCAAACGTGATGTCTTTTAAAGCCCAGACATAATCGGAACAAAATTCTGAAAGGCTGGAATGCTGAAATGCTGAAATTTCAGCGTTTTCGCGTTTCAGCGTTTCAGCTTTAGCTTCACGTTTGCGGGTACGAATATTCTCACCGGTCACCGTCAGATACGGATCCTCCTTGCCACGTACGCGATGCCACCAGCGATTCATATCGTGGTGCAAGGACCCTGTGGATATCTCGCCCAAGCGATATTGCTTCGACACCCCGTCAATCTGAATTACAACGCTCATGGTTAGTAAATGCTGAAAAGCTGAAATACTGAAATGCTGAAATTTCAGATTTTCCGCGTTTCAGCTTTCCAGCTTTTACTCCTCGTTTTCTGTACGATTGTCACAAATATCGCCATTAATTCTGATGCCTCCGTAACAAGTTGATCTGTTTCTATTCCTGTTATCGCGCAATCTTCCTTGAGTAATTCGAGCCACAATTGTGATTCGTCCGCTTCTTGCAGCAGACCATCCAATTTAGAGCAGAATTCCGCCGAGGACCGAGCCCGTGATGCCTCCCGGGCGTGCGCGGCAACGGAAGTGCCCGAGCGCAGTAGCTGGCGACCAAGTACTTGTACCTCCGGCCTATTCTTCGGCAAAGTAACATAGAAATGGATCACCCTCGACGCAAATTGCTTCGTCCTCGCCCTTAACTCTTCGCTCAATCTCATTACAATTCTTCTTTTCAGCATTTCAGCTTTTCAGCGTTTCAGCTTTTTCTTCACACCGTATCCATGAACGTCCGTTCAACCCTGTTAAAGATCACCACGCCCAACGCCAATGAAAGAAGCGCAAAGCCCGAGCTGTACGCCAGCCACCCCCAGTGCAAGGTGCCTTGTCCCAGAAAGCCGAGGCGAAATACTTCAATAATCGGGGTCATCGGATTGGCCAGCAAGACGAGGCGGAGACGACCGCCGGTGATGCTCGACAGCGGGAAGATAACGGGCGTCGCATACATGGCCAGCCGCACACCAAATTCCAACAGAAACCGCAAATCCCGGTACTTGGTCGTCAATGCGCTAAACAGGATGCCGCAGCCCAGCGCCAAACCGGCCATGATCACTACTAACGCGGGGAATAGCAGGACCGCCGCAGTCATCTGGATTGCCGCTCCTCGAAGGGAATAAAAGGCCCAAAAACCCAAAAAGAACAGAAATTGCAACCCAAACGTCAGCAGGTGCGAGATTGCCAACGACACCGGCACAGCCAACCGCGGGAAATACACTTTCCCGAACAGATGCGCGTTGCCCACAAACGTGTTGGATGTGGCCACCAAGACCGCAGAGAAATACATCCAAAGGACATTGCCACTCAAATAGAAGAGCATTTTGGGCAACTGGTCCGTGCTCAAGTTGGCGATGTTCCCGAACACTACAGCAAAGACAATCGTCGTCAGCAGAGGCTGAATGATGAACCAAGCCGGACCCAGAATCGTTTGCTTATACTTGGAAACAAAGTCCCGACGCACAAACATGTAGACCAAATCGCGGTATCGCCAGACGTCGGCCAAATGCAAGTCGAACCACCGCCCGCGTGGACGGATGACTAAATCCCACTGCTCATCCGGCAAAGGTGTAATCCCATTGGCATTCTGCTCATTCATGATTGTGATTCTCTCTCCCGTCGAGAGGCACTCGGCTTGATTTCCCAGCCAATACAACGGGGCTCGATCTTAAGTTCAATGCCCGCATTTTCAAAGACACAATCTCGAATCCGCTCCGCCAATCGCATCACATCCTTGGCGCTGGCAGTCCCATCTCGATTCACAAGAACCAACGGGTTTCTCTCGTGCTGAGCCGCCCCACCCTCTTGCCAACCGACGGCACCGCAGGCTTGAATCAACGCGCCAGCTGGAAGTTTGAAGAAACCGCCTACGCGGAACCGCCGAGCCAATTCATACAGTCGATCCGCGCTCAGCAACTCCATGCGGTCCGCTAAATGCCGTCTCAATCTTTCCAAGTCATCTGAGGTCAAAAGCACATGCTTAAAAAATGACCCCACGTTGCCCGTCGCGCGAACGTCGGGAAGGCGTCCATCACTGCGCAACGCAAGGATGCCACGACGCAGGTCGCGTAGCGATGGATTCTTGCAAGCGTGGCGATCCAACCACTCGCCCACAGCCACATGATCAAGACAGCCCCCCCCCCTGCGCTGCAGACGGAATGTGACCTGCGTGATGATGTACTGATCAATCGCACTCGTGTTGAACACGCTTTGTCGATAGCCAAACTGACAGTCTTCAGGAGTCAACGTACACCACGAGGATGCCTCTCGGTTCCAGGCTTCCACAGACACAATCGTGTCGCTCACCTCTTGGCCATAGGCACCCACATTCTGCACAGGGACGGCGCCCACCGTCCCCGGGATCCCGCTCAGATTTTCTATACCCCACCATCCCATATCGACTGAGTGCGCGACAAATGCATCCCACGATTCACCCGCCGCAACCCGGACTGCAACCGTGCTCCCATCATCAGACTCAACTACACAGCCAGCTGTGTGAATGTGAATCACAAGGCCCGCGAAGCCGGAGTCGCTCACCAGCACATTGCTTCCGCCTCCCAGGACGAACACGGGCAACGCTCTCTCCTGCGCAAAGGTCAATGCATCCGCCATTTTTTCTGTTGCGGTAAGTGCATAAAAAAAGCGAGCGGCTCCCCCCACTCGCAGGGTGGTCCACCGACGCAGAGACTCCTCTTCAAGCAACGTTGGCAAAGAATCGATCATCTCACGTTGCTCTTTCTTGCGAGTGTTGCCGCTCCCATTGCGAGCACACCAAACCAACCCAGCTTGCTGTAACCCAAACAATGGCTGGCATCCGCCACGGGAAGTCGATCAAGCTGTGTAGCCCAACCGTCATGAGAGCGATTGCCAATGCAGGTCCTTCGATGTCACGAAACAAGGGCCATCGATCTTTTGCACTCGGAGTAGCCTTTCGAGCCACGTGCAGAGAGCTTCCGACCAGCAAGCCACTGATCAAGAGTCCCAGCCACCCTACCTCCGTCAACCACTGCAAGGGCTCGCAGTGAGCATGGGCAACCTGCACTGCGCCGAGTGCCTCAGATTGGTAGTAGGGAAAAACAAGAGGGAGAGTGCCGGGTCCAATCCCCCATGTCATTGAATCACGCCAGATTCGCCATGTGTCTGTGAGGATTGTGAACCGAAAGTTAAATTCATGGGATAAGCCTCGAATCGAGTAGCCATATCGGTTTA
>SLBD01000128.1 GCA_007126515.1 Kiritimatiellia bacterium
AAACGTGCCAAGATCCGTTTTCACGAGAGCGAGGCCATTCTGGACTTCTATGAAGGTCCCGTTCACCAAGTTGGTTTCGCCAATAAAGCTGGCCACGAACTGCGATGCGGGCCGCGTGTAGACCTCGCGCGGAGTGCCGCATTGTTGCAACACCCCCTGATCCAACACGGCCAGCCGGTCGGCAATCGAGAGGGCTTCTTTTTGATCATGGGTCACATAGATTGCTGTGAGGCCGACTTGCTTGCAAATGCGACGGATTTCGGAGCGCATCTCCAACCGCAGCTTGGCATCCAGATTGGAGAGCGGCTCATCGAGCAGCAAACAACGGGGATGAATCACCAAGGCGCGGGCCAAAGCGATCCGCTGTTGCTGGCCACCGGACAATTCATTGGGTTTGTCATTCGCTCGATCGGACATTTTCACCAACGCCAACGCTTCCGCCACTCGCTGGTTGATCTCGCTGCGGCTCAGCTTGCGCATTTCCAATCCAAAGGCGACGTTTTGGGCAATCGTCAAGTGCGGCCACAAGGCGTAGCTTTGAAAGACCATGCCCGTATCGCGAAGATGCGGAGGCAGGGGGGTGACATCTTCGTCACCGATCAGAATCCGACCGGAATCAGGCTCGTGGAATCCCGCGATGCAGCGCAGCAGGGTCGTTTTGCCGCATCCCGAAGGGCCCAGCAAAAAGAACAGCTCGCCGGGTTCAATGGTCAGGGTCACGCCATCGACCGCCCGCGTGGAATCGAAGGTTTTGACTACATTGTCGATACTGACTGAAACGGCCATGCGCAGAGCCCCTGACTGATAGGTGGTTTTGGCAGGCACCGTAGGTAGCAACCCCTACCCCGGTCAAGCGCAAGGCTCTCGCTAATCAATTTCTAATCAAACCCACAAAATCCTGATCGGATGCTATATCGCCCCTTTAAGTGCAGAAGGCTCCCACTGCCGCAAGGACAACAAATAGGAAAACAGCCAGTCCACAGCCCTGACCTTGGGTGGATAATTTCCCGTACGTCGCCGGATCGTCCTCGATCAAGCGGGGAACAAGGGCATCAGAAAGCGGATGGGGATACCCATTAACGGGCTCAGTCACATAGTGACGAGGCATATAAGGATCGTGTCCGCCGGAAATGGCTGATTGAAGGAAGTTTTGGGGAGGCGACCACGCGGCAATCAGCGCTGCGCCGATCAGGACCCTCGAAATGAATCAGTGATACCAAACACATATACGAATCGGTATTAATCAGGAAAGGGCGAGCTCATCCGCCTTCGCAAAGCTTCGGCGTGACAGGCCGAGCGAGCCGCGGCGGGCGAGGGACCGCCCGCCCTACCCATCAGGTTTATACCGAGAAGTTTATGCAAATGGTATGAGTTAAGCAGATGTCAGTGGCTGCACTTGATAGTAAAAACGCCTCCAGACAGGTTCTAGCGTTCTCGAACACGATAGAAGCCGAGAGGCTCTGTGACGTGAATCGTGGTCATTCGCCCTTCGTCGCCAAAGACTTGACCGCTGGGGATTCTTGACCAGCTGCCAGGATCCGCCAAATCATCGGAGAATTCCACATCGTACTGCACGCCTGGATCACTTTCCCAAGACAATTGGAATACATTTGGCTGGGCCATATCGCGGGACAAGGTTGCACCAAAGACGGGCGGCACAGTCGGGTCACGTGGATGATAATCTCCAGCGCTACCGCCACCGGTCGCAATCTCTACCTCACTATATGTCCCTGTGACTGCCTCATCGTCGGATTCGTACAAGTAGGTGATGGCAGCAAACGACAAGGTGAGATGCTGGCGTGGACTGGCGGTGGCATCGCCGTCCCACACCACTGCTTGCTCGACCACCATGACACGCTCAAGCAGCAGGCGCGACTGACTCGTATCGGCATGCAAAACCAGCTCAACTAGGTCGAACAGGGTTTCGTTGGCTACATCCTGCATCAAATGCTGAGTCGACGGACCTATCGGGCTAACGAAACCCAGCTCTGCCACAGCTTCCCCTGCTTCTGGTGCAGAGAATTCGAATTGTTCGATCGCATGCCAGCCGTTCGTGAAGGCCGGATCGTGTGCCGTGCCTGGACGCTCGGGATCGAAACGCAGCCACGCATTTTCATTAGCGGCGGCCCCGACTGTCAGGACCGCACAGAGTCCTATCAGTATGAAGCACTTCATTATTCCTCGTCGTCTTCAAACGCCGGATTATCAACAGCAATGGCTTCATCAGGCATCAATTCTCTGTACCCACCATCCTCATCTCGCCCCGCAGCATTCATACGAATTTTCCCAAATGACAGGGACAACGATTCCATAGGCACATCATCGCCCCCGCCCCTTGCGGCTGGCACCACATTGGCGCGTAGTTCTGCAATTTGACTCTGGTTCAATTCAATCGAGAACATTTCTACAGGCTCACTGTCCTCGGGCATGTACACCATGACGAGCCGGATCGGGTACTCATCCCCGTCAAAAAGGTGCTCTTCACCCACTACTGCATTGCGGAATAATGCAGGTGTCGCCTTATCGACCCTCTTCCCAACCGTGAGTGTCGAAAGCGATACTTTGCCTGCTCCGCCCCCACCGCCGTGCATAGCCTGTGCACTTGGATTGGAAGCCCCCCAGGAAAAAGAGAAGATTTCAATTTCGTCCTCGTGACCCGCAACCCGGGATTCCCCTTTGACTTCCGGTCCATCTATTTTCAAGAAGGCACGGTATGCAGCGTTCACATTCGAAACGGCCAGCGCTGTGAGAAGAACAGTCAGCGCCCCAGTTATGGTTTTAGATGATGTCTTCATAATGGATAATCGTACCCAAAAATCAGCAAACCTGTCAAGCCCTGTGTATTATTCTTTAACAACAATCTGACAGATCTTTAAAGCGCCGCTCAGGAATAATACCAACTTCTGATACCTCTCGGCACATCATCCTGTAGCCGCGACCGCTGGTCGCGGAATAAGAACGCGGCCAGCGGCCGCGTCTACAGTAACGCCAGATAATACCCGGAAGTATTTGTGATTGGTATAAGTGCTGACTCAACTCGTGCACACGGCTCGACAGAGTCTCGCCCTCCCCCACGTGTCAATACATACGGGAACAAACAGCGCATCACACGTCCATTTCCCGCAGAGGAAATCCAACGTGAGCCACGAGGGTGGAATATGTCCATTCCATCAAGGGCTGCAAATTCCGCACATCTTCTTCGTTGTATGCGAGCAGTAATTCTTTGGCTTCTTGACTGCCACGGCGGTATTGCTGCCAGAGATAGACGGCGTCCCAGCCGCTCATGTGCTGTGTGGCATCGCTGCGTTCCAGCCCCAATTGTCGTTCGATGCCTTTCAATCCGCCCTTGAACCCCAGTCGGCGCAAGGGCCACATCAAGTCGATGTGAATGTGGTTGAACAAGTTGTAGGGAAAGCGGCTGCGGATGATCGGCATATCGAATCCCGCACCATTGTACGTCACAATCACGGCTGCCGACTCCAGCAACTGTAGTCCATCTTCCAAATTCTCTCCGGCAACGAAGGCATGGAATGCATTGCCATCCCATACACCAAGCACCGTGATCTGATTGCTCATGCCATCGGTCTCAATATCAACATAAAGTGTGCGATCCCGCAAAGGGCCGTACGCCCGCCATTTTGCGCCGCCGGGCAAACAGTCGTCAAAGTAGCGCCACTTTCCTGCCTGATACTGCTCGATGCCTTGAGTCAGTGCAACCTGCGCGTCGTCTGATTGCAAACAGCGCGGCAACTCGGTTGCCGATGCCTGCAACACATCTTGCCAATGATGCAAGCCCGTTTCCCAAATCCGGGATTCGGTTTTCGGACCGACTTTGGGCAGATGTAGAAATGTGTTACACAGCATTTGACTCTCTTCCTGCCCGGACCAAGCCCCCAAACACGGGCACTGCCAAGACATAGATTCCGGCGGCCAGCCAGACCAGGACACGAAAGCCCAAGTGAATCGCCGTCAAGGTCGCCAAGGCTGCTCCCATCACTGAAGCTACCCCGTTGATCGCCCAGGCCCAGGGCACTAAGGCAGCGAACCGATCGCTAACATATTGTAACCCCACGGGCAAAGGCATTCCCATGCAAAAGGCCAGCGGCGCAATCAGCACCACACTGACCGCGATGCGAGCGCCGTCGCCCCACGCAGCCCACGCCATAAACAAATGCGACAGGCTGGCGACATAGATCCCCGTCAGCATGACAATGCACGCGACAGCCAAGGCGACGATTTGCCAGTCGGCAAAGCGTCCAGACCGCCGGGGACAGAGCCCCGGCCTACAATCATCATCTTCTGTAGGCCAGCCCTCTGTGGCTGGCGCAGCTACCGAGCCTAACCGAATTCCTGCAGACCGCCGGGGAAAGAGCCCCGGCCTACAATCATCATCTTCTGTAGGCCAGCCCTCTGTGGCTGGCGCAGCTACCTGTTGCCCTGGAATTCTGAAGATCGTAGAGGATGATGACTGACTTCGCGCTCGCCAGCGGTCGACGGTCAAGCTGCCCAAACCGGAGAACACCAGAAACGCAGCCAAGACAACAGCGACGGCGTAAATTGGGTAGGCCAAAAACAACATGAACTTTTGAATAAAGGCAATCTCCAGCAGCATAAACGCCAAGCCCAAAGCCGTAAAATACAACACCACCCAGCGCCGTCCGCCGCCGGTTTCGGTACGCCGCCGCAACACCCACAAGGGAACCAGGATGAGAATGACACTGGCCACAGCTCCTTGCAAGAGCGTGGCCCACAACGCAATATAGCCCCACTCGACAAAGGGCACCCAATCCATGCCCATTTCACGAACCAAAGCCGGCAAGGTATCTAACTTGAAAAATTGAAAGAAATGCGGCCGGTCATCGGTCGCTGGGCGAATATGGAACAAGTACTCGCGATAGAATCGTTCGCGTTCCGGGCCTAAAATGGCCACCGCTGCCTGATGGTAAACGGGTTCAGCCATGACCGTGAACTGATTCACTTCCTCGGGCTGCAGTCCGGGTAGCCAGTCCACGTCGAATCCGCGCTGACGCGCAAAGGAGCGAATCGACGCAATCTGTGCCTCTGTCCACGGAGATCGACTCATCAGCAGCGTCGCTGCATTCCACGTTCGGATCATTGCCAAATGATCACCGGGGTTTTCAATTCCTTCCGCTTCCAATGCTTCCACCAACGTGGCAAACATCTTGATCGCATCGCGAGGGGGTGTCTTCAGCCAGCGCGT
>SLBD01000060.1 GCA_007126515.1 Kiritimatiellia bacterium
CCAAATCGATCGGCTCGACCACCACGGGGGGCAGGTTTACGCCGGGCAAGGCCACACCGGAGAGCACTACGTTGTCGAAGCGATTATTACCGGCATCCCCACCTTCACCCTGTTCAAAGGTAATGCGGACGGCGAACTCGGCGTTATCGGATGTGCCCGCTATTCCGGAAAAGTCCCACTCCTGAAACTGTGGCGCGGCGTCAAAAATGGGGTATTCCTGCCAGTCGACCCAGTCGACACCGTTCGTGGTATACGCGAGGCGCTGCGTGCCTGCGCCCTGTCCCGATCGCCGCGTCTCGTATGTCAGCGTGATGTTTTCGTAGTCGGTGGTCGGCAGGTTAAACAACAGTTCCGCTCCGATCGGGTTGTTAATCCTTAAGTGTGCAGAGTCGAAATCCTGTGCGGTGGCGTTCCGGGACACGACGGATACGGTACCGGTCGAGATCGTCAACGCACCGCCCCCAATCGTGAAGGATGGTAGCAGGTAATCTGTGCCATTTTCGTCCTCAAAGTCCCACTCGTGCAAGCCCGCCGGTTGCTCCGCCAGCGGAATCGGCTCGAAGACGGCCTCGACGGTCACATCATCGCTCAATGTCAGCTCGATCACCGCATCCGTGGAATAAAGGACCGGGGCATCATTCAAGCGCCACCCCACGAACCGATGATCCGGCTTGGGCAGAGCCTCAAGCTCGACCGGGACGTCCTGAAAGTAAACCCAATCGTCAACGGATTCTGCGGGATCAACTGTTCGCGTATTGACGCGAATGGCTCCACCTTCCCCGGCCTCTACCGCCATTTCGGCTGTGCCGGATAAATCAAAGTAATCGACAAAGTGTGAGCGCACAGTCGCAGGACGTAATTGCGCAAAGTCCGCCAACACCTGCATGTTATCTTCCCAGCGGGACCGCGAATTATTGAACGTGCGCCAGCGGCGAATCTCCTCATCGATTTCCGGCTCAATTTCTTTCTGCAAGTGCTCGACTAAGGCACCCACATTGGCTGCGGCGAAGTCGTTGTTCAGCAAGTCAGCCATCGTGTTGATAAAATTTTGGCGATAGGGTTCCCACTGCAGCAGCAAACGCAGCAATTCGGTGGACCACAACGGATTATAAAGCGAGTGGTTATTGGACGTGGCCGTGGCATGTGCCAAGGTGTTGTGGGAGTGTCCCCAGCCGCGTGACCCAATGGCCAAATCAACGTCGTATAGCAACCAGCGCCAACGGCCATCATGGCCGTAAGGGGCGTCCGGCTCGAATTTCTCCGTGCGCTTGCGCCAGAAACGTATGTTGTTGCCCGGCCAATCAAAGTTGCCAAGATAGATTTGCGTGAGCGTGTAATAGATGTGGTCCTGCATATCCATCATCGTTTCCACCGCTTCGAACACACTCTTATCTTCGGGATCGGCATCGCGCAGCATTTGCAGCATTGCGTCATAGTGTGCGCGGTCGGCCACTTCGCCCTCGTCGACATTTCGGTTCCGCTCAAACATTACAACCTGCTCGCGCGGCACCCCAAACTTCTTCTCAAAGTAGGACGCATCGTAGCGTTCGCGAAAGTTGTGAATCCCCCAATACTCCCCGTTCAAGAAGACAATTGCGCGGCGATAGGCGGCTTGCGTCACAATCGGCAAATCGACGGCAACGCGCTGCATCAGATCGCGTAAGCCGGTTGAACCCCACGTGTCGTCGGCACCCCCGTAGTTCGTTCCCCAGTCGGTGCCACCACTGCGCAAGATGAGACGATTAAAGGTCTGAAAAGGATGGTCATCGGCAGGATGATGCGTTGCATCCGGAAAGATGGGATAATCGATAATGGAGGCTTCATCATAGCTGCCGCGCGGATAAAAGCGCATTGACTTCTTCCGCATCTGACGCGAGGCACCGCCATGAATGCGCAAGCCGATATGCTGGGCCAACCCGAGGGTGCCTTCCGGCTCGTAAAATTCGAGATGAGCTGGTCGCTCCCACTCGCGCCCGTGCTGCCGGTAATTCCCATTTGCACTATCTCCATACACATAGATCCCGCGATCCGCGCTAAACAAATCCTCTGGATTCACCGCCAGCGAGACCACCGGCAGCGTGTAACGCATGGGGCCCTGCGGAGTAACCCAAAAGGTGCGTATCGTTTGTGCACTGGGCAGGTAATCCTCGTTTTCCACCCACGCGCGCACCACTGTTGCCTTAAACTGCGGTCCTACAGGTAAAGGGGAACTCTGACTGGGAGCGTTGGCTTTGATCCAAGACAGATAGTGATTCGGCACGAGCTCAACATACTCTGCCAGCAACCCTTCGGCTCCGGCTTGGCTTCCGCCACTTCCATGCGCGAGGATCTCAGCTTCTGATAAAGCACGTGCCCATAGTCGAGCATCCTTGATTTCACCATTAAATTCGGTGGCACCCGAGCGTGAATCACGGCCCAAATAATAATAGTCACCCAGCAAGGTGAAACCATCGCTGGGATATGTCCCCGCCTCGCCAATCTGTTGACCATTTAGGTATAATCGAACATCGTAATTCTCTCGAACGGCCACGAGGTGATGCCATTGGCCGTCGCGCGTATCGACCGCCCCGGCCGAATAATTCATATCCAATGTCGCGACCGCAGCATCCTGAATATAGACGCGAACCCGATTATCGGTATGCAGTTCAAGATTCATTGCGTTGGCACCATCGCCGAAATTCCCCATTAGAATATTTCGACCGACATCCGTCGTGCGAAAGCGGGCCTCTAGTGAAAAATCAGATAGTGGTAGCTCCGCGATGGCCGTCGGTAAGGGAATCCGGAAGCCCTGTCCAAACAGAACGCCATCATATGGGCCATCCGGATGCCCGCCAGAGTCCGTCACCTGCTGTTCGTCGTCGACATCAAACGTCCGAGCATTGATGGCAATCGGAGCTTCGTAAGATAACGCCTCTGTTCCTGGGCCGGCAGCCATCTCGTAACGGATCTCTGAACCCAACGGACTGCCCTCGGGCAGCGACATACCCAGCTTGATCGCATCCGTATAAAAACCCCCTTCGTGGGAGAAAGCTGGCGGATCCAGAATACCCAGGTAAGCCTGGGTTGTGTTTGGTTCACCCGGAGTTGGTTGATCGAAGAAGAACCATGCATCGCCTTCGCCTGGCACGCGACCGACAGATACTCCTGCTGGGAGCGGCGAAGGCGGCAATTCATCGACCCGGACGCCATCGGGCCGGGTCAGAATGACCTCTTCGCCGGCAGATGAAATGCTGAATGTGGTATGCAGCAGTGCCTCCGTGAACGGTTCGACCACAGCCAAATCCACATATACGGCGGCGTTATCCTGTGCACATTGTTGCACATCTACCGCGATAACGTTGCCCCCCGCAATCAAAACGGATGGATCAATGGTGTATGTTCGGGCCGGGACCGGATCGTCCCCCAAAAAATACTTCACATCCAGATAATGCTCAACAAGCGCGACCTCCTCGGCGTCCAGCGCTCGATCGAACACTAACACCTCCGCTACGTCGCCTTCCGCGAACCCCCAGCCACCGGAATAGCTGGCAAACAACACAAACGGGTTGTTGTTGGCAATCCCGTCGCCCCACTGGTAGTCGTCAAAAAAGACTTCGCCATCGTCCACCCGGACTCGCACATTGGCCGGAGTCGCGACCAAGGAAAAACGCTTCCATTCAGCATTAAAGACATTCGCGATATTCCTTGTCTGATTGAAGCCCCCCTCTCCCGAAGTATCAAGACGCAGCTGTCCTGTGGAAGAAGTCCCCGACCGCTGAAGCTGGAAGCCTCCAGCTGTCGAACCCTTGGAAAAAAGCCGCGGCCCAGTCGCACCCCCCACTGGACTTGCCACCACGAAGATGGTTATCTCATCGCCCGTAGCAAACGCAGGACTAACCAAGGATTGCCCCACGCCGTCAAAACGAACCACAGCATGGTACTGCCAGCCCCCCTCCACCCAGACCGGCTGGCGTGCTTCAGACTGAGCTACCAAGTGATTCCCGTTACCGCTCAAATCCGTCCATTGCGTCACATAGTTGGTGCCATCCTGATCACGCGGCTCTATTCCCGTATGGGATGAAACCCAGAGACGGAGACCATCAACAGGAACAGGCTGAACGACGTCCTCATCTGAAACCAAGTGGCGGACCGCCTCCTCACCGTTCACATAGATGATAGCGCCCCAGTTGCTACGCACCCGCACCTGCACATTGGATCCCCCCATGGGGGTATAATCGAAAGCACGTCTGAGTCCCACGCGTGACCAGTCGGCACCAAATTCCGTTTCCACCATATAGCCCGGTCCGCGTCCGAATGGACCGTGAGACTGCAACCACCCGGTATCATCAAAACCAACAGCCGTCCACCCAGCGACATCCTCGCCATCAATCTCCGCCTGTCGCCATTCAGCCCCTTCGGAAACCAAGGATCGGTGCATAGCCAATGGCTCGTACCGATCCTTCCCTGATGCCCACACCAACATGTACATACCCGGCCACAGGGTTACCCCATCGGGGAAGGTCCATTTAAAGGGATTACCATAATTGTCGCTTAGCCCCCAACCCGTCAGATCGACCGGTTCATCGCCGTAATTGTACAACTCGATCCAGTCCTCGTAGTCACCATCCTCATCCGCAATTGTGCTCTGATTGGATGCCATGACTTCGTTGATACGAACGGTTTCCGAATGTACCAGCGCCACTCCGCATAGCCACAGAGCGAGCATGAAAATCATTTTTGCCTGAATTAGCTGCATGGAGGCCTTAATAACATTCTATAATGTTGCTTCCTCGAGTCGGCATTATCAAACAGAAAGACAGAGAAGTACCCTGTGCTGGTTATTCTGCGATTAGCGATCATGCGCGCGGGACTAGGAATGACGAGTAGATCGTCGATACATCGGCAAGTACTTCATGACTGCTGCATAGCGAGGGTTCCAGCGTTCGTAGCGCGCAACAGCCTTCTGAAGCGGACCGCCGGCTGCTTCAATTTGGCCTTGGAGGCGCTCAGTAATGCGTCGATAGAGCTCTGCGTCCAACGCATTGCGCGACTCGATCAGCTGCTTTATTTCCTGCGACACGTCCGCCGACTTCACTTTCGGTTTTTTGCGCACCATAGCGGGGACATACAACGGGAAGAAAGACCAAGCCAATTCACGGCGCATCAACAGGATTGACTCATGGAAGTGTTCCGCGGTGCCCACGACAGGGAAATAGGTCTCAA
>SLBD01000003.1 GCA_007126515.1 Kiritimatiellia bacterium
CCATTTTCTTCCATTGAGTGGGTCGACAACTACGGCGACGACTACGGATCACGAGAAGAGCGAGTTAATCGTCTTCCGTAGTCGTCGCCGTAGTCGTAAACCGTTCTCTCGCCGCCCCCGTAAACTGTGACTGCTGTCACAAGCCCTACTGCACACTAAACTCCTGAACACTTTCAGCGAAGCAGGTTACAACTTCGCCTCGACAAAGTTCGGGACAAAGCTCGCGACTAAGTTTGAGAGCGGCATCCCGGACCATTAGCGGAACAATCTCACCCTACTCTTCCGCATCCGCCAATGGATTCCAGACCCTGGCAAACCCAGCCACCTCAAAATCTTTGGTATTGCAGGTTCTATATCAATATTAATTTCTTGATAATTAATTATCATTAGTTATCTTTCTCCCCTCACAAACAAACTTTTTAAAAGGAGAAATCAAATGAGCCTATTCGCTACAAATATTGTTAAGAATGCGTCTGTCTACCTCAAGGGCGGTTGCGCGAAATGTGTCGATGAGCCATTGAAAGCGGAAGAGGTGGAGTACTGCATCTCGAGCGGGTTCATTCGCATCAAGGAGGCGGGCTCGAAGCGCGAGTATATTACGCATATCAGCAATGCGACGATTATGACCAAAGGCACGGAATGACGCCGCTTTATTTGGTCACAGGCTTTCTGGGCGCGGGCAAGACTACGCTGTTGCGGGAATGGGTCCCGGCCCTGATCGAGCGCGGTGTGCGTCCGCACATTATCCTCAACGATTACCAAAATGCGCGCGTCGATGCGGCCTCGTTCGAGGAATACGCGGCGCTGGTGGAGCCGATCGCTGGTACCTGCATTTGCTGTGGCTCGCGCGAGGCCCTGTTCGACGCGCTGCGAGCGGCGCCGCTGACGCCCGAGAGCGTCATGCTGATCGAAGCCAACGGCACGGCGGATGCGGCGCAACTGATCGAGATCTTCACGGCCGATGATGCAACGGAGCGTTATACGCTGCCCATCCAAATCGTGGTGGTCGATGGCAAACGCTGGCAGAAGCGCAACTGGAATAATCGTCTGGAGCGCTCACAGGTGCAGACGGCCGGTTATGGACTTTTGACGCGGCGGGATGAAGTCTCATCGGAACGAGCAAGCGAAGTGCAGGCAGCCGTGGAGGATTTGGCCCCCAAGTTGAGTTGGACCACACCCGACCACTTATCGAAGGCGGCCCATAAACTGGTTAAAGAATCAGGATCTTTGCCGCCGCGAAGATTCAGCCAAAGGAATAAAGACGCCGAAGAGCATCACCATCACCATCACCATAACCATCATCATGCCGAGCACCATTTTGCCAGCATGGAAGTTCCCCTGCCCGACCGACTGCCACAAGCCAAACTGGAAGCCTATTTGAGGGCGCTGCCGCCAGAAGTCCTACGCGCTAAAGGAATCGCGTATGTGGAGGAGGAGGAGGAAGCCCCTGTCTACTTCCAGCGCGTCGATGGTCCCGACTCGATTTCCCTGAAGCGCATCCGTAGCAAATTGGAATTTGACCCGGTCGCCATTCTGATTGGTGTGGATATCGATCCGACCCGGCTGCCGATGATTGAAGCGCGGGCATGACAACGACATTCAACACGATCATTGTCGGAGCAGGCCCGGCGGGTTTGGGCGTGGCAATCGCGCTCAAACAATTGGGTTTTGAGGACTCGCTGATCGTGGATCGGCACGGGATCGGTCATTCGTTCGAGAATTGGCCGAGAGAGACGCGCTTCATAACGCCTTCCTTCCCGGCGCATGAATTCGGCTGCCCCGACCTCAATGCTGTCACCGCCAGCTTCTCGCCGGGCGCATGGTTGAGTGCCGAACATCCGACGGGCAAACAATATGCCCGCTACTTGCGTGAATTGGCGGTGCGTAACGAGCTGGAGGTTCAGACAGGCATCGATGTGCGCGGCCTACTGCGGCATGAGAATGGAACGATCAAACTGGACACCTCCGGGGGTGCTTTGTATGGGCGTACCGTGGTCTGGGCGGCTGGAGAGTTTCAATATCCCAATACCAACCCCTTTCCTGGCAGCGAGCTCTGCATTCACAGCATGACGCTTGCTTCCTACTCCGAGTTGAAGGGAGCCGAGTTTCTGGTCATCGGCGGTTATGAAAGCGGGATGGATGTGGCCAGTCATCTGATTGCTCACTGCGCCAAAGTGCGGGTCCTGGATCCTAGCGTCCCTTGGGAAGAAACGGAGGGAGATCCCAGCTCGATCTTATCGATCAAGACGCGCGCCCGTTTGGAAGGCATGCAAAAAACTGGACGCTTGATCCTGAACAGAAGCGCGCCGGTTATGGAAGTGACTCAGATCGACGGGTTGTACAGAACGCAGACGGCCGATGGCAAGCAATGGACCTCGGCGACTCGCCCCATTCTCGCCAACGGATTTAGGGGCAGCCTGTCACTTCTGCCGGATGCCTTCGCCCGCGATGAGAGAGGCCAGATTCAACTCAGTGCTTGCGACGAGTCCACTGTCATGCCCGGCCTGTTTCTCGCTGGCCCGCATGTCCGCCACGGCGATCAATTGTTTTGCTTTATCTACAAATTCCGCACGCGTTTCCCGATCGTGGCCGCAGCCATTGCGGAGAAAAGGACATACCATGAAAACAGATATTCTGCCGCCGCCCACAACCCAAACCGCGATTGCCTTAGCAGGACTTGAGTCAGTCGGGAAGTCGGCCGTCTTCCGTGCCTTGACGGGTCAAGCGACCGGCGATGAGCAAAACGTGCGCGGCTCAACGGTCTCGGTTCGTCGTGGTCCCATTCGGGGTGCGCGTGCCGATGTGGTGGACTTGCCCGGCATTCGCACATCCGACGATGCGGCCACAACGCTGATTGCGCTGGCGGAATTGACACAGGCGGATCGGATGCTCTGGGTCGTGCGGGGCACGCACATGGAATCGGAATTGAAGACACTGAATCAATTGCTGGCGGAGGAACTGGCAACGAAGCCGGTTGCCATTGTCGCCACATTCAAAGACCGGGCGTCTGACGCCGCATTTGCATACGTCCAGCAGATCGAATCGGCAACGGGCATCCCTGTATGCATCGTCAATGCACGGATGGTGAGTGATACGGATCGACAAACCCTGCTTAACACGATCTATCGCGCGACCCCGTCCTTGACGCAGGCCATTCCGCCCGCACGCGAGCCAATGATAGAGGTTGAGCCGCAGCGAAGTGCTTTTGAACGGCCATTGTTCGGCGTCCCTTTGGCCTTGGCTTTTATGACCGCGCTGTTTGCAGTGCCTGTGTTTGTCGCGTATTGGCTTGCCGATACGCTGGAAGATCCGTTGGACGCCTTAATGATTGATCCACTGACTGAACGTTTAGCCGCCTGGCCAGATTTTTGGCAGGCCATGTTGATGGGCGATTATGGCGTCATTTCGCTGGGCTGGTACTCGTTTCTATGGGCGTTTCCCGTGGTCCTATTCATTGGCATGAGCGTGGCCTTGGCAGAGGAGTGCGGGCTGAAAGACCGGATCACGACGGCCTTGGATGGTCCCTTGCGGCGGATCGGCTTGCATGGCCGTGATTTGATTCCGATCCTAACCGGTTTCGGTTGCAACGTGGTTGCGGTGTTTCAAACGCGCGGCTGTGCGGCCTGCACGCGCAAGGCGTGTGTATCGATGATCTCTTTTGGATCCGCGTGCAGCTATCAAATCGGCGCGTCATTGGCCCTGTTCAGTGTAGCGGGTCACCCGTGGTTGTTTGCGCCGTATCTGCTGATGCTATTTGTCGTTGGCGCGATTCACACACGCATCTGGAACCCCGCCCTATCCCGTGCCCAAGCGCGTCCGCTCAGCGAGGCAGCGTTTCTACAAGCGCCATCGTGGCGGGCCGTGTCGTGGCGAGTGCGTGCGGTGGTGAAGCAGTTTCTGCTGCAAGCCATCCCGATCTTCATTTTGATTTGCGCGGTGGGCGCTGTGCTGGATTATGTCGGTGTTCTGGAACGAATTGCCGATGCCGTCACACCTGCGCTGGCCCTCTTCCGCTTGCCGGGCGAGGTCGCGCCCGGTGTCATCTTTTCAATTATTCGCAAAGACGGCTTGCTGGTACTCAACACCGGCGAAGGCGCCTTGCTGCAATCGCTGACGGCAGGGCAAGTGTTGGTACTCGTTTATTTCGCCTCCACGCTCACCGCCTGCCTCGTCACCCTGTGGACCATTCGCAAGGAGCTGGGCACGCGCTTTGCACTGAAGATTGCCGGGCGCCAGGCCCTGACCTCGGTGGCCAGCACGCTCTTGCTGGCGTGGGCAATTGCGCGCTGAGATGGGCTGGAAAGAGTTGCCGAGCTGGGGCTCGGCGTTCCCGGATGGGGGGTGTCGGGAAAGAGGGCGGCGAGTTCCGTGTCAGCGGCACGACACGCCCCATCGCCATGCGATGCGTGAGGTCAGCGATCAGAAAGTAAAGTTTGCATACGGATCAAAGGTCCCGATGCCCGCGCCGCCTGAATCGCCTGTAAAAGCGCCACCTGTCATACCCTCGACGACAAAGCAGACGTTGCTGGCGGCGATATTCCAGTTTAGTTCGTCAGAAGAACTGACTCGGTTGCCGGTCAGAATATTGTTCACGCCTGTCACGGCGACACCCTCCTGATTCCCAATCAGGGTGTTGCCGGAAATTTGGTTGTGATCCCCCTCAACAAAGAGTCCAATCCCGTCGACTGCCGAAAAGAACCCATTGCGCGAGATCACGTTGTCGCGGACATCCGCCCGATTGCCAAGGCGAATCCCATAACGATAGTTTGAATGGAACCGTGAATCGCGGATCATTGCGCTGGCGGCTGTCAGATGCACGCCATCCAAGTTTGCTGATCCCTCCACATTCAGCAATTTCATATTTTGCCCATGAAAGCCAGACTCTGCATTCAGAAAGGCAGCACAATGCGACAAGTTACCGCCTGTCGGCAAATGAAAGCCATGCTGTCCATTGCGCGAGGCGACACATGATTCCATTTTGCTGCGAGCAGCCGCTGTATAGAAGCCATCTCGACCATTATGAACAGCGAATGAATTCTGCACGAAGCATTCAAAAAACATGCGAATCCCATCCAACTGATTGGAAACCGCATGCAAATTGTCTGCATACGCCGCGTATCCGAGAATGAATCCGGAGATATTGTTAACCGCTGTGATGTTCTCG
>SLBD01000164.1 GCA_007126515.1 Kiritimatiellia bacterium
AAATGCTGAGGTCGTTCGCCCGTCCAATAGAGGCTGCCTGTTTCATGCCGCTCGAACCATGTCTTCGGTACACTAGAAGCAGTATACTGGATGTATTCTTTTGCAGCCAAACCAGTGACATTGATGGACCCGCTGGATGCACGCCCTTGCCAGATACCATAACGGCGCGCCATTCGCTCCGATATCCAGTATGAAATCTCCAATGTCTTCACATCCTCAGGCAAGTTGAAATCGACCTTCACTTCTGCAGCCTTACCTGGCAGCAATTTCACAACACCGATATCAGCCATGGGCATAACAATCGGAATATTTTCAACAGTTCTCGCGCCCTGGAAGGCAACCTCTAGAAGATTGGGACGGTCACGGTCACTTGGATAATAAGCGATCGACGATTTCAACTCGCGAGTCGCAACAGCAACCGGTTCTTTTCCCGCATTCTTGAGATAAAAGACTAATTGATGAGTATCGAGTCGTTCATTCGGAGCGACAATCCAGGCGGAAATGATTTCCAAAGGACGATCGACACCCGATGCAGGAGCAGGGCTTGAATACCCCGCCGCTGACACCATTACGTCCGGCATGCTGTCCGCAGCCACTGAATATGCGATGTTGGACAACCCCACAATCGAAACCATGAACACCAAGAATAAAAATGAATAGCGCATACAGTGGAACCTCCAGAATGAGGATTGGCTTTAGCAAGAATACTCTCTGCGAGCAAATCAAAAGCAGCAACTTAGGGGTCAGCCCTTGAATTAGGATTTAACAGGTTCCCCAGACAATTCTCGAATTCTCGTGGATTTAGTTTCACTCAAATGCTTTTCGATAAGTTCAACTCGTCGCCACAACTGAGCATCTTTCGACAACTTATCCGGTAAGTATGACAGTTGTTTACAAACGGCTGATCCGCTGCCGATGTTCAATAGAGTGGCAACCTCGCGCTGGTCCAGAGCAGCGTATCGAATTAACATGCGCGCCGCGACAGCCCGCAAAGGACAATTTCGCTTCCGACGTTTGAAATCCTCTAATTCAACAGCAAACACTTCTACCAAAACCTTCATTACATCCTCCGGAGGCATTGGTTCGGTCAGATGACGAAAGGACACATCTTCAGACCTAGCGAATGTCTTGAGACGCTCTTGATAAAGCTCGTCAATTTGAGATCGAAATTCATCACTACCAATGCTGCGTGGCGAAAGAGTCAACATCGTCTTCAATTCATCATCAGACTCAACAAGCCCTCCTTCAACGAACTCGCGGTAGAGCCTCGGCCACGCACGGCGAGGCCCACCCATTTCCGCAAGCAACGGCCCAGGAGAAAGAAAGCTTAGCGGTGTGCACACACCTATGTAACTGGGATAACTACTCCACGGCCAAGCCCGCAACACCTTGATCCGTTCTTCAATCACCTTATGTTTCATCGAAGCGATCTGAACTGGGTTGAGATGTACATAGCGCGACAAAGCGAGAAGATAAGAGTCTCCATCAACCAGCTTTGACTTAAAACGACCATCCAACAAATGCCCATGGCGGCGGTGACGCAGATTGTAATATACCGTATAGGCCGTCAACAGGGATTGCATGAATTTTGAACAGTTCGCTTCGGGTGTTTCGAACACTAAATGAAAATGATTCGCCATCAAGACGAACAAGTACAAACGGATATTAAATTGTTCGACACGCTCCGAGAGCTTCACTAGAAAACGCTCACGATCAGCATCATCACGGAATAGACACTTCTCGGAATGCCGTTCCATGATATCACCCCCTGCCTCAGTTACACTGCCCACTATTCTGCATGTAACGTGATAGATCGCCCCAGGGTATTCAACTCGCAGATGCCTTGCCATATTCAAGAGAATACCACAGCAAACTCCTTCCTGTATACTCCAAATTCAAGGGCTGACCCCAATCGAGTTATGAAATCATCGACGACTGGCTTGTCTCATTCTACACTGCCTGCCTGATGAACAAGGAAACAGAGTTGATTGCTCGCATCGAGGGCTTACAGGTTCATTTTGGATCACCGCAACAGCCAATTCGTGCTGTGGATGGATTGGATCTTGAAATTGAATCAGGAAGGACCCTCGCCCTGGTCGGGGAAAGTGGTTGCGGGAAAAGCGTGACGGCCATGGCATTGGCCCGTCTGGTACCCGAGCCTCCCGCTCGCTATGCGGGGGGCCGTGTACTTTGGCAAGGGCGAGATGTCCTCTGTATGAGCCAGGCAGAGCTACGGGTTCTGCGCGGCAATGACATTGCCTATATCTTTCAGGATCCGTCGGCATCGCTGAACCCCGTGTTTCGAATCGGCTATCAAATCGGTGAGTCGATTCGCCTGCATCGCCCCAAAGCACCTGTTGAGAAAGAAGTACTCGAACTGCTGGAGCGAGTCGGTATGACTGATCCGCATCGCGCTGCGCGCTCCTACCCCCACCAACTCAGCGGCGGCATGCAGCAGCGGGCGATGATTGCCATGGCCCTGGCCTGCCAACCACGGCTCCTCGTTGCCGACGAACCGACCACCGCGCTCGATGTGACTATTCAAGCTCAAATCCTTGATCTGCTCGCCTCACTGCAGCGAGAATTGGGTATGGCCATTCTCCTCATCACACATAACCTTGGCCTTGTTGGCAGCATCGCCCACCGCGTCAATATCATGTATGCAGGCCACGTGGTTGAAGCTGGAGAAACCACTCAGGTCCTCCGACACCCTCGGCACCCATACACAAAAGGTCTCTTGCAAGCAGTCCCTACATTGCAAGGCGGCAATGAACGACTCGCGGGCATGAAAGGCACTGTCCCCAATCCAATCGACCTGCCAAGTGGCTGTCGTTTTCGCCCGCGTTGCCCCTTGGCGCAGCCGCTTTGCCAGGAACAAGCGCCCACCTTTGCTCGTATGAATGATGCACAGACATCGCGCTGTCATTTTTGGGAGAAACTCTAATGCCAGCATCGCCTACTGAACAACCGTTGCTGACAATAGAGGATGTTCATGTTCATTACGGTGTATCCCGCCACCTTGTCAAAGCCGTTAACGGAGTCACATTCGATATTCGTCCGGGCGAAAGCGTCGGCCTGGTGGGCGAAAGTGGCTGTGGGAAAACGACGCTGGGCCGAGCGGTCATGCGACTGACCGATATTCATGCGGGCCGGATATGCTTCCAAGGCCAAGACATATCTGACTACTCAGGCACAGGATTGAAACTATACCGCAAGCACGTGCAAATGGTGTTTCAGGATCCGTACGGCTCACTGAATGCGCGCATATCAGTGGGGAAAGCAATTGAGGAAGTTCTCCACGTTCACGGCATGAAAGACCGCAACCAGCGCCACGAAAAAGCGCGACAGCTTTTTGAGGCGGTGGGACTCGACCCCGCCTACATGGATCGCTATCCGCATGAATTCAGTGGGGGCCAACGCCAGCGCATCGGCATCGCCCGGTCATTGGCCGTAGATCCCAGCCTGTTGATTGCCGATGAGCCCGTGTCCGCTTTGGATGTTTCGGTGCAAGTACAGATCCTCAATTTATTGAAGGATATTCAACAGAAAATGAACTTGGCGCTTTTGTTCGTCGCGCACGATCTTGCCGTGGTCCGGTATGTCTGCGACCGGATCCTCGTGATGAATCAAGGGAAAGTCGTGGAGAGCGGCACACCTCAGGAACTATTTACGCAGCCGCAACACCCGTACACACGGACCTTATTGGCAGCGGTTCCAGATGTTGAAAAAGGGCTCGCAGAGCGACGAATTATTTCTTCGTAGATGGCTTCGGCGTCAGCAACATAATAATACTGCGCCCCACCAGTCGAGGCGGTTGCTCGGCCACAGCCAAATCCTCCAAATCACCCAGAACTCGATTCATGACCTCGAATCCAAGTTCTTGATGGGCCCCTTCGCGTCCGCGGAAAAACAAGGAGCATTTGACACGATTCCCAGCCTCAAGAAAATCCCGCGCATGCCGAACTTTCGTGTCGAAGTCATGCTCCTCCACATTGGCATGGAACTTGAGTTCCTTCACCTTCGTGGCAGCCGCATTCTTCTTCTGCATCTTCTGCTTCTTTTCCTGATCATACTTAAACTTGCCGTGATCCATGATCCGACAAACCGGCGGCTTCGCAGTCGGAGAGACTTCAACCAAGTCCAGCCCTTGTTTTTCGGCGCGCATCAGAGCATCGCGCGTTGGAATAACTCCAACTTGCTCGCCATCAGAGTCAATACATCGGACCTCGGGAACCCGAATTCGGTGATTGATGCGGGTGAACGATTGCTGGGGACGACGGGGGGGCCTACGGAGTGCCATAGTGTATGATTACTTTCCTTTCTGGGGAACTAGGGACGAGACCCGCGCTCGCGATGCAATATCAGAGCACAGGCTATGAATGACTGAATCAAGGGGATGCACGCCCACATCTCCTGCCGGACGGGCGCGCACAGATACGGTTCGATCCGCTTCTTCACTCGGACCGACAATTAACATGGTTGGAATTTTTGAAAGTTGTGCATTTCTAATCTTGGCTCCGATCTTTTCGGAGCGCTCATCCACCGTATAACGGATATCATGCTGCGCTAATTGGCGACCAATATCAAGCGCGTAATCAAGCTGCTTTTCCGTTAAGGGCAAAACCCTCACCTGCTCAGGAGCCAACCACGAAGGGAATGCACCGGCATAATGCTCCACCATAATTCCGAAAAATCGTTCCAGGCTGCCCAGCAACGCGCGGTGGATCATATACGGTCGATGTTCTTGGCCGTCCTCGCCCACATAGGTCAAATCAAAGCGTTCGGGCAAATTGAAATCAAACTGCACCGTACTCATCTGCCATTCGCGGCCAATTGTATCCTTTACTTTCAAATCAATCTTGGGCCCGTAAAACGCGCCACCGCCCACATCCGTCTCATACGGGATGCCCTCAGATTGGAGCGCAGCTTCCAACGAGGCCGTTGCCTGCTTCCAACGCGCTTCTTCGCCCACGGCTTTATCCGGGCGAGTCGCTAAGTACGCGGTGATTTCGGTAAATCCAAAGGTATGCCACATATTGATCGCGAATTGAACCGCACGAGCAATTTCGTCTTCCACTTGTTCAGTGGTACAAAAAATGTGCGCGTCATCTTGCGTAAATCCACGTACGCGCAACAGGCCATGCAGAACGCCTGCTTTTTCATACCGGTACACCGTTCCCAACTCTGCCCAGCGCAGCGGCAATTCGCGATACGACCGCTTGTGCGACTGATAAATCTTGATGTGGAAGGGGCAATTCATCGGCTTGACGAAATACTTGTTCTCGTCAATTTCCATCGGCGCATACATGCTCTCCGCATAGAAATCTAGATGACCCGACGTCTCCCACAAACCGGCGCGGCCAATGTGGGGGCTGTACAGCAGTTCATAGCCGCCCTGCAAATGTTCTCGCCGCCAGTATTCCTCGATTACCGAACGAATCCGCGCTCCTTTGGGGTGCCAATGGATCAAGCCAGGGCCGACATCTTCCTGTATACTAAACAGGTCGAGTTCCTTGCCGAGCTTGCGGTGGTCCCTCAGCTTGGCCTCTTCCATCTGTTTCAAATGCACACGCAGTAATTTATCGGTCGGGAACGCAGTTGCGTACAGCCGTTGCAGCATCGGGTTCGTCTCGCGGCCTCGATAATACGATCCGGCCACAGTCATGAGCTTGAAGGCCTTCACTTTGCCGGTGCTCTCAATATGGGGCCCCCGACACAAATCAACGAATTCGCCGCACTTAAAAAAGGTGATGGCTTCATCATCGGGAATGTCGGCCAAACGCTCCAGCTTATAACGCTGCCCCATATCTTGGATCATCTGCTCAGCTTCAGAGCGGGAAACCTCAATCCGTTCAAAGGGATGATCCTCTGCAATAAACTTGGCCATCTCGGCCTCGATTGCCTCAAAATCTTCCGGGGTCAATCGATGGGACAGATCGAAATCGTAATAGAAGCCTTCATCTGTCGGTGGTCCGATATCCAATTGGACATCGTCAAACAAGCGGCATACGGCAGCCGCCATCACATGCGCGGCGCTGTGCCGCATCTTGTACAAATCTGAAGTTGGATCTAATTTCATACAGTCAAAGTAGCATCCTGCCCATGGACAGGGTTCGCATTTACATTTACGTAAGCCGCAGACCCTATCATGCGATGAGCCAACGGTGAAGTAAAAAAGCGCCAGCAGAAATGAGCTGAAGGTGGTGGGCGATACAGGACTTGAACCTGTGACCCCTACCATGTCAAGGTAGTGCTCTAGCCGACTGAGCTAATCGCCCCCAATCAAGATGCGAGACTATAGGGGGTCGAAATACACGTGTCAAAATTATTTTGGGTACCGCCAATGTCAACGGATCGCGCACTCGAGCAACTTCCCACACCCCATTCACGCATTCATATTGCCGGTATCGCTGGCGTGGGGATGAATGCCATCGCCCAAGTTCTGCATGCCCTTGGCTATCGCGTCAGCGGCTCGGACCGCATGGCTGACCAAGGCATTTCTACCCCCACACTTAAAAAACTCGTTACGGCAGGTATCGACGTTCTACCTCAGGACGGCAAAAGTTTGCCGCCGGACACATCGACGCTTGTCGTCAGCTCCGCCATCGAGCCTGACAATCCTGAACTCCTGACCGCCTCCGAGCGGGGAATTCCCGTTCTCCACCGCGCGGCAGCGTTGGCAGCAGCCGTGGGAGACCAAAAGTGCATCGCCATCGCCGGAACCTCTGGCAAAACCACCGTCACCGGCATGGTCGGCTGGCTGCTGACGGAGTTGGGCATGGAACCCAACGTGGTGAATGGTGGGGCCCTGCTCAACTGGCAAAGCGAGTCGGTGATCGGCAACGTCCGTATCACTGGATCGCCTTGGTGGGTTGTCGAAGTCGACGAAAGTGACCGCTCGCTCCTTCGCTTTCAGCCTGAGTGGGCGTTGCTAACCAATATATCCAAAGACCATTTCTCCCTGACCGAAACGCAGGACTTGTTTGGAGAATTCTGCTCACACGTCCTGACCGGTATTGTTGTTGATGTAGAGACCGCAGCTCTTTTGCCGAATCGCAGCAAGGAATCAGCGCATATGGTTCACTGGTATCCCGAGGCTGCAAGCAGCCTCACTGTGCCTTTGCCGGGCGCTCACAATCAACTGAACGCCGAATTGGCCATCCGGTTTTGCGAAGTCATGGGCTATGACCGCAGCGAGGCGATTCGCTGCCTTTCATCTTTCCAGGGACTGGAACGTCGACTGCAACGCGTCAGTTCAGCCGACGGCATCGCAGTGTATGACGATTACGCCCACAACCCCGCCAAACTCGCTGCCGCTTGGCGGGCTGTTCAGCAGGTGAGCCGTCGCGTTCGCGGGGTGTGGCGACCGCATGGTTACGGTCCATTGGCTGCAATGTCCGAGGACCTGATCGACATGTTTGTCAGCGCCCTGCGCCCCAAGGATGAACTTTTCATTCTGCCCGTCTATTATGCCGGCGGCACAGCCAAAGCAGACTACACTTCAGACATCTTCGTCGATCACCTTCAGGAACAAGGCATCCCGGCGATCTACGTGCCCACCTACAAAGATCTCGCCCAACACATGCTCTCTGATGTCCAGCCGACCGATGCTTTTCTATGCATGGGAGCCCGCGACCCCGAACTGCCACTCTTTGCCCGGAGCCTGGCAGAGAAATTAGCGGGCAGCGCTTGAAGCAAGACTGCGGATGCCGGTTAGCTCCATCACAAGGACCGCAGTTGTGGAGCTTGAACGAAGAAAATCAGAGGACGCAGGCTTGCGGCGCGAAGGTCTGACGACCATTCGCGCCCTACAATTTCAGCAGCTCTCAGGATTGGTTGTAGGGCGGGAATGGTTGAGCGCAGCGATACCTTCCCGCCGAGAATGATGCGCGACCGCTAGCCACTGTCACAAATCCACTTTGTCCCCGTCGATCCACAGGAAGCGCTGCTCGATCGCGCCGTGATCGCGTCCGTCCCAGAATCGGCTGCTGGCGCTGAGTTCCCGATATTCGAACAGTCGCCCATTCAGGAACGCTTCATCGGATTGCATTTCAATGCCTTGCAAAGCCATCTCAACACCTCCGGCACCATCCCACCAGAACAAGCTGCCATTGGTGACGGTCAAACGGATGTTGGGATTCAAGACGGTGGGCGCGTCCGGTGCAGACTCCGACCATTGCATCCCGGCTTTCCCGGCCCAATACAATGCGTCCCCGACGAATTCCGCCAGTTGCCACTCTCCCTGTTCATCTCGCACAAAACGCCAGCGCGCACCTTGTAAGCGCAGTTCACGAATTCGCTGACGTCCAGGCAATATCCATCCCAGCCAATTCCACCGCAGCTGCGCTTCGTCGATTTGCAAAGCGGGACCATCCATGGTCCATTCCTCGCCTGCGGTGACTTGTTCGAGCACAAGCGTCAGAGAGGGCGACAGCCAAATCCGTTCGATGGCCAACTCGGTTTGCTGCGCTTCGTTGACCTTGTCGCTGACAGCGTACCGAAAGCCTTCTGTGCGCGAGGCCACGAGCAACACAATGTAAAGAATCAACAGGATAATTGCCGATGTAATGAAAAACGATGCCAGGCATCCCCGACGCGGTGGAGGCAGTGCTGGATTAGATTTCTTTTTCGCACTCATTCCCTTCCCTCCCACGATCAGGGCCGCTTCGGAAACCGCCCAAAATCAGGTGGCCGCTTTTCATTAAACGCATTCCGGCCCTCTTGTCCCTCTTCGGTCATGTAATACAACAACGTGGCATTGCCCGCCAATTCCTGCAGCCCCGCCTGGCCGTCGCAATCCGCATTCATGGCGGCTTTCAAACAACGAATGGCCAATGGCGAATGGGCCAGAATTTCCCGACACCACTGCACCGTTTCCGCCTCCAGCTCAGCGTAGGGAACGACTTTGTTGACCAGCCCCATCTCCAAGGCCTCCTGGGCATTGTACTGGCGACACAGGAACCAAATTTCCCGCGCTTTCTTCTGCCCGACCATACGCGCCAAATAGGACGAACCGTACCCGCCGTCGAAGGAACCCACTTTCGGCCCCGTCTGTCCAAAGATGGCGTTGTCGGCGGCAATTGTCAGATCGCAGAGCACATGCAACACATGACCGCCACCGATCGCGTACCCGGCCACCATGGCAATGATCGGCTTGGGACAACTACGCATCGCCCGCTGAAAATCCAACACATTCAGCCGATGCACGCCTTGACTGTCTTTGTACCCAGCATCGCCGCGAATTTTTTGATCGCCGCCGGAACAAAACGCTTTCTCGCCTTCCCCAGTCAAAATGATTACGCCGATCGCTTCATCGTCGCGGGCATCGTTCAGTGAGTCCATCATTTCCTGCACCGTCAAAGGACGGAAGGCATTCCGCACTTCCGGCCGGTTGATCGTGATTTTCGCGATCCCTTCCGCCTTCTGATACTTAATGTCCGTATAGGTTTTGGCTTCGCTCCATGCAATGGTCATAGTATGTCCTCTAACACTCGTTGATACGCATTGGGCCGTTCCGCATGCGCATTATGCCCCGCATCCGGCACACATACAGACCGAATGCGCGGACTTCTCTTCATCATTTCTGCGGCAACTTGACGATACTTCGCATCCCGTTCACCGGTCACGACCCACACATCCCGTTGCAACTCTGACAATCGGTCCCACAGCGGGGTCTGGGCACCTACACTCATGCCGCGCAAGGATCGAGCCACCGCTCGACCCTCGTTTTGCAACCGCTGCTGCATCATCTTTTCAACTATTTCTGATTGATTCGTCAATGTGGAAAAAATTGGCTGGGCATACCAATCGGTTAAGACATCAGACAGCGGCTCCGTCTCGAACCGTCGCGCCCACGCTTCATCTGCGCGCACTCGTGCTGCGGCTTGATTCGGCATCAACAGTCCCGGCGACGAGGATTCCATGACGACTTTCTGGCAGCGCTCTGGAGCGTGCATCGCCAAATATAGCGCGAGGCGGCCTCCCATCGAGTAGCCAACGATCGTGGCCGTTTCAATTGACTCGGCATCCATGCATTGCAGCACGGCTTGCGCAGCTCCCGGCATGGAATGGCGGTTCATCGATGTTGCTGATGTGTCTGAGCAGCGGCTCGGCGAGTCGCCTCGCCCCACCTTGTCTATTGTCGCATGATCAGAACGGGGGGCCTCGAATAAATCGTCTATACTTTTGCCATGACCAGGCAAATCAACGGCCACTACATCGAATCGGGATGCAAAGAAATTCATCAGATCATGCCAATCGGCATGGGAGCCGAGGAAACCATGCAGCAATACCACAGCCGGTCGTCCCCGCTGCCCAGTCCGCACCCGGTGCAACTCCATCGACGCGTCCCCGGCCATCAAGGCTCTCCCTGCAATACAGCAACGATTTGCGCCTGCAACTGCCGATGCACCTCGACATTCCCGGCTCGATCGGCACGCACTTCAATCAGCAAGGATCGCTCCTCTGTAATCGCCGATTGCAATGTCTGTTCAAACTCACGGCGAGTCTGCGGGCATGCATAAGCGACGCCGAACTGCTGGGCCGCTGCGGAAAAGTCCATGTTGTGCGGCGTGCCAAAGCACTCCTCAAACAATTCCTCTTCCACCTCGGTAGCTGCAGGCAGGAATGAAAAGATACCGCCGCCGTTGTTGTTAATGATCACCACAATGACCGGAACCGGCGAACGCCGCACGTAGTCCAAGGCGGTCAAATCATGAAGCAGTGCCAAATCACCCAGCACGGCAATCAAGGGCTGCTGCGCTCCTCTCGCCCACCCGCAAGCCGTGGACAAACAACCATCGATGCCGCTCGCGCCCCGATTCGTTACCACCGGTCCCGGATCCTCCTGCACGCCAGCGAACATGTCCATGTCGCGGATTGGCATGCTGTTGCCGAGGAATAGGCCAAAGCGAGACGGTCGCAAACGAGCCACCGCAGCCGCCACAAACACTTCGTCAAGATCGTCCCGCGATTGTTCATGGGCCTCGAGGATCGCTTGCACTTTTGTTGATGCCTGCCGCCACGCATGCAAATCGGCTGCAGGCGGGCTGCTGACCTCTCGACGAGAAATGTCGCGCACCCAGGCCGTCAACTCCCCTTCCACGACCCAATCGGCGCGATGATGTGGATCTTCTTTGCGCGGATGCGTTTTAATGCGGACGACGGGCGCAGACTGGGAATCCATCCATGCTTGAATCCGTTTGGATACAACGGGGCCGCCCACATGCAGGATTAAATCCGGAGCGAAATCGGTTGTTCCAAGCAAGACAGAATCTGCATAAGGAATCAATTGCAGCATAGAGGCATCCAACCGTAAGCCGGATCCGATATCGGCAATCACAGGCACATCCAATTGCTGCGCCAGTTCATAGGCCGCTTCCCGCTCTTCCTGTCGCTGGAATCGTCCCACACATAAGACCGCGTTGCTTGCCTTCATGATCCGCTCGCACAACGCGTCCCGCTCTGATGCCGCCATCTCCAATCGCGCTGGCACGAGACGGGACCACGGCGCATGACCTTCCAGCCAGCGTTGCACGGGGTTCAAATAGTCTTCAAGATCAAGATTCCCAGCCACCGCACTGAGCGGCTCACGAAACATCAGATTAAGATGGACCGGTCCCGGGTTTGGCCCGCAGGCCCGCGCATTGGCCTGGTCCAACACGGAAAGGATATAGGCAGGCGAGATGGCAGCATCCGGACACGGGATGTCAGCGTGCCAGCGCGTGTAGGGCGAAAATAGGCCCACTTGCGTAATCGTTTGATTCGCGCCGGTGTCGCGCAATTCGGGCGGGCGATCGGCAGTCAACAATAGCATCGGAATCCCATCCTGAGACGCTTCCACGACCGCCGGCAATCCGTTGGCGACGGCCGTCCCGGATGTGGTCACCCAAACAGCCGGGCGCTCTGTGGCGCGGGCCAGGCCGAGGGCATAAAACGCCGATGCCCGCTCATCCACGTGCATGACGCACTCCAACTGCGGATGACGCGCCAAGGCGACGGCCAACAATCCGGAACGTGCCCCTGACGACATGCAAATAGATGGAGTTGACAGCCGGGCGAGCTCTTCGGCGATCAACTCGCACCAGACCGCTTGAATACTCTTATCTGTTGGATTCATGATGCCGTTAATACCTTGATAAAGTCTCGAATCTTTAATTCGATTTCCTCCCATTCACTTTCCGGAGTCGAGCCCGCGACAATGCCTGCGCCGGAGTATAGCGATAACTTCCGAGGCTGCACCAGCCCTGATCGGATAGCCACTGCGAACTCCGCTTCGTCCCGCGACACCCACCCCACGGGCGCCGCATACCAACCGCGATCAAATGGCTCCAACTCGGCAATCAGTTCCAGCGCCGCCGCTGTGGGATAACCACCCAACGCCGGCGTTGGTTGTAAGGAAGACAAAATATCGGCATCCGTCACATCTGGCCGGAGGTGAGCCTGCGCGGCGGAAAACAAATGCTGTCCCCGAGCCAAACGCAGTAGACGTGGTGATTCATCAATTGAGAATTCATCGCTCAAGGGTTCCAGAGCAGCGCGAATCCCCGTCCGCACGAACTCGTGTTCGCGGAGATCTTTGTCACTCGACAACAACTGCTCTGCCAGCCGTTGGTCTTCCTCGGCATTCCGCCCGCGCATCCGGGTGCCCGCCACCGCTTCGGTCTTCAGAGCTCGGCCATCACGACGATACAAGCGTTCCGGTGAGGCGCCGACAAAAGCCAAATTCGGCGCGGGCATGTAGCAGAAATGAAAACAGTCCGGCGTCGCTTTGCGCAAGCGACGCAACAGTACAATCGGATCCACAGGCGCACCAAATAGAAACTCCGCCTTTCGCGCCAACACAATCTTTTCCAGATTGCCTTCTCGAAATGCCTGCAAGGCTGTTTCGATATTGCGTTCCCATCCGGAGTAATCCGGATTTTCGTGGCGGGCTTGGGGCGGAGGGAATGGATCCTCCCAATCGCAATCGGCAAACTGCATTTTACTCAACTGATCCAGCCAGGCGTGCGTCATGCCGGCCTCATATTCCGCCCGCGTAAAATGGAGCGATAAGCTGCCCGATGCGGGCGTCCGGAGATATTCCCAGCGCGGCACAATAAAACGACTGGAGCCAAAGAGTGCCCATACCGACTCGGGCTGGGTGGATGGAGAAAAGCGAAACCCGCCATAGTAACGAATGCCCTCAGAAGAGGTATTCAATACGTCATGCAAACGATTCAAGACAACCCCGTACGCAACCGGCTCGGTCCAAGCGGCCACATCGGCAACACCTGCGCCACCGATTTCGATCGGCACCGCTGGACTTCTAGTGGCACCGTAAAAGCGCAATTCATTCGGCAATCCATACAACCAGTCCAGCGGTGATGTCGCCAACCAGGGGATCGTAGCACGATGCAACACGGGGGCCGTGGGCGAGGCCGAACGACTTGTCATCCCGTCCGCTAACGCAGCAGTAATCGCTGCGCGCATCGGCTGAACCGGATCGCTGAATGTCTCGCTCATGGAACGGAATTCTGAGGCTTATCCCCTTGGTAAATGGCGGCAATTCCAAACGTCAGCGAGCGAAAACGGACCGACTCAAAGCCCGCCTCGCGCATCCAATCGCAAAAGGCCTCGCCATACGGGAAGGTCTCCACGGTCCGGTTCAGGTAGCGATAGGCATAGGGGTCGCCAGAGATCAATCCACCGATGCGAGGCAAAATGTGCCGGAAATAAAACAGGTACAGTCCACGCATGACTCGATTGCCGGGCAAGGAGAATTCCAAGATCAAGGCACGTCCGCCCGGTTTCAAGACCCGGATCATTTCCTGCATGGCCTCAGGAACCGATTCGACATTGCGGATGCCAAAACTAATCGTCACGACATCTGCACTGTTATCTGGGGCGGGTACTTGCAGGGCATCACCGGTCTTCAACGTGAACCGATCTTGCAATCCTGCCTTACTAATCTTGCGCCGGCCGATCTCCAACATCTTCTCGGACATATCGGAGCCTTCACCGCTCGCGACCCGCGTATCATTGGCCAAAAAGATCAACTGATCTGCCGTTCCCGTCGCGAGATCCAGCACATGCAACTCGGGTCGTTCCGGCAAATGCTTGCGCATTTTACGTCGCCAAGCGATATCCTGTCCGAACGATAAGGATCGATTCAAGAAGTCATAACGATGGGCGATCCGATCGAACATCTTCCAGACTTCTTTGCGGGGCGGATTTGTATCGATCACGTCAGTGTCCTCCAGCTCGGATGCCGGACATGGGCAGGAATGCCCATGTTCCCACCTCTCGGAGCAAGGACATTCCCGTCCTTGCAAAACGGCCAAACCCCACAGCCGGAGCTCTTTCCCCGGCGCATCCAGACATGGGCAGGAATGCCCATGTTCCCACCTCTCGGAGCAAGGACATTCCTGTCCTTGCATAATGGACACACCCCAAGGCGGGGGCTCCGTCCTCGGCGATCTTGCAAGATTGTCTTCGGCTGAGTCATGGACGATCCTCAAGGCTCCTGAATGAAGCTCAGAACCTCGTACAGCGGCGAGTTCGCACTCAAGATAAAGGTGCTGTTCTGTCCCAACACTTTTTCATACGCCTGCAAGGTTCGCAAAAACGAGAAGAAAGCTGGATCCTCGTTGTAGGCTTCCGCATAAATCTGAATCGCCTCGGCCTCAGCCTCACCGCGAATACGCTCCGATGCCTCGATCGCGGCGCTCTGGATCGATGCCAGTTCCCGCTCCATTTCGCCGAGGCGCTGTTCGGCTCGCTGTCGGCCAATGGATCGAAAACCAGCAGAGATCTTCTGCAATTCCGCGTTCATCTGAGCAAAAACATTCGCTTCAATCGCAGAACTGTAATTGACCTGCTTAATCAAGATGTCCTCCAAGTGGATTCCCAAGCCAATTTGTTCCAATCGATTGCGCGCCTCTTGCAGAATGCCATTGAGAACCACAGGACGGCCAGCCAAGTACCGCCCTTGCGCATCTGCTTGCAACGGAGGCATCTCGCCCCCCATGGTCGTCAAATCCAGATCCTCTTCATCCAGCAATCCATCGTCATCCGCAAGCAATGCAGGCATATCGCCTTCGCGATCCAGAATTCGATTACTGCTCCGGACCACTTCGAACAGATCATATTTAGCGATTTCGTCCTTCACAGCACCTTCAATAATGCCGTTCAGACGGGTGGCGGCTAACTCTTGCGAACCAATCGCTTCCAAAAACATCCGCGCGTCAGCAATTCGCCAACGGGCCGTAACGTCGATCACAATCGTTTTGCGATCTTT
The DNA here is from genome assembly GCA_007126515.1 of Kiritimatiellia bacterium. Taxonomy (GTDB): domain Bacteria; phylum Verrucomicrobiota; class Kiritimatiellia; order SLAD01; family SLAD01; genus SLAD01. Next base: position 15,278 of record SLBD01000164.1, read on the forward strand.
GGTAATGGTCGTGGTTTCTCGACCATCCCACCGCATCAGGCGCTTATCAAATCGATGGATCTGCTGCACAAACGGCAATTTTCGGTGCAGCCCGGCATCAGTTACGGGATCCCCTTTGATTGCGCCAAACTGCGTCACGACCACCTGCTCCCATTCCGGCACGATGTACACCGAATGATAGCCGAGAAATCCAAGCCCTAGAATAAGAACAAGGACAGGCAACGTGATATTTCCAGCCTTAGCTGACACAGTTGTTTTTATTGTACAATTCATTGGGCACCTCCCGTCGCTGAGCGCAAATTCAAGTGCGGCAACATACTGGGCAATTCGTCATCCACCACAAGGACTTCCCGGAGTGCCGGAATTCGTTGTTCCATGGTTTCTAAATACAATCGTTTTCGCGTCACGTCCGGCGATTGCCGATAGGCGATTAGCATGTCGGTAAAGCGAGAGGCCTCGCCGCGAGCCACATTCACGCGTCGTTGCCGGAAACCTTCCGCTTCCAAAATGAGGCGTTGAGCCTCGCCACGCGCCCGCGTCACGCGCTCTTGGTATTCGCGCGATGCCTCTTCAAAAAAGCGCACAGCATCTTGTTCTGCTTTGTTCAAGTCATTAAACGCGTTGATCACCGCCGGAGGAGGATCAACAAAAAGCAAATTCACTTCATTGATGCGGATTCCCATACCAAATTGATCGCATTGCTGCTGAATCAATTCCCGCACCCGCTGCTGGATCTCCGAGCGGCCCACAGTCAAAATCAGGATACTGGCTCGATCGCCCATCACTTCACGCATCACCGATTGAGAAATATCGCGAAGCGTATTGATAGGATCATGCACGTTGAACACGAAATTTCGCGGATTTTCACGACTGAACTGTACATCCCAACCCGCCATGACGATATTCAGATCGCCCGTCAGCATAGAATTCTCTTCCTGATAGGTTCTCGTCGCCTGCCCACGCCCGCCATCGCGATACCCAAACGCAGCCACATCGACAATCCGAGTGGGAACCTTCACGACTTGGTCAATGCCAAACGGCAATTTGAAATGCAGCCCCGGAGGGGCCGTCTTTACATGGCGACCAAACCTCAATACCAGCGCTTCCTCGGCCGGTGCCACCTGATAAAACATGGACAGCACCGCCAGCACCAAGGCCACCGCCACCGCAACGGCGCCAATCGGCTTCAATGGCACGTCGATTACCTTGCCTTCCACTTCAATTTTCATACACACACTCCCTTTTTCTTGAGTGCCCAGCATACTCCGACTGCCCGAGCAATCAAGAATGCTTTACGAAGTGCCGGGCCTCAGGGCATCCACGCCGCAAGCGGACAGGCAGTAATCTGTTCGTGAAGAGAATAACGGGCTTCACCGGGGTGCAATACCCATAAATGGTTCAGTCGCAAATCCTCTAGCGCGATCCGCATCGCAGGTGTTAGCCGAGGGGCTTCACTCGCTTTAAATTCAAAGCCAATCCGAGAATCTCCTTCAGTCTTAAGCAAATCCAATTCAGCACCGCGCTGCGTGGACCAAAAGTAGGCATTCCGATCTCCCAATCGAGAAAGAACTTGTCCAACGGCAAATCCCTCCCATGACGCACCCAGCCGGGGGTGAGCAAGCAAGTCCCTAAAGTTGCGAAGGCCAAGAAAATAATGAAGCAGACCAGCAAAACGGTCACTGGAGATTCCTTCGTGCTCAGGGTCAGCTCCTGAATCATTGCTTTTCGATGGATGAATTCATGTTGCATATCATCATTCTGTCTGCCGATATTCAACATGCCAATGCTGCAAAAACTGTTTCAGAACGAGCAATTCTCATGATAGCCTTTGCGGCTCGCTCAGCCTGCCACGCCAAAGCCCTGCGAAGGCGGGTGAGCTCGCCCTACCATTCAATTCCCCCTTTTTACTTAAGGGAAAGAGGTAGG
>SLBD01000025.1 GCA_007126515.1 Kiritimatiellia bacterium
GCCACAGAGCTCACCCTTTCTCCGGCAGGTACCACCTCCGCACTGGCAGGGCACGATCCCGAACATGGGACCGATCCGATTGAAGCCGGATTGCGCACCGACATACGTCTTTCGACCTTGCCCCAAGAGACCCGACTGCGCATCCGGCCTCACAGCACGGGTGCAACCGAATTGACCTTCTATGCCCATTCGGGATTCATCTATACACTGGAATTCATCGCTGGATTAGGTCATGCTCTTGACTGGCAGGCGGTCAATGACGCAGATCAAATTTTCGGCCAGGATGAATGGGTCACGGTACTCGATGACACCCCTGGTGCTGCTGGCGAAATCCGTGCCTACCGGCTGCGTATGCAGGCCATCGCGGAGGACTAAGGAATGGTAAACCAATTGTGGGCGCCGTGGCGCATGGAGTATATCTTAGCAAGCAAACAGGCAGGCTGTTTTCTCTGCGATGCTGCTCATGCACAGATCGACAGAGATCATCTTGTGCTGCAACGCAGGCAACACACGTTCACACTCCTCAATCGCTACCCCTACACCAATGGACATTGCATGGTCGTCCCGTACCGCCACGTCAGTGACCTCAGCGACCTCACTGACGCAGAACAGCTTGAGTTGATGCAGATCACCCGCGATTGCGTCACAATTCTGCGTCAGACGATGGGCATTCATGGAGCAAACGTTGGCATCAACCTAGGCGAGGCGGCCGGCGCCGGACTGGCAGAACACTTGCACATCCACATTGTCCCGCGTTGGCGCGGGGATACCAATTTCATGCCGGTAATGGCAGATACCCGGGTGATGCCCCAGTCCCTCTTGGACACCTACGACCAGTTGCTCCCCGCCTTTCAACTCGACAGCCGACCACCTGCGGAACCCCCATGCGCGTAGCCATCATTGGCAGCGGATATGTTGGCAGCTACCTGGCCTCACAGCTATCTAGCCAGCCGGGATATCAAGTTTGGACGTTACGTCGTCATCCAGAACCATCTGATCCCAACTCGATGACCGGCGACATCACCCATGTAGATGGTTTTCAGCTTCCTGCTCAATTGACCCATGTCATCATTTGTGTCGGACTGAAGGGCGCAGCCGAAGCCGAATACAGCCGCTTGTTTATCAATGGGATCGGAAATCTTTTGCAGCGGCTGGAGGGTCATCCCATCGAGCGCGTCCTGTTCACCTCGACGACCGGCGTCTACGCCGAATCTGCAGGCGGTTGGGTGACAGAGGATAGCCCTGTGCAGCCGAGCCGAATTTCCACACGCTATTACCTCGCAGCCGAGGAGCAGATTCTCAATTCCCCCTACCCCGCAGTTGTGGCCCGCCTGTCGGGCATTTATGGGCCTGAACGGACGCGCATGATTCAGGCCCTCCAAACATCGGAGCCAGACCGTATCGACGATGAAGAACGCGTCGTAAACCAAATCCACCGCAACGACGCTGCTGGCGCATTGGCTCATCTGATAACAATCCCGCAGCCAGAGCCGATCTATAACGTCACCGATACGGAACCTGTTACAAGGGGAACTCTCAAGGCGTGGTTCAAACAACAATGTGGAAATACAGCAGCTCAGACCAAACGGCCTGTGCCCTCATCACGGGCTCGAGCTGGGAATAAGCGAGTGTCCTGCCAACGATTGCTCGACAGTGGGTTCCTCCATGAATTTCCTACTTATCGAGAAGGATATGCTTCTTTGTAATCGCATTTAGAAAAGAGCTTTTTGGGCTACCACAAAAGATCCGGCGCGAAGGTCCAGAGTACATTCATGAGGATCACAACCATTCAGTTCCCCTCAATAGTCATTCCGAGCGAAGTCGAGGAATCTTATGCAACATGGCAGCCGTTGCTGGCTAGACGCAGCGAGCTCTGCGAGCCCGCAGGCCACACAGGACTTTCCATTTGCCCATGCACAATCGCGGCGTCGCAGAGCTCCGCCCTCCACATTGGGTCCAAATCGTTCATTAGAAATTTCTTAGGGAGAACTGAATGCCCCCGCCATAAACGAACCGTTTGTGCGTGATTGGACTCGAACTCCGAATGTGCCCAATCTCTGCTCAAACTGTTATGATTAACATCGGACGGCGACTTACGTGATATGAATACAATTCTTCTTCAAGGATATGGTCTAGTCGCTGTCCTACTCATTGTCTTATATGCCATCCAGTGGAAAACGGGGAATGCGGCCATTTCGGATGCCGGGTGGACCGGAGGCATGGCCCTTTTAACCGCCTGGTTCTTGCTTCACCTCGCTGAGCCGACCCTGCGCAACGGGATTATTGCCAGTCTTGCAATCATGTGGGCCGTTCGCTTGACCCACCACGTCATCTATTACCGCGTCATCGGCAAGCCAGAGGACGGTCGGTATGCGGCCATGCGCGCCTACTGGGGGAAGCGGGCCAATCTGCACTTCTTTTGGTTTTTCCAGGGGCAAGCGGTCGTGGCCTTTCTTTTTGCGATGCCCATTCTCGTGTCGCTGCGGGCACCGCGCACCGGCATGGAACTCTGGGACTGGGCTGGGATCGTCATTTGGGTCATTGCTGTGGGAGGCGAATTCATTGCGGATCACCAGCTAGAAACCTTCCGTGCGGCCAATCGGGGCAAGACCTGTCGAGTTGGCCTCTGGAAGTACTCCCGGCATCCCAACTATTTCTTTGAATGGCTGCATTGGTTTGCCTATGTCGCTTTTTCAATGGGCAGTCCCTATTGGTATGTAGCGGCCTTGGGACCCGTGGTCATGTTGTTTTTCTTGTTCAAAGTCACGGGGATTCCATACACTGAGCGACAAGCCCTCAAGTCACGGGGTGACGATTATCGTGACTATCAACGAACGACGAGTGTGTTCTTTCCCTGGCCACCTCGCGCGGGATCAGGAGAGTAGAGTATGAGTGTTGCTATTGAAGCCATGGAACGCGGCTGGTTGCCCGATTCTGCCATCCGTTTTGGAATTAGACGTTTGCTTTCACGCCGCCTTGCGCAAGCTAGAACCGACGCCGCCACAGGGGCCGAAGAGAAATTCATCGCTTCTCTTTCATCCTCCCCTGTCGCCATTGCAACGGACAAAGCCAATGAGCAGCACTACGAAGTGCCTGCCGCATTTTATTTACAGGTCCTCGGACCGCACCTCAAATACAGCTCCTGCTACTGGCCAGACGAGATCCATGATCTGGGTGTCGCGGAGGCCGCCATGCTGGAGTTGACCTGCGAACGCGCTCAGCTAGAAGATGGGATGGATATCCTGGAGTTGGGCTGTGGCTGGGGTTCGCTGACGCTTTGGATGGCCAAGCAATATCCAAATGCCCGCATCACCGCTGTTTCCAATTCAAATTCGCAGCGCGAATTCATCCTCAAGCAAGCCAAGGAACGCGGGCTCAACCATGTGCAAGTGATCACGGCGGATATGAACGATTTCTCTGCCGAGACGGGTCACTTTGACCGCGTCGTCTCAGTTGAGATGTTCGAACACATGCGCAATTACACGGAACTACTCCATCGCGTTCGAACTTGGCTGAAGCCGACAGGAAAACTCTTTGTCCACATCTTTTGCCACGCGGATCGAACCTATCCGTTTGAGACACGAGGCTCGTATGACTGGATGGCCCGCTATTTCTTCACGGGCGGCATCATGCCCGCCGAAAAATTATTAAGCCGGTTTGATAACGACCTGCAGATCGAGCAGCAATGGAGTGTGCCGGGGCAGCATTACGCCAAAACTTTGCGGGCGTGGCTCGACCTGATGGACGAACGCCACGATACGGTCATGCCCATTCTCAAAGAAGTCTATGGCGATCAGGAGGGTGCTCGCTGGTTCCAGCGATGGCGTGTCTTTTTCATGGCCTGCGAGGAGCTCTTTGCCTTCAACGAAGGACAGGAGTGGTACGTTACCCACATGCTGTTTCACGTAGCGAAATCGTGAATTAAGGCTGCCGCAACCGGAAAAAGCCTGCTGGCGGGGCACCCTCGCCGATCGACGTATTCCAATTCACATTACTAACAGGGCCGTCGACAACGATCCAATTCGTACCTGTAAGGCTTGGGGAAAACTCAATCAGCCAGCCTTGTGGAGCTTCGCCGCCGTCCCACTGCAAATGCAAGTGGCCTTGATCGCACACGTCACACGCCAGAATGACGGGTGCCCCCATGCTGCTGCTACCGCCAGCAATCGGTGCTGCGAAGGGGCCCGGGCCACCTGCCAGCATTTCGAAATAGACGGTGCCAGAGGACCCGCTCACGGTTGATCCCAAGCCCCCCGAGGCTGTCACATGGTTCGTGTCAAACGATGAGACGCCGTAATAGATCGCGATGCGGCCGCCACCACCTCCCGCTTGGGCTGCGCCACCGTTGGATGTGATCTGCCCGGCGCCTTCGATTGTGCCAGCTCGAATCAAAATTGAGCCGCCAGAACCACCACCTGCCGTGCTTCCACCGGCACCGCCATCGGCTCGAAGGGTGCCCTCCAACGTGAACGTGCCCGGCACCCAAATATCGACACGCCCGCCACCGCTGCCACCCGCAGTAGAACCGCCGTTAGATGATCCGCCGGAACCGAGATGCACCGGATTAGTGGCATTCCCATAGACCGGATTGGGCATACCGGTATGTTGACCGCCCAAACCACCATAACTGCCACCGGCACGGACGCTGGCGCCCAAGGTCTCGTTGGTGGTCAATCCGTGATGATTGGAATTGCCGTCCCGCTGGCCGCCGCGGTAACCGCGCGCGGTCACATCGATGACGCTATTGGTATCGAGCAACAAGGAGGCCGCGCGGATGACCAAACCGGTCTCCAACGAGAGCGGATGCGTCAGGACGCTGCCACCGGTAATATGCATAACGTTCGATACGATGATCGGGGATGTGGCTATAACTCGTGCACCATTGATGATAGAGAGATTGTCGAACACGAACCCTTCCGGCAATGGCGTGGAATCGGATGGCGTGGATAGCGCAGTGCCGTCAATGACGAGATCACCAAGACCTTGCGCACTGCTCTTAAAGAATAGCGTTCCGTTGCCACCATTGACCGACGATCCCTGCCCGCCTAGTGCTTGGAACTGATCCGTGGTCATGGACTTGGCGGTGTAATGCACGGCCACGCGACCACCGCCGCCACCCGTTTGGAATCC
>SLBD01000192.1 GCA_007126515.1 Kiritimatiellia bacterium
GCCCTGTGAAAAAGCCTGACCCCTTGTTTACATGGGCAAGAATGCCCATGTCCCCACGTGCCGGAGCAAGGACATTCCTGTCCTTGCAAAATGTCCAAACCCGAAAGACAGGCTGGAAGCCTGTTCCACCCTTTGCCCTCCAAATTAGCGAAATCCGTATGCACTCTCCCCCGAATATACTTCACGGCGGCGAGGGGACCCGCCTTCACGTAAACGCTTCGGCGCGGCTTGCGCGCCGCAGGTCATCATCCCTATCCCGCCAGGCCCTGCATCGTGAAGCGGTCGCGCAATCGATTATGCAACAGGGGGCTGAGCAGTAGCCGCACCAGCAGAATTTGCACTTCTTCTGACCGAAAGGGGCGGCCCCGGCGCATATTGAATTCGGCCTGTTTCGCCGCGCGCACAAAGCGGGCTCGACGGACTGCATCATAGGCTTGCAATGCTGTGTCATCGCCTCTACTGATGGCCTCGACGGCGGCAGCCGCATCCAACCACCCAAGATTCATTCCCTGTCCGCCAATCGGGCTCAACACATGCGCTGAATCACCAGCCAATAAGCAACGTCCCCGTACAAACGTGTCGGCCAGAAAATAATCGGGCTGAAATCGGCTTAGCATGACACATTCGCCTGAAATATCCTCGCCGATCCGCTGGCGAATAACCTCGCGGATGTGACCTTCGCTGGGAGCATCTGACGGGGTCATCCCCAGATGCACGACCCAGCGTCGCAGGTTCTGGCTGTGTGGGAAAGATTCGATCAACCCTTCGCGGCACAGGAAAATCAACGCTTGGCTGCGACTACGGCTCTGATCCACGAAATCGCCCATGACATATTGATCTGGATATAAGCGAGCGGTCCCACCCATGCCGATACTTTCGCGACAGACACTGCGTTTGCCATCACAGCCGACCACCCAATGGGCTGCAAACTCAGTGCCGGTGTTGGTCTCTACGGTTGCGACGGAGTCGTCAGCTCGTACGGCCTTCACGGTCACTCCCCGATCAATGACATCTCCCAGCAACTCTTGTAGCCGGTGTTCCAACAGGGTTTCAGTGATGGCTTGCGATACGGTCAATACAAAAGGATATCGGCCGGGCAACGTATCAAAATTGATCACCCCAACTTGCCGCTTGCCCACGGATGCGATGCCCTGTTGAATCCGAGTTCCCGCCTTCAGCAGGTCATGAATGACTCCAATGTGGTCAAACAACTCAAGGCTGGGCGGATGAATGCCAATGGAGCGGGAATGCTGACCGGGAGCGGTCCGGGACTCCAAAACGCGGCAGGTCAACCCGCGCTGGGCACACAGGCAGGCCAGCATCAGACCGGTGGGACCCGCGCCGATAATCAGCACATCCGTTATCGCTTTCGGTTTCATGCAGAGCGGGCAACCAGACGGAACGGGAAGAGCTGCTCGACTTGCCACGTTTCGGGGACGAGGGCCGCGAGCTCGGCTGGCGTGAATGAGCGCCGCAGTGACCGCAGTCCATCTGCTCGAATAAACGATCGCCGGAACACGCCCCAGGTCCCAACCGCAAAGAGCAGCCAAGCCCATTCACTGCGGACTAAATCATTGAAGATGACCCGTTGCGTGGCTACAGCCCCTGCATCCGAACACAGCGCTGCAACCTCATCCTCTTGCAAGTGATGCAGGACGTGATTTGAGATCACAAAATCAAACTGCTCGCCCGCGACCACCAAGTCATGCAGATGGCAACAACGGGATGTAATCGTGTTCGGTAACGTCAACTGCTGCATATAGGCATGGGCACGCGGTTCTGGATCGATGGCCGTGATGTGCAACTGAATACCCTGTCGACGGGCGAGTTGATCCAAGTAACAGGCGACATCCCCTCCCCCGGCGCCCACATCCAGCAACGTATAGGTACGACTGGCATCCTGACACAGAGGGGCAATGTACACGTGAAATAGCGTTTTCCAGTTGGCCAGTAGCTTGTTGATATGAACAAAAAAACGGTACGTCCGCTGCAAGGCGACGGGGTCGCAATCGGGATCATCCATTTCCTCCCGCAAATCTGTGTCGCGGTGCTTAAAAATGAATGGCATCAAGTATTCCCCTCTCGGTGCAGGCGTGCGGTGGCTCTGCCTGTTTCAATTGTCAGTCCGGGCCCAAACGCCATCATCATGATAGGCACGGACTCCTTGCTCATCCCTGCCATGACGTTCTTGAGCACGAACCAAATGGTTGCGCTGCTCATATTACCATAATCGCGCAACGTTGTGATGGAGGCCTGCAAGGACTCCTCGGACAAATGTGCGACGCGCTGGACTGCATCCAAGATGGCTCTGCCGCCGGGATGAACCGCCCAAACGTCTGTATTCGACCCGTCATAGCCTGCGGCTTGTAGCCGTGCCAGCGTGTAAGGGAGATACTTCTCTATGTACTTTGGCACTTCCGGGGTGAGCTCCATATCGAATCCATGATTGCCGATTGCCCAGGTCATTTCCGATTCGCCTGCGGGGGTACGATCCGAATCGAGTGCAGCAATTTCAAGCACGGGACCTACACGACGGGGTGGCTGCGCACTAACCAGTGCAGCGGCAGCACCATCCGCGAACAAGGAGGCGGAAAGCAGATCGTCCACCTCCTCGGTGAATTGCAGATGCAAGGAGCACAATTCAACACAAACAATCAGAATCACAGCATCGGGCGAGTGTGCGGCGATGTCTTGAGCTAGTCGCAATGCCGGAAAAGCGGCGTAGCATCCCATAAACCCCAAATGATACGACTCGGTTTGTGGACTCAGGCCCAGCTCGCGGATCAATAGCCAATCCAGCCCCGGCGCAAAGAAACCGGTGCAGGAAGCCGTCACGACATGGGTGATCTCATCGCGTGAAAACGCGGATTCACTGACAAGACGTTCAGCCATGGGCACCGCCAAGGCTGAGGCTTCTGTTTGATAGCGTTGATTACGGTCACCGGTGGGTGGATTACGTATCTGTTGGGTGGAGGCATCGTAGAATAATCCGTCTTCGGGAGGATCTCCGAACTCAGAAATCGTGCTGTGCCGTCGCTGAATTCCAGATCGACTGTAGATGCGCTGAATCGCTAACCGCGAAAACCGCGACCGAGCCACATGCTCCATCATAAAGGAGCGGATGTAGTCCTGAGCATAGCCCTTGCCAGGCACGGCTGTTTCAATGGCGTGTACATTAATGTTCATGGATTACTCGGGCATCAACCCGTTCCAGATAGGCATGGTGACAACATTCATACTGTTGTCGAACAGTTTCCGCGAACCTGACCATGATTGGGTCAATGTCGACCTCCGAACACCTTGCCAAGCAAGTGATTCGGGATTCTCGATCGCTCATTTTCAAGATGATGTATGCACTATTTCGCTTGCGCCAATCGTGATCTGACGTACTCTTGCGCCCAAGATGCAAGTACCAACACCCATTTCTACTGATCAATTGACGCAATTGAACCAACTAACGGCATCCTGGTCTCAGGAGCAGCTGATCTGGTCGAGCGGCTATTTGGCCGGACGAGCGGGCATGGGCGCAGCGGCGGGGGCTGAGCAGGCGGCCACGACGACGGCGATGTCCGCTCCGCCGTTGACCATTTTGGTGGGCTCGCAAACGGGCAATGGCGAAAAACTGGCGGAAAAACTCCTCGCCAAGGCGCAGGCAAAGCAGCTCAACGTTACCCTGAAAAATATGGGGGACTACAAAAAAAGCGAGCTGAAGAAGGAAAAACATGTACTCCTGATTGCCAGCACTCATGGAGAGGGGGATCCGCCGGATACAGCCTTGGAGCTGCACGAATTCATCTTCTCAAAACGGGCGCCCGATCTGTCTGGCCTGTCCTACAGCGTCCTTTCCTTGGGCGACACGTCCTACGAACATTTCTGCAAGACGGGTCGCGATTTCGATGAACAGTTCCGCAAACTTGGAGCGACAGCAGTTGTGCCGCGCAAGGACTGCGACTTAGATTATGAAGCGGATGCGGAAGCGTGGATGGAGGCGGCCTTGGCGGCCATGGCGCCAGCTCTCACGCCGGCCGATACGGGCGTGACGGTGACAACGGGTGTTGCGGCGGCGCCGGCAGCACCGGCGTGGAGCAAGTCCAAACCGTTTATGGCGACGCTGCTGGAAACGGTCGATTTGAATGGCCGTGGGTCGGCCAAGCGGACGCTGCATATGGAGCTGTCTTTGGAGGGGTCCGGCCTGACCTACGCGCCGGGGGATGCCATTGGCATCCTGCCCAACAATCAGGCGAGCGTGGTAGCAGGCGTGGCGGAGCAACTGGGAGTGAGTGTCGAATCTCCTGTGCAATTACCGGATGGCAGCAAAACGACCTTCGGGATGGCCTTGACGCGGGAATTTGAGATCACCATTCTGACTCGGCCTGTGTTGCAGCGATATCAGGAACTTTGCCAGGCCAGCGAACTGGCCCACCTGTTGTTGCCGGAACAAAACAAAGAGTTGTTAAATTGGATCGACGGCCGCGATCTCATCGATCTATTAAAAGCCTATCCCGTCAAGGGCATCCTCCCTCAAGATTTGATTCCGGTGTTACGCAAATTGCCGCCGCGCTTGTACAGCCTGGCAAGTAGTTTGGAAGCACATCCTGAGGAAGCACACATTACGGTGGGTGTGGTGACCTATACGGCGCACGACCGCGAACGCTACGGGGTTTGCTCGACGTATCTAAATGATCTGGAGCCCGATGCGCAGATACCGGTCTACATTCATGAAAACCGCAACTTCAAACTGCCCGCCGATCCGCAGACGCCAGTCATCATGGTCGGTCCCGGCACCGGCGTGGCTCCCTTCCGCGCCTTTTTGGAAGAGCGCGAGGAGGCAGATGCAACTGGACCGAATTGGCTCTTCTTTGGCGACCAGCATTTTACAACCGACTTCCTGTACCAAACTGAGCTGTTGAAATATCATAAAGACGGCTTGTTAACGCGGTTGGATGTGGCTTTTTCTCGTGATCAGGATCACAAGGTGTATGTGCAGCACCGGATGCAAGAGCAGGCAGCCGAGTTATATCGATGGATTGCGGAAGGAGCGATGATTTACGTCTGCGGGGATGCCAATCGAATGGCACCGGATGTCCATGAAACGTTGATCCA
>SLBD01000223.1 GCA_007126515.1 Kiritimatiellia bacterium
CAACAAGTCAGACGATTGGCGGATATTCAGTGATCCGGAAGACTGGATGAAAGCGGCAAGGGATCATACTTCCCGAAGTGTGGGACCTCAATATGAGCGCAAAATATCAAAAACCCGGAGCAAGGACATTCCTGTCCTTGCAAATGTCTTCACCCGATGTGGGCTCTCCCGCCGCACAAGGCTCGTGAGGCCTGCTTCCTCGTTTGGAAATCAACATCATGATTGGATTTTGTCACCACTGCCATCCGGTGTATATATTTACATCCTTTTTGATTGACATATAAATCATCTGGCACAATATCGCCCGCGTATCGTTTATTGCGAGAGGTAAAATTACAACAGGAGTATAAAGACAGATGAGGAAGCAGTTTCTATTGATTATATTGGCAGTCGTTGTGGGTGTATACACTTCCGTTCATGCGGAAGAGCCGGATGGCCGCGTCTTGAGGTTGGATGCGATCACTGTGCTGGGACAACAGCAAGATGTCAGTCTAATTCCGGGATCCATTGGCATTGTGACGGAAGGCTTGATTGAACAAGTTCAACCACGATCCACGGAAGATGTCTTGCGACGCGTGCCGGGTGTCTTCATTAAAGGAGAAGAAGAAAGCGCGGTGGTTGTGAATGTCGGTGTCCGTGGACTTCCGGCCGGCGATTACAAGACGCTTGTTCTGGAAGATGGCGTGCCAATTCAGCCCGGCATCTTTGTTGGAAATTCTCGCTATTACAATCCCCGCATCCAGCGGATGAAAGGGGTCGAACTCCTCAAAGGTGCTGCATCTTTGCGGTATGGCCCCAATACCATTGGCGGTGTAATCAATTATCTCAGCAGGACTCCCGCGGATGGCGTATCCATCAGCGGGCGAGTGGGCTCGTGGAACACGCGCGAAGCGACCATCGACGTGGGGGCGAGCACAGCAGACCGCAGCGCTCGCATTGGCGCCATCATCACCCACGCCCGCAGCGACGGCTTTATGGACAAAGGCTTTGAAATGACGGATCTGATGGTGAAGGGCGGCGTGTCTTTAGGTGACAATCATTATGTGGGCGTGAAGTTCCTCTACTATGAAAATGATGCCAACATTTCTTACCGCGGATTGTTCCCTGATGCCTACCGGGCCGGTCAAAGATTCAACCCAGCCCCGGATGACTATTTTCTGACAGAGCGGATGGCGTTTGACATCAACCATGAATGGCAAATCCATCCTGATGCACATCTGCAAACCTTGGCCTACTGGAGTGATATGAACCGCGATTATTGGCGGTTTCAATTGGATGAGGCGAATCCGACGACGATCAACGCCGATGGTTTCCGCGTCTGGAACTATCGCGATGAAGTGCAGGGTAATAACCGCGAATTCGAACGTTTCGGGATTGATTCGCGTTTGACGATGCAGCATTGGACCTTTGGGATTGGCAATGAATCGGAGATGGGCGTGCGCGTCATGTGGGAGGAAATGGTGGATCAGACCATTCGGGCGGATCGCGCCACACCTCGTCAAGCGAATCAGCCATTGCTGCGAAACCGGATTGATTCTGCTGAAAGTTATGCCTTTTTCGCGCAGAACCGATTCGATTTCACAGAGGAGTTTTCGGTCACGGCCGGCTTGCGCGTGGAGACGTATGAACAAAAACGGGAGGACCGTCGGCGAGGCTCGGCAGCCGATCGATTCACCAATACAGAAGTGATGCCCGGTCTCGGTGCAACATATCGCTTTTCTCCCCAGGTCCAGATCTTTGGTAGTGTATATCGGGCCTTCGCGCCACCGCTGGTGGGAAGTGTAATTGGCGCGGAAATGCCACCCACCGATGCGGAAACGTCGATCAACATCGATGTGGGAATTCGGGGGTCGAGTGACCACATCAGCTATGAGTTAACAGCGTTCCAAATGGATTTTTCGAATCAAGTGGATCCCGGCGTATCCGGGATTCGCAATCCCAATGAAGGCAGTGCGTTGATTCAGGGTGTGGAAGCGGCGATTGGGTATGATTTCGGAAATGGTTTTCGTGCCGACGGCAATGTCACCTGGATTCCAACAGCGGAATACGGCGAGGATCGTCCGGGGGATGCACTGAAGGGGAACCGTCTACCTTATTCACCGGAATGGATGGCGAATCTGGCGCTCGGCTACGAGATCGGAAAATTGGAAACGGTCCTGCTCGTGAACTTTGTCGGTGAAGTATTTGGAGATGGCATGAATCGCCGCGATTTCACGACGGAAAGCACGGGCACTTGGGGAGGACGGATCCCGAGCTATTACACGATTGACCTGACCGGTCGGTATGCCGTTACACCAGACCTCAGTGTCTTTGGCGCGGTCAAAAACCTCACAGATGAGCGCTATATCGCCGGGCTGCGACAGGGCATCTATGTCGGCCCCGAGCGCAGCTATGAAATCGGAGCGCGATATGCGTTTTAGGGCTGCCCTCTCGGCGGACCCACGACCTTGTGTCGTGGGTCCGCATATCACGAGCGAGGGATGAGCTCGTTTGGAGCAAGTATGGAATGGGGTCCTTATCTTGCTCAGAACGGGCTCCCTCTTTCATCACCCAACCAACACAAAACGTCCCACTCCCACGACACAAGGTCGTGGGGCGTGATCAATATGTTGCTCATCCTCTCGGTGCGCCCAGCACACTAGGTCGCGGGGCGCGATCGACAGGGTCACGGTGGAACGCGATTAGGAATGGGGCACTGTTCCGCCATCGCTATCAAATCGATGCCGAACGATTTCGCCTTTGTAGAGGTAGATGACATCTTCGGCGATGTTGGTGGCGTGATCGGCAATCCGTTCCAAGTTCCGAGAGATGGACAGCAAATGAATCAGTGCATCCAAATGCTGAGGGGCCTGGCGAATGCTTTTCTTGATTTGCTCGTACATGTTGCGATGATCTTCGTCGACTTCGTTGTCGGATTCGCGCACATGTGCCGCCAGCTGCACGTCCTCCCGCAATAGCGCGTCGAGGCTTTCCCGCACCATCGCCGAGGTCTTGTTCGCCATGCTGGAAAAATCGTATTCCGTTCCCGGCATCGTATCGCTAGCTAGAAATATGGCTCGTTCGGCGATGTTCACCGCCAAATCGCCAATGCGTTCCAGATCATTATTGATCTTCAGAACGGCAACAATAAATCGGAGGTCATGGGCAACCGGTTGATGCAGAGCCAGAATCTTGAGACATTCTTCCTCTAAACGAACTTCGGCAAGATCAATGGAATGATCACTATCCAACACGGAGCTCGCAAGTTTGGCGTCGCGGCAGCGAATGGATTCAACCGCACGATGCAACTGATCCTCGACCTGCCCGCTCAACTCCACAATCTTTTGCTTTAATGAATGAACTTCGTTGCGAAAATGAATCGTCATCTCATGCCCCTATTCTTTTCGTTCTCAACCAAACTGTCCTGACACATAGGCTTCGGTCTGTGCCTCACGCGGTTTCATAAAAATCGTTTCTGTGTCCGCATATTCAATGAGCTTTCCCATATACAAGAAGGCCGTGCGATCCGACACCCGGGCCGCCTGCTGCATGTTATGCGTGACAATAATGATCGTATACTCCTTCTTCAGCTCCTCGATCAAATCCTCAATCTTGCCCGTAGCAATGGGATCGAGCGCCGAACACGGCTCGTCCATCAGTAGAATCTCTGGACGATTGGCGATGGCACGGGCAATGCATAACCGCTGCATTTGGCCACCCGATAAACTGAAGGCGCTTTCATTCAGCCGGTCCTTGACCTCATTCCACAGGGCGGCAGCCTTCAACGAAGTCTCGACGGTCTCATCCAGCTCCGACTTTTTATTCCGCCCGGCGACGCGTAGGCTGTAGACAATGTTCTCGTAGATGGTCTTCGGAAATGGATTCGACTTTTGGAACACCATGCCAATCCGTTTACGCAGCGAGATCACCTCGAGTAATGGATCGTAGATGCTTTGGCCCGCAATGGTGATGTCGCCTTCGTGCCGAATGCCATCAATCAGATCGTTCATGCGGTTGATGTTCCGTAACAAGGTGGATTTGCCGCAACCGGAGGGGCCAATGAGGGCGGTCACCTTGCGCTCGGCAAAGTCGAGGTTGATATCAAACAATGCCTGCGACGCGCCGTAGTAGAAATTGTAATCCTGGACTCGGATATGGTCCGCGTTTGTGCTGGCAGCGGTTTCCTGTGCCACAGTACCTTTTTCATTTGCCATTGATTCAATCATATTCATTTTAATTCCTTATCTGTCTCCCCCCTTTGGAGTGACGGCGTCGCAGAGCTGCCGACTTCGCCAAGGCTACGTCGGGCCAAGCCGCCCTCCAAAAGCTGACCATGCGTTGTCTCCTGTTTGGAGGGTCGAGCCGCCCTCCACATAGACAAATTACCTGTCATGATCTCAAAATGTGCCGGCCGCATATTTTTTCTTCAAATGGTTACGGACGATAATCGCCAGCAGATTGAGCACGACAACCAGGAGGATCAATACCAAGGTGGTTGCGAACACCATCGGCTGGGCGGCATCGGAATCGGGTGATTGGAAACCAAGGTCATAGATGTGGAATCCAAGGTGCATAAATTTGCGTTCCAAGTGAATGAAAGGAAACAGTCCGTCAACCGGCAAGTTCGGTGCCAAGGCGACAACGCCGACTAACATGAGTGGTGCGACCTCACCTGCGCCTCGCGCCATGGCCAAGACCAATCCGGTCAAAATGCCCGGCGCGGATGCGGGCAGCACCAAGTGCTGAATGGTCTGCCATTTCGACGCACCGCACGCCAGCGATCCTTCCCGGACACCACGCGATACGGCGGCCAAGGCCTCCTCGGTGGCGACAATGACCACTGGCACGGTCATCAACGCCAGCGTCAGGGACGCCCAGAGAATACCGCCTGTACCAAACGTGGGCGTCGGCAAGGCTCGCGAAAAGAAGAGGTTGTCGATGCTACCGCCCACAAAATAGACGAAGAAGCCTAGGCCGAAAATTCCGAACACGATAGACGGCACACCGGCAAGATTGTTGATGGCAATGCGCACGGAGCGTACGAGCGGACCTTGCCGCGCATACTCACGCAAATAGATGGCAGCCATGACGCCAAACGGCATTACGGCGACGCTCATGATCA
>SLBD01000047.1 GCA_007126515.1 Kiritimatiellia bacterium
CCGCCCCCCCACGAATTGTTCGAGAGATGAGCCCCATGTTCAATGGCATACTCGATGGCAGAAATGGCATCTGCTGTTGCGCCCCAGCCTTGATCTGTAAGGAACTTCAGCGCCATCAGGCGGACATTCCAATTCACCCCAACCACGCCGACTCCATTATCGCCGACGGCACCTACTGTTCCTGCGCAATGTGTGCCATGCCCATCCCCGTCCATTGGATCTCCGCTGGTCACAGTGCCGTCCCCATTTGTCCAGCGGGCACCATACATATCGTCGAACGTGGGAGCTGGATTGATCCACATGTTCGGGGCTAAATCTACGTGATTGTAATCAATGCCGGTATCGATGATGGCGACAATCACATTGGAGCTGCCCGTCGTAATGCTCCACGCAGCCGGTGCGCGGATATCGGCGCCGGGTGTTCCACCCGTCTGCCCGACATTTTCCAATCCCCATAACTCATCGAAAAGCGGATCGTTGGGGGTCCGCACGGCTCGCTGAATGTAATTGGGTTCGGCGTAGGCAACGCCCGGCTGGTCTTGATATATTTCAATCATGCTTTTTAAGTCACTATTCGCCGGCAGGGAAACCACATCGACGGCAATTCGAGAATAGCGATGGACTCGTTGTGCGCCGACCGCCGCATGAACATCATCTCGTTTTTGCAGATCTTTCATGTTTTGGAAACCGACGAGCAGACTATCCGGGACCCATGAATGTCGATCGGGATCCAGTGTACCGGGTCGATTCAGCGCTTTGGCTGTGGGGCGAGACGTAGAGGAGACTTCGTTATCTGGCTCAGAAATGGCTGCCAATACAGATACGCCCTGAATGATTAATCCATACGTCGGATCGGCATTGTGCACCGTGATCTGCTCACTGTGTTCCTGCCCCACAATCCAGTGACCAAACGGAATATGTAAATCGTTGGTAGGCACCACAGAATCATAGACATGGATTTCTCCAGGCAACGGGACCACGTGCAGCGAAACGGAACGCTCAAGAAGCCTGCCGGTCACCTGATTGGAAATGATCAGGGTATCGCTGTATGAGCCCGGCTCTAACTGATCCGCAGCTAATGTCAGCGAGATTGTCAGCTCCACAGAGTCATCGGCCTCCAGAGAACCACTCGCCCCGTCAACAGCAAGCCAATCAGCGGATACAGCCGATCCCCAATGCAATGTGCCTGTCCCGATATTGTCGATGGTGTACACCTGTGACGTGGGAGCAAAAGGTCCTAACTCAAAGCCTGTCGCACTCCAGCCGACTCGAGGTGTCACACTCAGCGGATCGCCCCCCATTTCGACCAAAGACAGCAGGTTATCGAAAAAGATGGGACCATCGTCATCGGATAGGGTATCCGCAAGAAATCCGAGCAGAGCTGTACGACCGTTGTGTCCCCAAATAATCGCCGATTCGTCGCTGGGGAATGTCCCCAAACTTTTTCCGTCAAACCTCGGTGAGAGCCCAAACGACCATGTCCCCCACCCCGGATTCTCCAAGGGCATGGGATTGGTGACATCGACGGCCAAATGGGTATGACTAATTGTAACCGGAGTCTCATTGCGAGAGCCCGTATAAGTCGCCTCCAGCAGGCTGGCAAAACCAGAGGACCGCGTCCAATCTGACAAAATCACACGTCCGCCCGACTCCACATGTTCCTCAAGAATGGATGCGCTGGCACTCATGGAATCTGATTGATTCAGCATGACGACCATCGAATAGGTATTGGAATCGAGCAAGTCATTAAAGTTGGACCACGATGTCGCTCTGGTGATTGCATACCCGCCTCTGCGAAGCGCGGGCAGGACGAAATTCGGCCCGTTAAATCGATCGGCGTAATACAGGGTGGTCATGCCTTCACGGAGAACAGACAGCGTCACAGGCCGACGCTGAGTCATTCCAGACACTTCATTGCTGAAGATGACAACATCTTCATAGAATCCATAATCGAGCCATTCGACACCATCCGCCAAGCTAATCGTAATGATGGTGGCTTCTTCGGGAACAAGCATGCCGCTAGCGGGCTGAACCTCGATCCAATCCGGGACATCCCCGACGGACCATGTCAAAGCAGCTGATCCCACATTGGTAACGCCGTACGTGATTTGTTCCGGAGAGAAGGGCCCGCCGATATAGCCGGACGCATTCAACCCGGCTGTCGGCATCATTCGCAGATGGTCAATGGACGGATATTGACTGAGGGCACTTTCCTCAAAGTTTTCAGGAATGCCAAAGCCCTCCGAGAGGCCAACCAGCCCATTTCGCGCATCCATGCCCAACCATGTCAGCCGGATGCGCCCATCATAAAAGAGTTCCGCTTGGAAATTATTGCTATTGGTCGTGACGAATTCGGGCACATTCTCATAGGTGACGGCGACACGATCATCTAATTGGAGCCACGAAATCGTACCCTGATCATCCAAATCAAAGAAGTCATTGAAGAAAACCGAAATCCGCGGCAGAGAGAAGTGTCCTCCCAAGGAGGGCACATACGTCGCATCTCCCCGCTCAAATGTGATGTATCCGTGTGTCCCGACAAAGAACGAGTCATACGACACGCCATACAGGGTCACCGTCTGATCATCCTGTAGACTCACCCGCTCATATTCATCGCCCCCCAACGGCAAAACGGTTCCCCCGTCTGGATTAGTGGGGAACGTATCCGCCCAGTCCGTAAAGGCATCGTATCCGTTCCTGTCTTCAGACGGGATCAATGTAACGGTTTTGAATGCCAGATCATGTTCGGTATCGGCAAACCACTCTGTAAAATAATCATCTGGCAATCCACCCACACGAACGTCTGAATAGCGCGGCGCGGAAACATAGGTTTCCTCGCCCTCTACGTACACCGCCCAGATCGCGTAGGTGAATCGATCGCCTATTTCAAAAGGTCCATCCTCAAAATCCTCGTTCACTCCTTCATAGACTGCGTCGCCTTCGGTCCATTCATTGAGGGCACCCCCGTCATCCCGACGCACGATCACGCGGTCAAAGCGTGCGTCGGCGGGAAGGGTCCAGTCCAAGGATACTGTCAATTCGTCCATTGCACTTGTCGCCACAAACGCGTCTACGGGCTCCACCCAGCTAGGTAGCCCGGCCAAGCGAATCGTAGATTCCGCATCCAAACGGCCCGATGTGATTGTTAATCCGTTCCACGCGGAGAGGCGCCTCGCACCATCCAAAATGGATTGCTTCACTTCCTGATAAGCCGCCGTCGGCTGCAAAGATAATGCCAGCGCAGCCACACCGGCCACATGAGGGGCGGCCATTGAAGTTCCATCATAGGCCTCATAACCATCACCGGGCACGGTGCTGTAGATCGATGATCCCGGAGCGGACAGATGCACGCTGGTTCGTCCAAAGCTACTGAATCCGGATCGTCGGTCGTCATGATTACTGGCGGCAACTGCAATGATATTGGCACAATCATAACTGGCTGGATAGGAAGGGAACAAATCGTTGTCACTACCGGAATTCCCCGCTGCAGCCACAAATAATTGATTGGCCTCGCCAGCAGCATCAATCATATCCTTTAAGGACTGAGAAAATCCGCCCCCGCCCCAGGAATTGTTAGACAGATGCGCTCCGTGTTCAATCGCGTATTCAATCGCGGCAATCGCGTCGGCCGTCCACCCAGATCCCGAGTCGTCGAGAAACTTTAATGCCATGAGACGTACCGACCAGTTCACGCCGGCCACCCCGACACCGTTGTCGCCGACAGCGCCTATGGTGCCTGCCACATGAGTCCCATGTCCATCCCCATCCATCGGATCACCGCTGGTGATGGTGCCGTCGCCGGTGGTCCAGCGGGCGCCATATACATCGCCAAATGAAGGGGTGGGATTGATCCACATGTTGGCAGCCAAATCGACGTGATTGTAGTCAATGCCTGTATCAATGACGGCCACAATAATAGTGCTGCTTCCGGTCGTACCGTTTGCCCACACGTTGGTGATACGAATATCGGCACCGGGCGTACCCCCCGTTTGGCCCGTATTATGCAGGCCCCAAAGCTCTGCAAAATCCGGATCGTCAGGAATCACTGTCTTGTGTAACCGGAAATTGGGTTCGACATAAGCGACCCCTCTTTGGCGACGATAGGACTCCATCACATCGCGACGTCGCTGGCCGGTGGATATCCGCACCACATCCACAGGGATTCGATCAAAAGTCCGAACAAGCTGTGTGCCCGCCGCAGCATGAGCAGCAGAGCGAACGGAGCGGGTCACCCCTTTACGATGTCCGACCAAAAGGATCTCTGGGTGAGCCTCAGGCTCAACCACATGATCCGTATGTGGACTCACTGTTCGATGAACGGCCCCCCGATTCGAGACTGGGTTTGTGGCGAGCAAGAGCTCCGGAACGGCACCGAAACAAACCAATGTGAACAAAACGAAGCGGGATAGACATCTGGCATCCGACCTAAACCTCAGAGCGCTATGTTCGTTCTTCCGCATATCTATCGTCCTTACTATGTAAGCGCCCCTCATTCATTAGACTCGGACAGAATCAGGCTGCAAGTCAGAGGAAGCATATGCGCTGACTCGTGAGCGATTATCATCCCTGTTGTTAATCATTGCAGTAATACCCACAGGCCTCAAGGCTAAACCCTTTTGCGCCAAGGCCAATTCAGGATCGGACGCAACGTATAGATGAACTATAACAAATGCCACTGCCCCCCCGCTTCCTTCTTCAGATTCACTCTTTTGCTTGTACGCTGGCTATGCTAGTGTGAGCAGCCATGAAACCGAAAAGTGAATCCAACCGCATTCGACATTCGACTCCTCAGCATCGGCGCTCGGTTCGTCGGCGAATGGCAAATCGTGCCCGGATTATGGCCACAGTTCTCGGGGCGCTCAGTTTGCTGTTTGCCATCTTCTTTCTGATCATGAGCCTGTGGCGGGATGCGCTATTTCCGACGGCTCGCAGTTGGCAGATGTGTTTTGCTTATGCCGGAATCGGCCTATTCTTATTTCTGATGCGCTATCTGCTGGGTCGAGATACCCGGCGAAAGCTTCGCAATCGCGCGACGACTTCGCGGCATGCGAGCAGTCGCAAATCTGGAATGATTCTGCTGCTCACTCTCGTCTTGCTGGGAGTGATCAGTGCGCTGGCGCTGTATCTGCAGCAGGCGGCGTTTGCTGCACGTCAGGCAGATCTCCGCCATCTAGAGAGAACTCAACTTCGCTTGGCGCTACTGGATGAGGGATTTGCCCGCCTGCAGGAGCTTGCGGACGATGTCGAACTAGATGTCGATCACCTCGAGAAGGAATGGCTCTCCCATCGCGAGGTGGAGCGCGCCGATGGTATTGTGACCCTGAGCCGTATTCGTGACCTAAACCGCTACATCGACATCAACAATCTTTATCTGCCAGATGAGTTTGCAGGTGCAAACCAATCAGAGACTATGCTTGTCGAGGCCATGACACAGGCGGGGGACTTCACTCCCTTGGAAAGATTGGTCGCGATTCGAGATTGGATCGATCCAGATGATGAAGGCATTCGCGAAAGCGCCTTTTATCTGGAGAAGAATCCCGGCTACGAAGTTGCCAACACGTGGCTGCATAGCTGGAGCGAACTGTTATGGATCGAGGGATTTACCCCCGACTACTTCCAGCCCCCCACCGTGTACCGACTCGGCCGAGCCTTTGAGGCAGATATCAATACCCTCATGACCCTTATACCGACACCTCGTGAGCAACCGATTCCAATCAATATCAACACGGCCGCTCCCGAATTGTTAGCAGCCATTGCAGGGCCAGACCATGAACGGGTTGCTCGATTTATTCAACTGACTCGAATCGATCGCCCCATTCGCTCGATCGATGCATTACAACCCTATCTCCAGGAAGGGGCCTTGCCATTTCTGCGGCCGTTCCTAGATGTACGGAGTACGTATTTTGTGCTCGAGATGATGGCCGCGATCAATCGTCACCATGGACATGCCCGCGTGATTGCTGAACGCGACGATCAGGGGCGGGTTCATATTCTGCAATGGGTAATGAATTGAATTCGGACATCTTCCATGATCTCCCCCACTTGCGCGCTGGCATAGGCGTCGACCTATCTGCTGGGCATGCGGCGATTGTTCGAGCTCGAACGACTCGAAAAGGACTGACCTATGAAACACTTCTGGATGTAGTCGCATCCGATCTGACACAACCGCTACGCGACACCTTACGCGGTGTTCAAGCGGAGCTGGCCATGGGGCACACCTATCTCGCAGCCGCGCTGCCCGTCGCCAGCAGCAGCTCGCGCTGGTTAACCGCTCCTTACCCCGCTCTCGCCAAAGCCAAGCGAGTCTTTCCAGCTCTCTTGGATATCGAACTCCCACTCCCTCTAGAATCATGCGCGTATGGATTCATGGATGCTCACATCGATGACAATCAAGTGCGAGCTCTGGCTCTCGCTGCGCCTCTCGCTGGGATAAATAAGCGCTTAGAGGAACTGCAGGCGAACAAGCTGGATCCGCATGTGTTGGATCATGAAGGTATCGCGCTCTGGCGGCACCACCGTCGTCAACATCCAGAATCTGATGGCCTCCAGTTTGTCGTTTATCTCGGCACAGATCGTACCGTTTGGGTCGCAGGCAAGGGCAATCAGTTTCTTGGCGCTCAATCGACCCAAGCGACCTATCACACGGCTCACCAAACGCTCACGCCCGATGCCTCCGCAACCGGGCTACAGAACTGGCGGGATCGCAGTTTGAGGTTCTTGCGGACGTGGGTCAAATACGCTCGAGATCAACGACCTGTCATTTATTGGGTTGGTCCTGGAGTGGTTCACGCGGATTCTCTGGCCAACTTGCAAAAGGACTTATCGGAAATTGATGCCAGCCACACTCAGCATGACGGTCCCAGCCACTTTTTGGCAGCAGCCCTCGCCGCTCATTTGGTTGCACCAGAATCGAATAGCATTAACTTCCGAACAGGTGCGGACACCCATCCGTTGGTGCATCGCCTTCACCGCCGCAGCCTGACTCGGATTGCTGTCGTTGCCGGTATCGCAGCTCTATGCGTGGCCGTGCTGAACGTAGCCGTCAACCGGATGATTGATAACAAGATCGACCGTGCGAATGCCGATATTGCCGAGCGGGCGCAAACAATCACCGGGACAACCCGTCTGCCAAGACGCCAAGAAGTCACCCTTGCCCGACGTACGATGACCGACGCTGACCATGCCATTCGGCCCATCGCTGCGCTCTATGATCGTCCTCTGGTGGATGAGTTGGATCAACTCCTCGCATGGACTGAGGCCAATGACTGGACGCTGGACTCGCTGTACGTGGATGAGCACTCCATTCGTCTGCATGGCACCCTGCCCCATCGCGCCGCCGCCCAAACTCTTGTCAACCAGCTCGAGGAGTCAGGCTGGATCGTAAATCGACAACTGCAGTCGGGACAAGAAACGGATCGCTTCGACATCCGCCTAACGGGAGAACGCGCACCGTGAAATCTATACGACTCCTACTCATTGGATCACTGGTTCTTCTCGCCATTTGCATCGGCTGGAGTGTCCAAACCGCAATCAGAGCCACAACACTGGGACGCGTTTATCAACAACGGCAGGAGGACATCCAAGAGCTACAGGAAATGCAGGAGCGTCTGCTGAAGTGGCAGGCGATGGCCGAGGCACTTGAGTCTGCAGAAGAAATGCCTGTTCAGGATATCCGGGCAATGCTTCGGAATGCGTTTCCTGGACTACGTATCGAAGTAAATCTGAAGCAATCGGAAGTGGCTTGGCAGGGATGGAATGTTGACACGTACCAAATCCTGATCGGCTCGGTCCCCCGAGAGATCATTGGAGCCCTACTTACCCTGCTTGAAAACAATCGCCCCCCTTGGCGAATGATCCGGATTCATATCGAGGCCCTTGAAGGCGAAAACGACCAAGTGAGACTTACTCTTGGCATTGAGGGAGTCAGGAAGACAGACTTATAAACTGATGCGAATGCATCAATTGCGGTGACGATAGGTAATTCGTCCCTTCGTCAAATCATAGGGCGACATTTCTACCGTAACTCGATCCCCATTCGTGATTCGGATAAAATGCTTCCGCATTTTCCCGGAAATATGAGCTAAGATCTCGTGCCCATTCGCAAGCTTAACCTTATACATGGTGGCAGGCATGACTTTGGTCACGACTCCATCCAACTGCACTAACTCTTCTTTCGCTTCAGCCATAGACTCTTCCTCTGCAATCCGTCGCATGCTAATGGCGGGCCAACCTACTGTTTACTGCACAAGAAACCCTCCGTCCATTAGCTTTGAATAGCCGCAGACTATCCATTTGATACCAAGAGCGCAACAAAAAGGTGGCAAAACTTAGCCTATCACCTGCTGTTAAAAAAAAGGCCACCCCAGAAGGGTGGCCTTTGATTTGATCCATCTTTGGCTCAGCTACCGCATCCGGCCGAATCGTCTTTGCTCTCTTCCGTCTCGGTCTTGCTGCCACCACCGGCGCAGCAACCTTGAGAGTACGCCTCAACAGCGATTCCGCCTACGAACAGTCCTACCAACAACATTGCAAAAAACTTACGCATTTCGTTCTCCTCGTTCTTGTGTACACTCTTGCCAACTAAACATAGTGTATTCCCTGATCTGGCAATATCAAGAGTAAATATCAATTTTTTGGGAATCTGAACATCAGGCGAATCCGAGCAGTCAATATTTGACTCTATGTTGGATTCCTGCATAGTAACACATGTTTATGGGTGATCATGTAAAAGTTGCCCTTTTTGAATTAGCTACAAGGAGCGAAGGATTGAGATTATGAAGAAAATTGTAGAAGTCAGCAGTCGCATGCTTATCGGCACACTCCTACTCACCCTCAGCTGGGGTTGTGGAGGAAACAACGGGGATGTGGCGGCTTTTGATGACGTGGATTTAAGTGCTAATGCGGACGTATTTACGGCCCCCGCAGACACACCCAGACAGCCACCCACCCAGCGGGATCCGAATGAAGTCGTCCTTCGTGTGGAAGGCGAGGATATCACTCGCGGCGAAGTCATGCAGGAAGTGGATATGTTAATGGGTCGTATGCGCGGCCAGGTTCCCCCGGAGCAAATGGCTGCTATGAGAGAGGAAATTGTGGAAGGCGCCAAAGAAAACCTGATCGTCCGCCGACTGCTCCTCGGACAGGTCGCCGCAGACATGATTGAAGTGGATGACGAGGAGATTGACGAAGTTATTGGGATGTTCCGTCAACAGTTGCCTCCAGGAAGCAGTCTTGAAGATCAGCTCGCGCAAGTGGGGATGACCATGTCGGACCTACGCAGTAACCTCAGTCAAGAGTTGGCGGTCAACCGTCTGCTTGAGCAAAAAGTGGCCGCACTGATTGAGCCCAGCGAAGAAGATATTGTCGCCTTCTATGAGGAAAATCTGGACGCATTTTTCACTCTTCCGGAGACAGTCGAAGCCAGTCACATCCTGTTGAACACTCAAGACATGGATGAGGCTGAAGTCGAGATGGCGCGGCAACGCATTGAGGAGATCCGCGAAGAACTTCTCCAAGGTGCTGACTTTGCGTCTTTTGCTGAATTGCATTCCGATTGTCCGAGCCGTGTTGAAGGTGGCTCGTTGGGACGATTCCCTCGCGAACAAATGGTCCCCCCCTTCGCAGAAGCCGCCTTTTCGCAAGAAATCGGGGAGATTGGCGATATCGTTGAAACTCAATTTGGCTTCCACATTGTGCTTGTAACGGAGCGCCACGAAGCGGGCGTGCAAGCGTTGGACGAGAGCCGGCCGCAGATTGCGAGTCATTTGGAGCGCGAAAAACGGGATGACGCTGTTCGGGATTACATTCAAAATCTGAGGGAAACAGCCGACGTTGAATTGCTAGAAGCGCTGTAAACTTTTTTCTTGTTTGTCTTCGATTTGCCCTCTCGTCTGCAGCTGCAGCGGGAGGGCTTTTTTATCGAATCACAAGCAACCCGGCGCCAAATGTAAATCCGCCGCCAAAAGCAGTTAGCCCCACCTTGTCACCCGAGTGACGATTCTGCAACAAGGCTTCCAAACTCAGCGGGATGGTGTTGGAGGAGGTATTCCCAACATCCCGAATATAGTAGAAGACTTTCTCGGTCGGGAATTTGATCGCTTTGCGGATCGCCTCAATGATTCGCTCATTGGCCTGATGCGGGACAATCATGTCAAGCTCATCCAAAGACATCTGCTCTTGTACACACACCTGATCCAGCATATCGATCATTTTTCGAACCGCAATTCGAAATACCTGACGGCCATCCATACGGACACAATCTCGGCTCGTGAGGGAAGGCACATATAACACATCCTCTTCACTGCCCAGTGCCGACAAGACCGGGCGATGCACTCGGGCATTAATATTACCGCCCCGATCCTCACACGACAGCAAAGACGCTGTGGCTGCGTCACCAAATAAAAATGCCGTTTCGGGATCATCCAGCTTCACAATGGGAGACAACGTTTCCGATGTCACTACCAGGATGCGCTGATTCGGATTGGCCAGCAACAAATCATGGGCCTGTTGAAGCGCATAAAGATAGCCTGAGCAGGCGGCATTGATGTCATGCGCTTGCATCATGATTTCCTCACCGGGAGGAGTCAGCTCTTTCAGAATACGGCATGCGAGAGAGGGCGTTGTGGATGGAGGTGTACCCGTGCTGCAGATGAGCACGTCAAAATCTCGGATGGTCAGATTTTCTTGTTCAAACAGTTTGCCACACGCATCGACAGCCAGGCTGAGAGCCGACTCTCCCGGACCGATCCAGTGGCGGGCTCGGATACCAGTCCTCTGTACAATATCTTCCGAATCCCATTGCGGCCAATGAACCAGCAATTCTTCATTTTCAACGCGGCGGGATCCGAGGGCATGGCAGACCGACGACAAGACAATTTCGGCAGCGGCACCCTGGCCCTCGACGGTCACGGGGCGCGGCACAGACTCGGCTTGTGAAGGCTCTATGGAACGTCGCCGTTCCAACACCGCCCGGCGCATTTGTCGGTCAGATGCCGACCGCAGATTGGCCTCGCCTTCAGCCTGCAAACGAGCCAGCGGCGTGCCCACGGGGACTCGATCTCCCTCAGACAATAGCCATTCCTGCAGAACTCCGTCCACCGGCGCCGAGATTTCCATCGATGCCTTGTCGGCCTCGACGGAAGCAATCAATTGCCCCGCACTGACCGACGAACCGGGTTGAACCAGCAACTCCACAACATGAACCGTTTCATCTGAAGGACTAGATCCAATTGCATTGATGATCACCGCCCCGCCGGCGGAGCTGGCAACGTCTTCCCATGTGACATCCACTTTTAACAGGCGAGCGGCATATTCAATGATCGAATCGACGGATGGCAACGCCGCTAATTGAGCGCGGTAATTAAAAGGAATGAAGACATCATCTTGCGTGTTGCGGGCGATTTCAATGTCTGGCCCAAGTTCCTCTGCCACGGTCGCGGCAATTTCAGCGCCGACTCCACAGGTGCGATTATCTTCGTGCACAATTAGTAAGCGGCCGGTGCGCTTGGACGATTCCAGCACCATCTCACGATCCCACGGATACACGGTACGGAGATCAATGAGATCAATATGGACTCCAAGTTGATCGGCAAATTGGTCGGCGGCAGCCTCACAAAGAGGGATTGTGCTGCCCCAGGAAACCAATGTCAGATCGCCCCCCGGACGGCATCGACGGCCGCTGCCAATCGCGGCAACGTAATCAAGGGCTTCTGCACCAGCCATCCGGCGACGATCATTAATCAAGCTTTTCGGATAGAACATAATGCCCGGACGGCCAGAAGCAAATGCGGCATTCAGCAGCCCTGCTGCATCTACGGCATTCGAGGGACAATAGACATCCAAGCCTGCACAGTGCGCCATAAACGCTGTCGGCGACTGGGCATGATAGGGTCCTAGACCGGGGCGATACCCACCGCTGATCGCCAGCAAAACGACCGGCAGAGGCCAGCGTCCCGCCGAACGCCAATGCATCATAGCCAATTCGGTATAGAGCTGATTAAACCCCGGAAACAGAAAGTCCGCAAACTGGAACATCCCCACGGGTCTCTCTCCGGCAAGAGCGCGGCCGATACATTTTCCCACAATCGTGGCTTCTGCCAACGGGGCATTGCCCACCCGGTCTCCAAAATCCTGCGCCAAGCCGCGGGTTAAACCAAAAACATCTCCTTTGGGATCGGCAATGTCCTGACCATATAAGCTGACGCGTGGATCCGCCTCCAACTGTTTTCGCAACACTCCACGCAGAGCTTCCAACAGGGTTAAGTCACGATCCGGCCCAAACTCAGGAACTTCCAATTCCGGATCCCCCAACCCTTCTGGCAAGGGAGCCTGCACGGCCATGGGCTGCTCTTCGGGATCGGGGGCCGAGCGAGCCGCTTGATGAGCCTCTTTAACCTCTTGAGTCACTGCGGCCTCGAGCTCATCCAATTGCGCCGCTGCAATCCCCGAATCCAATAAATGCTGTCGCATGATCGTCAGCGGATCAGAATCCGCCAACAATCGTGACAACTCCTCTGCCGATCGATACATCGTTTGATCGTCGGAATTCGAGTGACTGGCCAGTCGTTCCATATGCAGGACCAAGAGTCGAGGTCCGCGATCTGCACGCATCGCTGCAATCAGCGGTTCGACCGCGTGACTAATCGCCACTGGATCCCGGCCGTCGGCATGACAAATCGGCATTCCATAGAACTGGTCTGCATCGCCGTCAGGCAGCGAATAAAATGTTCGGCCATGCGTGACCGTTGACAACGCCAACCGATTATCGTGAACAACAAAAAAGACCGGCAAACATTCGCGAACGGCTTCCGCGACCCCCTCATAGAATTCGCCTTGCTGCGTGCCCCCGTCACCAATACCGCAATAGACCACCGGAGCGCCCGGCTGGTCCCGAACGGCCGCAGCCACACCGGCCGCTTGGGGAGCATTGTTTCCCACCACCGTCGGCATATCGAGAATGTGTAAATCGGGTTCTGAACAAAACGGGCCCATGCGGCGCCCTTGCGACTGGCTGAACGCGTTACCGTACATATTGTGAAGGCAGGTTTCTGAATCGAGGCCCCGCGCAAGTAGCAGAGCCCGGTCTCGATAATGCACATGCAACCAATCCTCTGGTGTCAAATGCCGAGCCAATGCCGCCACCGCCTCATGTCCGGTACACGGCACATAAAAGGCAATCTCGCCCCGCTGAGCCAAAGAGGCAATCAGCTCCTCCAAGCGCCGGCACAATACCATCTGACGATATGTTTCTAACCAGCTACTGCAATTGTCCAGTTTCAATGCATCCTCTCCCGTACATGCTGCGGAACAGTCTTTTGAAATTCCTTGTAGAACCTGCTCTCACGAGCCAATACCACTAAACAAAACGTATCCACACATGTCCAATTCCGGTCACGAGCATTTCACAATCCATCGCCCGTATCAAGCCCGAGCATTGTCCACTCCCAGTCAATTCAACCGCGACTGAACAAGAAAAACCAGAAAATTGAATTTCTCATTTGACTGCAAATTCGTATTGCCCTATCTTTAATCGGATATTTTTGTAGCTCCCCCAGCCAAATTTAACAAGATTGTAACATTGGCAATGCATGTATCGTTATGTCAGATCAATCCAACGGTGGGAGCGCTAGAAGCGAATTGTGCGCTGATCGCTTCCGCAGCTAAAGCAGCTTTCCGAAATGGGGCCTCAATTATTGTCTTTCCGGAATTGGCGATGGCTGGATATCCGCCGGAAGACCTGATTCTGAAGCGTCATTTTGCGGAAGATGCATGGACACACCTCACTCAGCTGGCAGCCGATCTGCCTCGAGATGCGATCGTCATTCTTGGCGTTCCTCAGTCGGTCGACCAGAACGTTTACAATTCCGCCGCAGTCTTGCAGGGGGGGCGGATTGTGGCCGTGTATCACAAGATGATGCTGCCAAACTATGGAGTCTTTGATGAAAAGCGCGTCTTCACTCCGGGGCCCATGC
Source organism: Kiritimatiellia bacterium (assembly GCA_007126515.1). Classification (GTDB taxonomy): domain Bacteria; phylum Verrucomicrobiota; class Kiritimatiellia; order SLAD01; family SLAD01; genus SLAD01. Next base: position 13,971 of record SLBD01000047.1, read on the forward strand.
CGATGATTCTGCATATCGGCACGTTGCGCGCAGGGCTTCATATATGCGAAGACTCGTGGTTCCTTCAAGAAGACGCTGTCCAGTTATTAAAGGATGCTGATCTAGACATTCTATTCAACCTCTCCGCATCCCCCTACCATCGAGGAAAGCGCGCCGTGCGGGAACATATTCTCCGGCAAACGGCAGCATTTCTCAATTGCTCTCTTGCCTACTGCAATTTGGTCGGCGGACAAGATGAATTAGTCTTTGACGGAGGATCCCTGCTGATGGATCGCGACGGCACAGTGACGGCTCGTGCGCCTCAGTTTGAACCTTGCCAGCTGAGCGGCACAATGCCGACACCGAAAGGCATCATACCCAACGAGGAATCTCTCCCCTCGTTGCGCAGATTAGTGCATCTTCCTGCGCCTCCCCCCTCGCGCCATCCGTGCCATCCGCTGAGTGCGGAGGTATCACCGCTCTTGGATGATCATTCCGAAGTGTATGCCGCCCTGAAAACAGGATTACGAGATTATGTGGATAAAAATGGGTTCCAGAAAGTCGTTGTTGCCCTGAGCGGAGGCATTGATTCAGCATTGGTCGCGACCATTGCTGTCGACACGCTCGGGGCAGAGCGCGTGGCAGGAGTGACCATGCCCTCGCAATACACCAGCGAGGGAACACTCACAGATGCCGAGCAGCTAGCAAAAGATCTTGGCATCGAATTCTTCAACGTCCCGATTCGGTCTGTTTATGATTCGTACATGTCGGAATTGCTCCCGCTCTGGAAAGGGATTCCACCTGACGTGACAGAGGAGAATCTGCAAGCACGCATTCGCGGCACGATGGTGATGGCCATTTCGAACAAGTTTAATTGGCTGGTCTTGACCACAGGAAACAAAAGCGAACTAGCCACAGGGTATTGCACGCTGTACGGCGACATGGTGGGTGGCTTTGCCTTGATCAAGGATCTTCCCAAAAGCCTCGTCTACGAGCTCAGCCGATGGCGAAACCAGCAATCCGATACGCCTGTCATCCCCGTATCCACCATCGAACGACCGCCCAGTGCGGAATTGAGACCGGATCAGAAAGACTCGGATTCCCTGCCGCCCTATGATTTACTGGATGCAATTATTGAGCGTTATGTAGAGCGCGACCAAGGTGTCGACAGTATTGTTGCCGAGGGATTTGATCCGGACACCGTCAAACGCGTCAGCCGATTGGTCGATCTCAGTGAATACAAACGACGCCAAGGAGCCCCCGGCATCAAAATTACCCCCAAAGCGTTTGGGCGAGACCGCCGAATGCCCATCACCAACTCATATCGCGAATGGGTAAAAGGAGCTAGACAATGACCGCTGAGGAAATCCGTACCAATGCCGCAAAGATGGCCGATTCATCGGCCCCCTCCTCTCGTCAGGTATCCGAGCTGAGTCTGCTATATGAAATCAGCTGCCTGCTCGATCAGAGCCTCAATCTACGGGAAGTTGTTAATCCCGTCTTGGAAGCCATGGCTGAAAAGCTCGCCATACAACTGGCTACCTTGACCTTACTCAATCGACAGTCCGGCGCGATCATGATTGAAGCAGCCTACGGTCTGTCGGATCAACAAGCGAGCCGAGGCCGCTACGAATTAGGCGAAGGAGTAACAGGGCAAGTCATCCTCAACGGCAAACCCATGATCATACCGAAAACGGCGGAATCACCTCTCTTCCTGGATCGGACCACGCGCGGCAAACGAGGCAACACCTCCTTTGTTTGTGTGCCGATCAAAATGGGACAGGATGTGATTGGCGCCCTGAGTATTGACCGTACCTACAGCGAGGAAATCAACCTCGATGACGACGTCCGGATCTTAACGATTATTGCCTCAATGATCTCTCAGGCAGTTAAACTGCGGCAGGCTGCCCAGGAAGAGCAAGAACGCCTGGAAGAAGAAAACGAGCGTTTGCGACGTGAACTCAAAGATCGCTTTCGCCCCTCCAACATTATTGGCAACTCGCACGAAATGCAGATTGTCTATGATCAGATCGCGCAAGTGTCGCACAGCCCAGCCACAGTCTTGATTCACGGTGAAACGGGTACAGGTAAAGAGTTGGTTGCCCATGCGATCCATTACAATAGCGATCGGTCTGACAAGCCCTTCGTCAAGGCACATTGCGCGGCCCTGCCCGAGACCATCATTGAAAGTGAATTATTTGGTCACGAGAAAGGAGCCTTCACCGGCGCCACCAGCGATCGCAAAGGCCGTTTTGAGTTGGCCCATGGCGGAACGCTCTTTTTGGATGAAATTGGTGATATTCCTGCCACCATCCAAATCAAATTACTACGCGTCCTGCAGGAACGCGAATTTGAGCGAATCGGCGGCACGAAGACGATCAAGGTGAACGTTCGTGTGATCACCGCCACAAACAAAGATTTGCTGGCACTCGTCAATCAAGGCAAGTTCCGTGAAGATCTTTACTACCGCTTACATGTCTTCCCCATCTATGTCCCGCCCTTACGCAAGCGCAAAGCCGATATAGTTCTGCTGGCCGATTTTTTTCTTGGCAAATATGCCAAAGAAAGCGGGCGCGAAATTCGGCGTTTGTCCAGTGCCGTCATCGACATGTTGATGAGCTACCATTGGCCGGGCAACGTGCGCGAACTAGAGAACGTGATCGAGCGTTCCGTCCTCGTCGCAGAAGGCGATGTCATTCATCCGCATCACTTGCCTCCCACATTGCAGACCGCCGATACCGGTGGCAACCCGCCGACCAGCGATCTCAAGACGTTGGTTGACCTGTACGAGCGAGATCTCATCAAGGACGCATTAAAGTCATCGCGAGGAAACGTTGCGGCCGCCGCCCGCTCACTGGGAACCACTCAACGAATCCTTGGCTACAAAGTCAGCAAATATAACATCGCCCCGAAGCAGTACTCGGGATAATACGCCGATGCTCTTCTGGCCAGTGGTGCAGGCTCTCAGTACATGAATTTGACTCGAGCCAAATCACCCTGCGTACAGGCACCAAGTCGAACCAACCTGGATCAGCCAAATGATTGAGACCCACTCTGCTATATTCATACAACAATCTTTTTCATCTCACGCGCTTATCACTCGAAATGATCACTACCACTGGGGATCATAATGATCTC
>SLBD01000054.1 GCA_007126515.1 Kiritimatiellia bacterium
ATTGAATGCTTGCGTCAGCACTATGCAGCCGATCGAGAGGCGTTGGTGATTCTAACTCAAATCGCCAAGGAACCGACCATGCATCGGCAACACTCGTCATTCTATGCGTACGAGTTCTTTGTCGCGCGAAAACCTGTCGAATCTGCGAGAGAGTAGGCCGGATTTTGGTCAATAATAGCTTACAAGCTATTAGCCAATCTGGGAGGGGGAAGAAAATAGCTTATACGCTATTATTGGAGTGTCGAAACCTGTTCGTCCGATTTCGTTACAGCTCGGTACATTTCGTTTTTATGACAGGCTAATAGGGCACGATCACCTTGATGCGATAGGATGTTCCGATCTGCGGCTCGTTGGAATCGGTCATGCTGTCCGCGCCGCCGACACCCGGGCGTGGGCCTGCGCCGGGCACATTCGCCCAAACAAACCCACATAATAGGATCCCGGCCGATTGATGCTTAGATGGCGGATGGCATGGCCATCTCCGTCCAGCGACCCCGAAAACGGAACACTTGTATCTCCCACGGGCAGCCAGCCAGCCCCATCGCTCCAATGCGGATCGTCCAAATCAATGTCACGGATGAGCAGAAAGTGTTTGTTGGTGTGCGCCGCGCCTGTGTAGAGCGCCATGCGACTCAACTGAATGGCATTGCCGATCTGCCAGGGGGCAGCGGCGGTCCCGTCTCCATCGGCAAATTCCAACATAGCGCTGACCGGGGCACCCGCATCGCCGTCCGTATTCAGCACGGTTACCTCGAATTCGAACCAGCGGTTGTCATCGCCAGCAACCAGTGTGTACTGACTATTCGTCGCCCCGGTCATATCGGTGAAGGGGCCGCCTGCATCTTCCGCTGAACGCCACTGAAAGCTCGTAGGCCCTTCAGGTAAACCGGGTGCACCCGGCAAATAGGTATACTGTCCAGTGATTGTTTCGTCGCCGCTGTCAATGCCGGTCACGCGAACGTGAGTGGCAATCTGCGCGTTGGCGACCAGAACCGTTGCCAGAAAGAAGATCATGGCAGGAACTCCAGGACCCAATTTGATTTTCTTGCCCCAAGCCCATGCGCTGGATTTGATCGTCATGATTGGTTTTGCCTCCCTGATGATTTCGAGATTGTTTCACATTCACGGGAATTTGACAATTTCTTGCAGAGACCTTCAAACAATTCTCGTTTTGGCCACCCCGCCCGAATCTCGTCTCGGCAGGGTAGGCCGAGGAGGTGACATGAGCGGCAATTTGCCCACGGCCCGGCACACATGGGCCGCCGGCTCAATGCTTGTGAGGGAGCGATAGGCAGACATGACCTCTTGACAAATTCACGGGGGCGATTTGATGCGATCTGTATAACGACGCAACCGCCGACGCCTGCCCCTGTCATGGGAGCACCAAATCATGCAGGAATGGTCCGGCAAATGCCAACCATAACATTGAGTTCATGGTTCGTGACTTCGAAATCGTCTCGCAGGCATTCTATAGTTTAGCGCATTTCCTGGCCGCCTGTGACGTTCAGTGCCTGTCCGGTCATGTAGGAGGCTTGGTCGGAGGCGAGGAAGGTGACGATGTTGCCGATGTCTTCATACGTGCAGCCGCGGCCCAGTGGAACTTGGTTGACGTAGTGGCGTCGCACGTCGTCCAGTGTGGTGGCACCAGGCACCTTGCCGGCGTTGAGGTATTGCACAAACAATCCCTTGTCCGGATCGGTCCACAAAGGTGATTCCAACAGGTTACCGGGGCAAATTGCGTTGACGCGGATGCCGTACGAGGCCATTTCCAGTGCAACACTTTGAACTAGGCCGATGCCGCCAAACTTGCTGGCGGCATAGGCGGAATTCGCGGCGCTGCCTTTCTTGCCGGACTTGGAGTTGATCTGAATGATGCTGCCGGACTTCTGCGGCTTCATGACGCGGCTGGCATGCTTGAACGTCAAGAACTGGCCGAAGAGATTCACGTTTATCACTGCCTGCCATTTCGCCGCGTCAGCGATGTCGATCGGCTCGGCGATCAGGATGGCGGCGTTGGCAACCACAATATCGACTCGACCCAATGTCTGAACCGTTTCATCAAACAGACGCTCGACATCTGCTTCCTGCGTGATGTCTCCCGGCACTGGAATTACTTGTTGTCCCGTTTGCTGTGAGACATGCTCGGCGGTCTGGCGGACGGCATCAGCCTTTAGATCAAAAATGGACAGCGAACAGCCTTCGTGGGCGAGGCGCTCGCTTAAGGCCGCACCGAGACCTTGAGCGCCTCCTGTGACCACGGCAATTTTATCGGCTAGGGTTTTCATTTGATGTCTCCGCGTTTGTTTGTGGCCACGTCCTAACGGACGCAGCTACAAAAAATCCTGTTTATCGGATGCGCTTCTTCGTAGCCGCCGCCGTTAGGCGGTGGGTCTAGTCTTCATGGTTAAATGTTCTCAATAATTCTGCTTCCGCTTCTCGAGTCCAAACGCCGTTCACAAGTTTTTCTCCAACAACAGGCAGCTTTTCCGCTAACTCTTCCAGCCGTGTCAGAGGCAGGCCCCGGCAGGTCGGATAGACGATGATCTTGCCAGGGATGGCTTGAGATTCCACTGCGCGGATGCCGTCCACGGCACCTTCCAGGCCGCTGATGGCAGCGACGGAAAGGTTGGTGTCGAGCGTCTCTTCGGTGACTTTCCGCAAGACGATCTTCATGTCTTCAATGGTGCTGCCGCTGGTGCCGATGAAATAGGCTTGCTTCTCGATGTAGGTGTCGAGGTCGATCGGATGCGTGACCTCTGCCGGGATGCCGGCGAAAATGTTGATCACAGCCCGCGGCGCGGCCTGCTGGACAGCCTGTTCGACCAAGGCGGCGGCAGGGACCATGAGGGCAATGTAATTAAATGGACCGTCCGGAGCATTTTCTCCCGCTTGATAAGGAATAAACTTCAGGTTGTGGGAATCTGCCAGGGGTTGAGCCAGTTTCGCAAGCTGGCTCAAGCGTGCCTCGCTCATGTCGCCTGCATACAGCGTGATTCCCAGAACACCTTGGCAAAGATTGCGAATCACATGCATCGTGCCCATCGGCCCTGCGGCCCCAATGACGTTGATCGTGTCGCCTACCGATATATCGCATCGTCGCGGGATCGCTGCATAGCCGTCGTCGGTGATGCAGTCGGGGGTGCCGGTGATGCGAATTCCGCCGTAATGGATACGGCCGACAGGAGTTTGTACATCGCGACCGAAGCGTTGCTCTTGCTGTACAATATTAATCAAGCCTCCGGCTGCTAGCTTGGGGAACACCGCTTCCAGTAAGTCGGGGTTGGCTCCCAGAAAGAGAATGTCATCCAACGACTCGTCAGGCAGTGCGCGCACTTCTGAGAGGGTGGTTCGACTAGAATGGATAGTGGTTGAACGTCGGTTCGGAAGGGGGGCGCGTCGCTCCTGCACCACATAGGAGTCCTCCACACAGGCCCATGGCTCCACAAGGGCAACCGATGAGGCGGCCAGGTGATCGCTGGCCGGGATCAGCATCGAATCGCCGTCCGGCGACGTGATGACACGTTGATCGAGAAGGACAAACTCCTGCAGAGCGCCTTCGAAATTGTACCCGAAAGCGGCATTGGACTGAGCCGTCTTCAGCCACCGGTAATCGGTTTGCACGAGATAGCGTTCCCCGGGCTGGATGCCGCTCACCTGGTCGCCGGTCTCGACGATACGCACGACGGTCTCATGACCCGGGATCGTTGGTTGATCGTTGGGCACATAGCTGGGCACCTCGGCTAGCGTGTTCGCATCCAGATGCGCGATCACGTCTGACTTGCGCGGGTGGGCGTTGAATTGCTTCAGCAGCTTCAAGTCTGAAAAGCACAATCCGGTCACCTCGATGCGGGCTAGCACTTGATACGGCCCCGGCCGCGGCACCGGTTTTTCTTTGTTTAGACGCAAGCAGTCGGGACCGGTTAGTTGAACGGCGCGTTGCGTGTTTGGTATTAAACGAGCGTTCATATCGTTACCCTTTGCTTGGAGGTGCTCAACCACATACTTTAACTTGTTCCTTTTGCACGGGCAGGAATGCCCGTGCTCCCATGCCTCCGCAGTTTGAGCCAAACATTTGTCTCTTCCTCATTCTTGTAGTCTGCCTGGCTCGCGGGGACGCTCGCCCTCCCGTACATGGACAGGAATGCCCGTGCTCCCGTGCCGGAACATGGGCATTCCTGCCCATGTCTCAGCAGTTTGGTCCATGCATCTTTCATGTCAAAATGTCTACATTCCGAGCTAGCCTTTTTGGGCTGGCGAATGGTTGATCCAATCGGTGATGGTTTCAGGCGCGGCAGGGTCGATTTTCGAGCCCAGCTCTGCAAAAAAGTCATTGCGGTCACGTCGTTCCGGAAAGCGGTGAATGGCCCATTCACTCAAATATCCTTTGCCCGCGTATCGTTGCAGAAGTGTATGGGCATACAGGATGAAGGCGCTGCGCTGGAAGAGAGGAAGATGCGGAGCGAGCTCTGCACTGGCAAAGTCGTCGACGAATTTCTGTCCCGGCGCATTCATTTCTGTGCCCACGAGGACAAGCAGGTCGCGCTCTTCGGCCAGCGTGATGACTCGTTGGAGTTGGGCCAGCTTTTCGTCCTGGACCCCGGGGGTATAGTTGCGGTCAGGAATGAGGTTGATGGCGGCCACACCGGAGGCCATGGCGTGATCCAGCAGCCGGTCCATCTGCTGTTCGCCAGGAGAGGAGCCATCTAGCCAGGCGACGCAAGGGATGCCGCCAGCGGACAGCACAAACGCGTTCATGGCTTCCAGGGTTGGAAAGGAATGTGCATCGGGCTGCACATAGCCCACACCACCGCGCTTCATGGTCTTGGCGCGAATCTGATTCAATAGGTTGGCACCGACCGGCAAATCAGCCGAGTCGATGGGGGCCCCCAGGGTCTGTTCCCAAAAGGTTGCCAGTTCGTTGGAATGGCGCCAGTGGGTATCGGCTTTCAGTGCGTACGCCAAGCAGATATGCCGTTCGGTGGCATTGCCATTCGGCGTCAGCGGCAGAACATCTTTGTCGTACTCCAAGCAAACCGGAGCGAGAAAGTC
>SLBD01000156.1 GCA_007126515.1 Kiritimatiellia bacterium
AATTTACCACAGAGCCCACTGAGGCACAGAGGATTAGGCAACACCGCCCACATACAGGCCCCAGGCAATCCCGCCAGTTCGCAGTGTCCAAAAGATCGTCCGCATCCAGTTCGACATCACCCGTCTATTCTATCCTCACGCTGCTTCTGGAGCAATAGCTTATAAGCTATATTCTTTCCCGCCGCTCATTTGCCCATAGCTATAACGCGATCGATGCCACAGAGTGCCCGGATCACGAATAAAATCATCTGTGACTTGGAGGGACCCATGTCGCCAGCTCATGGCTATAGCAGAATATTCGACAAACGCGCCCAGATACCCTACGCTCTGCCTCCGCATACCTCAGGTTGTTCTAATCCCAATCTCGGGTATGATTAACGTGACAATGAAGCTGATTGATAAATATATTCTTCAAAATATTTTAACGCCGCTTGCGTACTGCTTGCTGGCATTTTTGATGCTATTCATCATTTTTGATCTCTTCAGCAATTTTTCCGACTTCATTGAAGCCAGTACTCCTCTGCCTACAGTGCTAAAATTCTATCTCTTCTTGGTCCCGTCCGTCTTGATCTTCATTGTGCCAATCTCGCTACTACTCGCCATCCTGTATGGATTATCACATTTAACGCGGAACAATGAATTGACGGCCATGCGGGCGAGCGGTGTTAGCTTATATCGACTGATGATCCCGATTATTTGCATCGGTTTATTTGCCAGCATCAGTGTCGCCATCATCAATGAAACCATCGCTCCGTGGTCTGCGTATTGGACGAATCAGTTTGTGCAGGCACAGAGATATGATGGCGAAATCTCGTTTTACATTACATCCAACCTCCCATTCAAAAATCCCACTGCCCGGCGGGACTGGATGATCGGCGCATTCAACCGGCAGACCTACGAAATGAGTCGCATTGAGGTCTTTCAAGAAAATGAGGACCGAACGGGAGGGCAACGAATTCGCGCAACTGGAGGCCGCTGGCTGGATGGACAATGGTGGTTCATTGAAGCCACGATTCAGGAAGTAGACGAGCGCGGCCATCCCATGGGAATGCCTCGTACTGTAGCCAGAATGCCCATGATGGAATTTACTGAATCACCGCGTGACTTCATCAATGTCACTAAAGATCCACAGTATTTGTCATCCCGCGAGTTGCTGGATTACATAGCAGCCCATCAGCATCTCTCCAGCGAGACATTGGCCCGCTATACGGTCGATCTGCATTATCGGCTCGCCATGCCTTGGATTTCTCTGATTGTCACCCTGCTGGGCCTACCCATTGGATCTCATACCGGTCGCAAAGGCGCCTTGGGCGGCATTGCGATTGCGCTCGGACTCTTCTTTTCCTTTTACGTATTGATCAATCTGGGAATGGCCTTGGGCAAAAAGGGTGTCGTCTTTCCCTGGCTATCCGTATGGCTCCCAAACATAATTTATCTAATCATTGGCATTGTATTAGTCCGGCGAATGCGCTAGCTTCCCCACCACTTCACCAATGGAAAAGCACCCGTGGCGCAATTGGATAGCGCATCTGACTTCGGATCAGAGGGTTGCAGGTTCGAATCCTGCCGGGTGCGCCATCTTGGATAAATTCCTTCAGTGTGGGCAGGTTTTCTCCGCAATTCCTAAACAGTAGCGGATGCCAGATCATAGGCCTGAAATAAGCGCTTCCGAATCACGGAGTCGCAGAGCTCCGCTCTCCGAATTGGTTCTCTAATCAAGACACCACGAGTCCTCTTAAAAACTGAATGCCACTGCTTGACGCTCAACGCGATCTAAGATTTGTATTGCAACGACTGGGACGTTATTGATAACTTTATTGATAATTGAGAGCGATTCAGCTTTTGATTGTGAAGCCAATTACACAAATTATAGCTAGAAAGGACTCACATGAAGATTACCAAAATCATTTGTTCAGTGTTGATTACATTGGGGGCTGTGAATTCTTATGCGCAGCTGCTCGGTCTTCCTGTAGCCACAGATGCGACTCCCGTACAGAGAGGGACATTCGCGGGTTCGGCAGGCCTTGTTTTGAGCGATGACATCAATAGTTATGGAGGCCGATTTGAGTTTAATGTGGACGAAAGCATTACCGTATTTGGCGATTTAGGAATAGTGGACATTGATGGCTTTGACGCGGGATTTGGAATACAGGGCGGTGGCCTTTATCGATTTCATGATATAGCTGATCTTCCTCTGGATTTTGGTGTTCGGGGAACACTGGGATATGCAACAGTTTCCGATACTGTCGATGTCGATATTTTGAGTCTGTCTGTCATGGGGCTGGTTAGTTATAGTATTGACGACATGATATCGGTTTATGGCTTCCTTGGAATTTCTCATGCCCGCGTTGAGATTTCTATTAATGGTTTCTCTTTTTCTGATTCCGATACTGAGCCAGCGATTGGTGGAGGGGTCATGCTTTCTTTCAATCCTCAGTTCTCCGCCTACGCGGAATTGGGAATTATTGACGACACCTTCATAGGCATTGGCGGTAAATTTAGCTTCTAACTACCGTTATTGACGTTTTAAGCTAAACATAGGACCTCGTGAGGGAGTTGCGACCATTAGTTCTTCTCCGGGGCCTTGGCATACTGGCCTTTTGGTGGCCCACTGCTGCGGAGTCATCGATGCCAACGGGACAAATCCGCATCGAAGGCCGCGGATTTGTATCCGAACCAGCTTATGATGGACAGCAACAGCACGGCTACAGCCTAATTGCTGAAGGATTCTATCGGCGGCGGTCGGAGGCGGGATTTGTATTTACGCTGGCGCCTCACATCCGCTTCGATGAGGGATATAGTGATCCTTTGCAAGGGGATCTACGCGAATTTAGCCTATTCTATCGCGAGGATAACTGGTCGATACGCATTGGGATCGGGCAAGTGCGCTGGGGCGCGTCCGATGTGTTCAGTCTGATCGATGTAATTAACCAAACCGATCGAATCCACATTGGCGAAGAGACGGAGAAGCTGGGACAACCCATGATTGAGGTGTCGCTAGCACCAGGAATGGGCGTACTGGATCTGTATGTCCTGCCATTCTTTCGGGAACAATCCTTCCCCGGTCGGCGGGGGCGGTTGCGGCCGCGACTTCTGATTGAAACCGACAATGCCATCTACGAGACCAGCAGTACCTCAAGAGGTCCAGATGTAGCGGCTCGATATAGTCACACGATCGGCTCTTTGGATTATGGCTTGCATGTGTTTTCAGGCCGGGGGCGCACCCCCTATCTGATTTCATCCTCAAACCTACCGGATATGCTACAACCCATGTTTGCGAACGAGGAAGAAACGCTGGTTCCGTTCTACGAGAACATAGTTCAAGTGGGCCTAGACGCCCAATGGGCGATCCGCGAATGGCTGTGGAAATTAGAAGCCATGTATCGTGATGGATTTATTGATCGCTATTATGCAGGTATTGGCGGCTTCGAATACGCGATCCAGCTTCCCTCTGTGCAGCAGCGCGATCTCAGGTTGGTGGCTGAGTATGCCTATGATCAGCGGGGCAAATCAGTAACGTCACAAACCATATTCGATAACGATTTATTTCTGGGTGTCCGGCTGACGACAGGAAATCTGGCCGGATCATCCCTGCGCGGCGGTCTTACCTATGACCTTGATCATGGCGAGCAGGTGGCGACCCTGCGATACAGTCGACGCCTAGGTGACCAAAACAGTTTCTCACTCGAAGGATGGTTCTTATTTCGTCCGCATCAGGATAGTTTGCTCTACGAGTTGCGGCGAGATCATTTCGTGCGGCTGGTGTGGACTCGATATCTTCCGTAAACCTCAATATTCAACGAACATGCTGCAATTGATGCCGATCGAAGTCATGCGGATTTAGCTCAACTCCGAAATGGATATCCCGCCATTCCAATTGGGATTGGTTGCCGGTGATCTGGTTGACCATTGTCATGGTGGTCGCATGCCAAAACCGTTCCCGATATAACTGGTGATCGGTCATTGCCAACGATTTTAGAAATTCATTGCGCCGACTATAGTAGTCCACCCGATAGATGCGAAAATCGTCACGATCAATCCAGACCACGCGTCGCGCATAATCGGTGAGAGACAAATCAGTAGAGATATACTCGATGACATGGCACAAGCTACCATTGTACTCCTCATCCCTCAACCATCGTGCCGATGCATGCTCCAAGCCCAAACCACCTGACAAATCCTCATACGTGAATTCGCTCCCCATGAATGACCCTGACCGGCCCCGGGAAGCGATGCGCCGCGTTCTACGTAATGCGGGCATGTAAATCCATTGGTCCATGTTGCCGTCTGAATGGTTGTGCGTAAGCAAGGCGGTTCCCCTGACATCGGGTGGCGCATCCACTATACAGAGCCCGAAAAAACCACCGCCTTCCCGCTCCAATAACTTGAATCGCATCTGCCGAACACTCGTATGACCGCGACGATTTTCCAGCGTCATCTGAAGTTGCGCTGCCGAAGTGCCAAAGCCGCGAACACGATAATGGACTTCTTCCGTGATGAGCCGTCCGCGCTCCTCGGCTGAGATTTCGTTTGCACCAACCGATATGGGCAGAGCGCACAGGATCAACAGCAAGAGAGCGGACTTTCTCATTCGTTTCGGATCACGTCGCTCAACGGTCAGGATCAGAGAAGGCAACAAGAACAGATCCAATAACAGCGCCAGAGCGATCACGGTGGTACTCATACTGCCGATACTGGAGATCATTCCAAATGGCGATAAGGTAAGTGTCAAGAAACCGGTTACGAGGGCGAGCGTCGTGATACACAACGCTGGGACAACGGTTTCAAACGTATATTGCAAAGCCCTTTCACTGCCCATCCCGCGAATTCGGCGGGCGCGTGTGTATCGGCAAAGAAAATGTATCGTATCGTCCACAACAATGCCAAGCATGATAGCGGATATCATTGAAGCTGGCAATCCAACACGGCCAACTGTGTAGCCCCACAGACCAAACATCACAAGAGGGGGAAGGAGATTTGGAGGTAGACTCAGCAGTCCAAACCGAACACTCTGTAATGCTGGCGCGATGAGCAATGATATCA
>SLBD01000110.1 GCA_007126515.1 Kiritimatiellia bacterium
GGCAACGCTGGAGATTCCTCCACTCCGTCCCGTCGCTGCGCTCCGTGACTCCGGTCGGAATGACCCCCTTTTTCGATTGACGATAGCGGACGACGAGAACGATGGACGATTAGACATTCTTTACTCGTAATCCGCTCTCGTCGCCCACTCTCGTGTACCGATTTCCTCTTTTGCCACATCCACAAGGCCTGCAATATGTTGACGCTTACGCTATAGTGCTTGCTGATGACACCGCATGAACAGACGGATTCCCGTGTTGCTGGCGCTCAACTCATCGTCGAGCGGCTCCGCGCAGCCGACCATCAAGCTCTCTGGGCGGGCGGCTGCGTGCGGGATCAGCTGCTTGGCAAAGCCGCCAAGGACATCGATATAGCGACTTCGGCCCGACCGGAGGAAATCGAGTCCTACTTCGAGAAGACCGTGGCGATTGGTAAAGCCTTCGGTGTTATTGGCGTTGTGCTCAACGATCATTTCTTCGAAGTGGCGACCTTTCGCCAAGATGGGGATTACCAAGATGGGCGACGCCCCAATCATGTCACTTTCGCTGAAGCAGAAGCCGACGCCCACCGTCGTGATTTTACCATCAACGCGCTGTTTTATGATCCTGTCGCCCAGTCGGTAATCGACTATGTCGGCGGTGAGGCTGATCTCCAGACGAAGATCATCCGGGCCGTGGGCGATCCAGCCCGGCGATTTGCTGAAGATCATTTGCGCATGCTCCGAGCGATTCGCTTTGCCGGGACCCTCGACTTCACGATCGATCCGGCCACATGGGACGCGATTATTCAACTGGCACCCCGTATTCAACGGATCAGTCCCGAGCGTATTCGCGAAGAGCTCACGCGCATGCTGACCGAATCACAACGGCCCGGCCACACGCTACGTATCCTGCATGAATCGGGACTGCTTGCTCAGGTGCTTCCTGAAGTCGCCGCCATGGTCGGGGTGGAGCAGCCGCCCGAATTTCATCCAGAAGGCGACGTGTTCACGCACACCTGCCTGATGCTCGACTTACTGGGACCGCCTCCCCGGCCGCTTGAATTGGTCTGGGCCGTGTTGCTGCACGATGTCGGCAAGCCACCGACCTTCTGCGCAGCCACCGATCGGATCCGATTCAATGGCCACGATCGAGTCGGCGCTCACATGTCAGAGCAGATTCTCCGTCGCTTACGCTTTCCCAATGCCGTCATCGATAACGTTGTCCACTGCGTTGCCAATCATATGAAATTCATGCACGTGCAAGAAATGCGACGAGGCAAACTTCGCGCCATGCTGGCGGCGCCCACCTTTCCGACAGAACTGGAACTGCACCGAGTCGACTGCCTATCCAGTCACGCAGATCTGCAGAACTACGACTTCTTGAAAGAGCAACAGGAGGCGTTCCAAAACGAGCCCCAACTTCCGCCTGCCTGGATTCGGGGCGGAGATGTGATCGCCCTCGGGGTACAGCCGGGCCCCGCCATTGGAGCCTGGCTAAGAAAAGCGTATGCCCGCCAATTGGATAATGAAGCGCAGGACAGAGACGAGTTGCTCGAGTGGTTGCGCAACCAAATCCAAGCAGGCGAGAAGCCCGAGTAGGCAGTGCACCGTTTTATCGGCGCGAAGGTTCCGCCGAGTGAAAGGTGTCAGGGCCGATCAAAACGTGAGGCTGGCAATCAAGGCCCCAGAGAGCCCAGTCTCGGTTCGGGAACGAAAAACTGTCTGCCGCTCAGGATCACGTATCCGCAAAGACCGCCACAACGAGGTTCCCACTTCGGCCCCAAACGTCATGCCCGGATTGGGCTGATACAACATCGATAACGAGGAGACGATCGCCCGCGACCGGAAGATACCGCCCGCGCCTTCTCCCTCATCATTCAAGCGGATGTATTGAGAAAAGAACTCTGTGTTCCAACTGGCGATCCAGTGGCCACGCTCATCCAAGCGATACCTCACATTCAAGCCTCGAGAGGTTTGAACCCCCAGACGCTCTGTAACTCGCCAATCCACGGATGCAATCGGGAAAAAACGTCGCCCCTCATCCCAATGGTCCATGGCAATAAACCCCATGCCAATTTGCAAGTTATCCCGCAATTGATACTGAGCCAACGCGCTCCCGTTATAGGCCCGGTCATTCCCCAAGGAAGCGCCGCTCTCGGCAGCCGTCTGCAAGCCGCCTATCGCAAAGATCGACCATTTCTCACTGACATCCGCAAGATACACCGCATTCAAGCCGAATGCGCGCGCCTCTTTCAAGCGGCCCTCAAGCACCTCATTATCGCGAAACCGAAACTCCAACCAGTCATACGAACCGGTCAGCAACAACCGTCCGCGTTGTTCCGGCAAAAAGATAACTGCCGTGCCGGAAAGATCCTGGCGTCGCGACGCAACCGATCCGTCCGCCTGAGAAAAATCGGTTCGACTTTGGAAAGACGGCAGATAGCGGATTTGAAAAAGAACGGGCCGCGTTGGGCCACGTGGGCCTGGAGTCGGCTCGGCGTCCTCGTCGTTCATCGCAGCAGCGACCGTTTGCACCCCCAGACTCAGCAGCACAACTAGAATCATCCAAGCAGATAATCGCCCACTCATTCCTCCTCAGCCTCTCGTCCAATTAAGACCCAATAAGGCGACCCTGTAGGCTGCCGCAACTCCACGGCAGGGAACCCAGCCGCATAGAGTAATCGAGTCAGCACATCGGCCGTCAAAACCCGCCCTTGTGGACTCGTCAACATCATGTTGATCGAAAACAGGTTGGAAAACAGCGGGCCACAGCGATCCGGTTCAAGCATCATATCCACGATAATAAACCGACCTCCCGGGCGCACGGCAGCACGAATCTTGGCAAACAACTCTGCGGCCGACTCTTCACTTTCCTGATGGATGGCACCGCACAACAGTGCGCAATCGAATCCGCCTGGCAACGCATCCCGATGATAGTCTCCGTCACAAAAGGCAATTCGATCGGCTGCGGACGAGTCGACCGTCAACTCCCGCGCGACGGCCAACACCGGAGCCAAATCGAATTGGGTGACGCGAATATCGGAATGCTGTTCCGAGAGCATGCGACTGAACGTACCCGGTCCAGCTGCAACGTCCAGATACTGTTCGCCAGCCTCCACGGGCGCCAACTCTGGCAACACTGCCGGTGCCATACCCAGTGCCCGACTGTGCATCCCCATCGCAAACCGTCGAGTGCGTTGGGGGTCATTGCCCAAATGCGCTCCCGGCGGAATCGCCGGTGCCCCTTGCTGCACACAATCGGCCAGCTTGCCCCAAAGCGGATACAAATCCATATTGAAGCGCAGTGCATCCAGCAGACAGGTCGGACTCGACCGATTCATGAACGCATCTGCCCCTGCGGCAATCCGGTACACTCCCTCCTCTTTCTCCAACAAGGTCAATGCGGTCAGCGCGTCGAGAATTTCGGCCAGGTACCGTTCGGGAACTTTTTTCTCTTTCGCCAGTTCCGCCACCGTACGGGCACCTTCAGATAGCGCATCAAAAACACCTAACTGCACGCCTGCAGACAGCAGGGCTGATTTCCAATAGCCCGTCGCCAACTCCATCAGGCTTCCCATGTTCCATGTTGCGGCTGTGGTCATTGTTCTTGTCCCCTCTTTTCCATGCCCAGTTACAAAATAGTTAAGGTGTCAATCGCCCCATTAAGCGAGGAAACGGTATCGTTTCCCGAATGTGGCGCAAACCGCAAATCCAAGCAACCACGCGCTCGACCCCCAATCCAAACCCGCCGTGCGGCACGCTGCCATAGCGACGCAGATCCACATACCATTCATACGCGGCGCGATCCATTCCCTCTTCGTCCATGCGGGCCAGCAACGCGTGCTCATCTTCTTCGCGCTGACTACCGCCAATGATCTCGCCGTATCCTTCCGGCGCAATCATATCCAAATTCAACACGACGCGCGGGTCCTGGGGATCGGGCTTCATATAGAAAGCCTTCACGGTCTTCGGATAATGCGTGATGATCACAGGTGCGTCAAATTGACGGGAGACAATCGTCTCTTCGTCGCCACCCAAATCCTGGCCCCAAGCGAATGTCGCCGCTGACTCCATATGGGCGGGCAGATTCCGTATCCGCGTCTCGACCTCGCGAATCTCTTCCCGCACCTGTTGCAGGGTCTGATCCAGACGTTCTTGTTGCCATTGCTTGCGGGCTCCTCCCCGTGCCTCTTCCGCCTCAGCCAGTTGGGCACGAAGCTCGCCCAACCGATTTTCGGCCGCCACCATATCTGCTTCCAATTGACTCCGCACCTGACCGCTGTGCAGCAAGTCGACAACCTCAGAATACGTGCAACGAGGAAAGGGCAGCGCAATCTTTTGCAACGGAGCAACCTCTCGTCCCAAGTGGGCCAATTCGGCCTGACAATCCCGCAGCGCCGTCGTCACCAACTCCATCACCAGGGCCTCTGCCAACTCCGCAATCTCCGGCAATTCCGCGAAAGCCACCTCCGGCTCCAGCATCCAAAACTCCGTCAGGTGCCGGCGCGTCTTCGATTTCTCTGCTCGAAACGTCGGCCCAAAACAATACACCTTACCCAGCGCCATCGCCGCGCTTTCCAAATACAACTGCCCGGTCTGCGCCAGATACACCGGATCACCAAAATAATCGACAGGGAACAGTGTGCCTGCGCCTTCAGCCGCACCGGGTGTCAAAAGCGGGGTATCGATCAACGTAAATCCACGCTCATCAAAAAACGCGCGCATGGCCTGAATCAAGCGATGCCGAATCCGTAAAATGGCCGTCTGCCGCGGTGACCGCAACCAGAGGTGCCGATGGTTCATCAGGAAATCTGTGCCATGCGCCTTCCGCGAAATCGGATACTCTGCCGCAATGTGGATCACATCCAGCTCGCGCACCAGCAACTCAAAGCCGCCTGGCGCCCGCTGATCCGCGCGCACTTCGCCGACCACGGTCAGCGAGGATTCCAGTGTCAACGAAGCGGTTTTCGCAAACGCATCCGGCACATCCGCCGCCACCACACATTGACAGAATCCAGACCCATCCCGCAGCTGTAAAAAGGCCACTTTACCACTGGAGCGATGCGCCTGTAGCCAACCTCGCACAGACACGAGACAGCCTACATGCTTGCCCAAATCAGCTATATGCACCCAGCTCTTTGCATTATTCATTTCGTCATCGCCCACCGGTATCATCCTCAAACGTGGGGCGGAATGTATCACCCTCTCTCCTCGATTTCCAGCCTCAGCGATCCGCCACCGACGGTTCTTTACGAGTGAATGCCCCTCCAATTACACACTGGGCATTCAGGCGGGGCGGATAAGGATCGCTATACGATTGATTTTTTCGCAACGCATCTGGCGTCTGTTCATCCAGGCACTGCCGACAGTTCAAGCACCCCCTTTTCGCTTGCGTTTCCGTTTGATTTCCCCACAATTCCGCCCACGTTTGATTGTAAAGAGAAGGATTTTGGTATGAGCAAGAAAGCCCCATGGATTACGTACCGGCCTGAGTTAAAGGTCTTGGACTGCACCATCCGCGATGGCGGATTGATCAATGACTCTCAGTTTACGGATGACCACGTCAAGGTTGCCTATGAAACGTGCATTGAAGCCGGCATCGACTACATGGAAATCGGCTATATGAATTCGCCGGAGGTTTTCCCCACCACAGAATATGGCCCTTGGCGACATTCCCAGGAAGAGGACTTGCGCCGCGTGGTGGGCGATCATACAGCCAAGAAGACGGGACTGAAGTTAGCGGCGATGCTGGATGCGGGAGGGAAGAGCAACTGGGAAAAGCAACCCCTGCCCTGCAAGGACAGCGTTCTGGATATGTTGCGCGTGGCGTGCTACGCCTCGCAAATTTCGGAAGCAGTCGAGATGTTGCATCATTGTCATGAATTGGGTTACGAGACAGCCCTAAACATCATGGCCATTTCAACTGTTCAGGAAGCCGAAATTGATCAAGTCCTCGAGATCGCCCGACAAAGCCCGGCCCATGTTGTGGTTGTGGTCGATAGCAATGGCCATCTGTACAGGGAGCAGGTGGATCATTTGGTCAAGAAGTACATGAAGGCATTGCAAGGGACCGGCAAGGAAGTGGGGATGCATGCCCACAACAACTTGCAACTGGCATTTGCGAATACGATCGAAGCGATCATTCTGGGTTGCAACCGAGTTGATTCGACTTTGTTTGGCTTGGGCCGTGGGGCGGGGAATTGTCCCACGGAGCTATTGCTGGGCTTTTTGCGAAATCCCAAATTTAACCTGCGACCGGTCTTACAAGCGATTCAAGAAACGATTCTACCCCTGAAAGAAACTCTGGATTGGGGTCCCTCGATCCCCTACAACATCACCGGTTCCCTGAATGCCCATCCGCGATCGGCGATGGCGTTTCGGGATGGCGACGCACCGGATGATTATGTTCGATTTTACGACCAGATGATGTCCGAAGAATAATCCACTCGGTCGGGTAAACAACCAGAACCGCATGTCCCAACACATTTGGCATCCATATACTCGTTTCTCCGCGTTGGCAGATGGTCTGCCACGAATTGTCCGCGGCCAAGGCATGTATCTGGAAGATGACGAAGGTCGCACCTATCTGGATGCGGTTTCTTCCTGGTGGGCCTGTAGCCTAGGACACTCACACCCGCGCATTATCCAGGCCATTCAAGAGCAGGCGGCGGTCTTACAACACAGCATTCTAGGAAACCTCTCCCACCCGCCCGCCGAGACAGTGGCGACCCAACTCGCGCGCTTGATGCCAACACCGGATCGACACGTCTTGTTCGCCAGTGACGGAGCAAGTTCGGTGGAAGCCGCCTTGAAAGTTGCGCTGCAATTTGCCCATCAAACTGGACGAAAAACGCGAACTCGTTTTGTTTCCTTAAAGGAAGCGTATCACGGGGACACGCTTGGCGCGGTCGGTGTCGGCTATTTGGACGAATTTCATCGTCTCTTACGTCCCGCCTTGAATGAGGCCTGGCGCCTTGACATTCCCGCCTGCGGCACCTGCCGCAACCTAGACTGCGGAACGCCCTGCTTTGCAGGCGTGGAAGAATTTCTGCGTGATCGCGAAGACCAAATTGCGGGCGTGATTGTGGAGCCTCTCTGTCTCGGGGCGGCGGGGATGAAGATGTATGGCCCCGGTTACCTGCATCAGCTGGCACGGGTCTGTCGGGACTTACAGATTCCTCTCATCGTGGATGAAATTGCTATGGGATTCGGTCGGACCGGTCGCATGTTTGCCTTTGAGCACGCGGATATTGATCCCGACATGGTCTGTGTTGGGAAAGCAATTACGGGCGGCTATCTACCGCTCAGCGGTCTGATTGTGCGCGACGACATCTATGCCACATTCAGCGACACCCCTGAAGATCACACCTTCTACCACGGGCATACGTGGAGTGGTAATCCGATTGCCGCTGCGGCAGCCGCAGAAACTCTCGCCATCTATGAAGAGGAAGATGTCC
The DNA here is from genome assembly GCA_007126515.1 of Kiritimatiellia bacterium. Taxonomy (GTDB): domain Bacteria; phylum Verrucomicrobiota; class Kiritimatiellia; order SLAD01; family SLAD01; genus SLAD01. The sequence continues at coordinate 7,437 of SLBD01000110.1, forward strand.
TTGGACAAGTCACAGAGACAAGCGCGCTGCTCACCACGTTGCTCAAGCCCCTGGCAAGTCGAGACGGGGTCAAGGAAGTACGCACTCTGGGCCTAATTGGTGTCGTTGAGCTGGACCCCGACGATGAAACTCCCTCGCGGGCTCGTCGAGTTCAGCATGCATTACGTGATCGCGGCTGCCTGCTGCGTCCTCTCGGAAATGTTCTCTATCTGATGCCACCGTTGAACTCTACACCGGCAGATCTTGAGCAAATGGTGGGCCTGTTGCGCGAATGTATTGAGAGCGTGCTGGGATAAAACGTCAGATTGTGCCGGACAGCGAGTCAAGAACTGTGGGTAGGGCGCTGTCATTTTGAGCAGTTTGGCGGTGAGGGTTGTCTATTTGTTTGTACTTATTAATGACAAAAATTCGCACACGATCACCTCGCCAAATCGGCATCAGTTGGTTTGACAGCGAGGGTGTATCGTTGTAGGTGTGTACCAACTATGGAAGCAAATACAGCTACGATGAAAGTCTGGAATGAGCGCTGGCATTTGGCATCGCTTTCCTCCACCGAGATGATTCACATTGGTCTTTTCTCGGTGATTATCGGGCTTGTTTATTTATTGTTCCATCTGCAAGGGAATACGACACAAGTTGAGGTCTACTCCCATTCCGCTTTTTCCTGGATGAGAACCTACTGGGATTCGGAAGCGAATCTGCACGGGGGCGCTGACTATTCGCATGGCTACTTGATTCCGTTTGTCGTTCTCGGCGTGCTTTGGTTGCGACGCCATGACCTGGCAGCTGCCCCCAAAGCGGTGTGCAAATGGGGTCTGGCCGTCGTTGTTCTGGCATTACTGCTTCACTGGCTCGGCGCAAAAGCGCAGCAAACGCGTATTTCTTTGCTGGGTTTGATGCTGTTTGCCTGGGGATTACCTTTTTATTTGCATGGCTGGCAGGTGGCTAAAATCCTCATCTTTCCCTGTGCGTATTTGATTTTCTGTATCCCCCTGAATTTCCTCGATCAAGTCTCCCATCCCCTGCGCATGTTTGCAGCGTGGGCTTCCGTTGGTATTTTAAATGGGCTGGGTATTGAGGCGGAACGTTCCGGATCAGCGATTTATTCGACGGCTGCGGGGGGATTCAATTTCGACGTAGCCGACCCCTGCAGTGGCATTCGATCTCTGCTGGCCATGGCGGCATTGACCGCTGTCTATGCGTATTTGACGCAAAAAACATTTATAAAGAAATGGATTCTGTTTATTTGCGCCCTACCACTTGCCGTCATTGGCAACATGGCGCGCGTTGCAACGATTGGGTTGGTGGCCCAAGCGTTTGGTGAAGAGTTAGCGGTCACGCTCTACCATGATTACTCGGGTTTTGTCGTCTTTGGTGTGGCGATTGTGTGTATGGTCGGGATCGGAAGTCTTTTAAACAAAAACTACAAAGAGGCATGGCATCAATGGAAGCTCGCCAATTTAAGCCCTATATCATCGTCATCGGCCTGATGGTCCTAACTTCTGTCGTGTTGGCATTCACTGTGGATGTCACCATGAGCGCAGAAGCAGGCATTCAAGTCTACTTACCCTCGCGTGTACAGGACTGGGTCGGTCGAGAGGTTCTCTATTGCCAAAACCCGGAACATCAGCGCACGTACTTTGCTGAGGAACTAAGCAACCGCTCCGTTTGCCCGGATTGTGGAGCGGAGCTGTTCATGATGAGCGTCGATGAACGCCGCGTGTTGCCACCAGATACGATCATTCACAAGAAGCAATACCTTCATCCATCGGGCGAAAATGTTGTTGCATCCATCGTGCTAAGTGGCGCCGATCGGTCCAGCATTCACCGGCCAGAGCTTTGTCTCACCGGCCAAGGGCAATCCATCCAGCGGAGCTGGACGCATGAGGTCTCGTTGCCGGGACGAGAGCCCTTGCAAATTATGGTGCTGGATATGAGGCGGCGCTGGCGCGATCGGGATGGCGTTGAACATGTGCACCCCTTCTATTACGCCTACTGGTTTGTGGGGCAGAATCGAGAGACGCATTCTCATTACGGGCGAATGCTCTGGATGGCCTATGACCGCATCGTCCACAATGTCGCTCACCGTTGGGCCTATATTGCTGTGACCGGCGCCCGAAATGACGATTATGTAGAGCAAATCGAGAATTTCATCCAGACGATCTATCCCCAAATGGCGTTGAATTAAGCGCGCGGCTTTGTCTATACTCCGCTCCTTCGGTAGAGGCAAGAGTTCGGGATCTTTCCCGCATTCTATGATGGTGTTTCCGCCTCTTCACGTTACTGGAATCAAACTTCCTAAAGGAACTGGCAATGCCAATCAAAAGCGGATTCTTGGATAAGCTAATGGCTCGGATCGATCGGCTCGATCCCGACAGTTTGCAAACTCAATTCTTGCGCTTGGCCGGCGAAAAGGGATTGCTGGAAACCATTTTCCACGCCATTCAAGAAGGGATTATAGTCCTTGATGGCAACAGCAAGATCTTATACGTCAATCGCGCCACCGAGAAACTTCTCGGATTAAACGTTGAAAATGTCATTGGCCAATCGATTAGTCGCTATCTGCGCGAAGTGGAATGGGATCTGGTACTGGATTTTGATGAGGAGGAGTGGTCTCGCCTTGTTAGCCGCGAACTCGAAGTGAGCTATCCAGAGCATCGATATCTTGATTTCTATGTTGTCCCGTTGGCCCTTGTAAAGAAACGCGAAAAAGGCGCTGTTGTGATTCTTCGGGATGTCACGCGAGAGCGGGCGCATCAGGCCAGCACCGTCGAATCCGAAAAATTGCAGGCCTTGACCCTGCTGGCAGCGGGCGTGGCCCACGAGATTGGCAACCCGTTAAATTCGCTGAATATTCACCTGCAATTGTTGCAGCGCGAGATCCGACATTTGCCCGATCAAGATCGCACCAATCTGGACGAATTGCTGACCACCGCCGTGCAGGAAGTCTCTCGCCTCGATCAAATCATTCATCAATTTCTGCGCGCGATTCGTCCCACGCAACCCCAATTGGAACCGGGTCAGATCAATACTGTGGTTGAGGAAAGCTTGGCAGTTCTGCAACGAGAGATCAAAGATCGGGGCTTTCTGGTCGAGACCGAATTCGCAGAAGACTTGCCACCCGTGAATCTGGACTCAGCGCAAATCAAGCAAGCCTTGTTCAATGTAGTAAAGAATGCCATGGAAGCTATGACGAACGGAGGCTTACTGAAAATCCACACATTTGTCGAGGGGCGCTTTGTGGGGATCTCATTTCAAGATAATGGCCCCGGCATTGAACCGGATCAACTTGGCTCCATTTTTGAGGCGTACCATACCACCAAAAGCGAAGGTACCGGCCTCGGCTTGATGATTGTGCAACGAATTATGCGCGAGCACGGCGGACAGATTGAAGTTGATAGTCGCCCAGGAGAAGGAACCACCTTCATCCTCTACTTGCCGCACGAAACCGAACGGATTCGACTATTAAAAGCGCATGGCCAAGAAGGTGGCACCAAGAGAGAAAAGGAATCAGGATCATGAAGAAACGTGCCAGCCTATTGGTTGTCGATGACGAGAAGAGCACCCGCGACGGCTTGGTTCGAGCCTTGCAACGCCAGTATGATGTCCAAGTCGCCAGTGATGGCGCCCAAGCGCTTCATGTCTTGGACGAGCAAGAGATCGATGTCGTACTCAGCGATTTGCGCATGCCGGGCATGGACGGCCTGACATTAATTCAACGCATCCTCGCTCGTCCATCCAGCCCTGCCTGTATTCTATTGACGGCCTACGGAAGCATCGATACGGCCGTCGAAGCCATTAAACGCGGCGCGTCCGACTTTCTCACAAAGCCGGTCAATCTCGACGAGCTGGAAATTCGGATTCAAAGCGCATTGCGGTCACGGTCCATGGAGCAGGAAAATCAGTCGCTACGCCAGCAACTGGATGAACGGTTTGGTCTAGAAAGTATGGTGGGGCAATCGCCTGCGCTGCTCGATGTCCTGGACACCATTCGCCAAGTAGCACCGGCACGAACGAATGTTTTAATTTCCGGCGAGACAGGGACCGGCAAAGAACTGGTCGCACGCGCCATTCACCAATTGAGTCCCCGCGCTAAAGCCCCATTGATTACCGTCCATTGCGCGGCGCTCCCTGCAAATTTGCTGGAAAGTGAATTGTTCGGTCATGAAAAGGGATCCTTTACGGGAGCCACAGAGCGACGACCCGGTCGTTTTGAAATGGCGGATGGCGGGAGTCTGTTTCTTGACGAAATTGGCGAAATCGATTCGACCGTGCAGGTCAAAATTCTCCGGGTGCTGGAGGAACGCACCTTCGAACGCGTCGGTGGACGCGAAACCCTCGATGTGGATGTCCGATTGATCGCCGCGACGAATCGGGATCTAGAAGCTATGGTCAATGAAGGAACCTTCCGCGAAGATCTATTCTATCGTCTCAATGTAGTGACCGTTGCCTTGCCCTCCCTCCGAGAACGACGCGAAGACATTCCGCTGTTGATGCGGAAATTTCTTGATGAATTCAGCGCCGAAAACAAGAAGGAGATTGAAGGCGTTACCTCCGACTGCATGAATGCACTGATTGACTATAACTGGCCCGGCAACATTCGGGAATTGCGCAATGTGATCGAACGCATGGTTGTCTTGTCTCGCCAACCACGACTGACCCTGCGAGATCTTCCCCCGCACATTCGCCCGGATGGCGCGGGACGCGGCAGCTCGCGAACTCAATCTCAATCTGTCTCTGGAGATCTTTCGCTGGAGGAGATGGAGCGCAACATGATCCTACGCGCACTAGAAACGAATCAAGGTAGCCGCACCAAAGCCGCCGAAGCACTCGGCATTAGTCGCCGCACACTACACCGGAAGTTGAACGAGTACGGATTGCGGGATGGGGAGGAAGAATAAAGCGCAGCCTTCTTTGGCTCGTTCTAGTTCTAGTTATCCTGTTCACGATCTCCGGCGCGAAGCTCTGACGACCGTTCGCGCCCTACAATTCCCCACCAAATCTCACGAGCGGCTGTAGGGCGGGAATGGTTGAGCGAAGCGATACCTTCCCGCCGCTCTCGTCGCTCCCGTCGCCTACGGCAACACCGAGCCGCGCCAATGCAACTTCTGCCGCAAAACGGCGAAATAGCTGTATTCCGGCAGGTGCAAGAAGCGGACGACATGATCGTGACGACGTATCCGCAGCACATCTCCGCGATCCAGCACAAATTCTCCCTGGCCATCGGCTGATAGCAATGGCTGTTTGTCAGCAGGAATTTCTTGCACGTGAATCGCGAGCTCTGCTTGATCCGACAGTACCAGCGGTCGAGCGCTCAGCGTATGCGGACAGATCACGTTGACACAAAATACCGGAGCGGCCGGATGGACAATCGGACCGCCTGCGGATAATGAATGTCCCGTACTTCCGGTGGGAGTCGAAACAATCAGTCCATCACATAAATACTGAGCGACTTCTTCACCATCGATCGCCAAGCGTAATGTCATGGCCCGGGACGACGACCCCCATCCCGCAACCACATCATTCAAGGCGACATATTCGGCCACTTCCTCCCCTTGCCGCTCGACTCGACACTGCAATAGGGTGCGTTCATAGATTTTGTAACGGCCCGCCACAACGACATCGAGCGCATGCTCAAAGGCCTCTTCTGTGACGCTGGTCATGAAGCCGAGACTGCCAAGATTGACCCCCAGCACTGGCGCTTGACCGCCATTCAACATGCGGACGGCGTGGAGCATCGTGCCGTCTCCCCCTAGGGCCACCACAATATCCACATGCGCGGCCAATTCCGCCTCGGAAACAATGGTTGCCTCAGGCAACTCGGCGGCCACTTGCGGGATGGTCACCAATTCCAACTGTTGATTTCGGGCACGCTCAGTCAAGCGCCGCAGCACAGGACGGGAGACAGGTTTGTCTAGGTTCACGACTACACCGATGCGCTTCATACGACTCTCCAATATGCCAAAAATTCAATATTTCCCGCTGGCCCGCGGATAGGCGACTCACATACGCCTCCCCAATGCCAACCGATTTCCGTCTCCCCCACTTGCCGAACCGTGTCAATCACTGTTTGGTGAACAGCCGGATCCCGCACCACGCCACCTTTGCCCACCTGTTCGCGTCCGGCCTCAAACTGAGGTTTAATCAGTGTAATGATCTCTGCACCCGATGACAAAATGCTTTTCAAGGCAGGAAAAATCTTAGTCAACGAAATGAACGAAACATCTGCCACTGCCATTGTGGGCCGTTCTTGAAATTCTGATCCATCCAGATACCGGGCATTGCAGGACTCCATCACCACAACACGTGCATCCTGTCGCAATTTCCAATGTAATTGGCCTTTGCCGACATCCACTGCATAGACCAAACGTGCGCCCTGTTGGAGAAGACAATCGGTAAAGCCACCCGTGGATGCTCCCACATCCACCGCAACTCGACCGTTCGGATCAATCTCAAACACCTCCAAAGCAGCTACCAGCTTTTCACCCCCACGACTAACAAATCGCGGGCCTTCGTCCAACGTCAGCTCCACATCCACCGCGTACGAGTGACCTGGCTTCGTGGCGACATCCGACTCAACACGCACAGCACCCGCTCGAATCACGCGTTGGGCCTGCTCTCGGCTTTCCACCAAACCGCGCAGCACGAGCAACTGGTCCAACCGTTCCTTGCTGCTCATCGAACACCCCTACTCAACGCTCTCCCGCCAGATGGTATCCACCAACCGATCCCGCACGGCAACTTCTGTCACCGCCACGATCGTATCCCCCGACTTCAACAAACCTTGCTCTTTCAACAGCCGGACGGCCTGATCTACATTCATCGAGGGATCTTCTGCAAATGGCATCTGCAACGGCTGAATCCCCCAGTGGATCGTCAATTGGTTCAATAACCGATCGTTATCGGTAAACGCATACAAGGGTGTATGCTTGGGACGCAGCCATGCAGCATTACGGGCCATCCCCCCTGTGCGCGTAAACACAACCAAGGCGGAGGCATTCAATTCTTCCGCCATAATGGTAGCGGCCTTTAGCATCTTGGCGCCTTTTGTATCCATGCTTGCCTGCATGGCATAATTGGCTCCGCCACTCCGTTCGACGCGACTGGCAATCCGATCCATGATTTCCAGACACTTCAACGGATACTTCCCGACCGATGTTTCGCCAGAAAGCATGATGGCATCGCATTGCTCAAAAACTGCATTGGAGACATCTGTAATTTCCGCCCGCGTTGGGGACGGATTATCGATCATCGACTCCAACATGTGCGTTGCCACAATGACGGGCCGCCCGGCCATGACGCAATCTTTCACCACCCGCCGCTGAATGATCGGCAACTCTTCATAGGGACATTCGATGCCCAAATCTCCCCGCGCCACCATGACCGCATCCGCTACCTCAATGATGTCTTCCACATTGCGAATCCCCTCCTGATCCTCCAGTTTGGCAACCACCTTCTGGCGCGCTTTGCGATAATCCAAAATGGCTTTGAGCTTCAAGACATCTTCTGCCTCACGGCAAAATGACATGGCGATAAAATCAACGCCCAACTCAATTCCCAGCTCTACATCATGGATATCTTTGTCGGTCAACGCCGGCAACTTAACCCGCACCCCAGGTAAGTTGATGTGACGTCGACTACCGAGCGTTCCTTCCGTCAACACTTCACAGCTTAACTGATTGCGCTTTTTGCTCAGCACTTTCAGGTGAATTTCGCCATTGTCGACCAACACCACATCACCCACTTTAATGTCATCGACGAGGTGATCATAATTCACATCCACAGAATGCTCTTCTTCGGACACTTCCCCTCGCACGGTTAGCCCAATCCGATTCCCCGGTTGCAAATTGAGGGCGGTGGGCAGATCGCCTGTGCGAATGGCGGGGCCTTGCAAATCCATCAAAATTCCCACCGGCTTCTTCAACAAGTCCGAGACATACCGAATCGTTTCCACCGTCTTGCGGACCTGGTCAGGCACTGCGTGGCTCATATTGATCCGGCAAATATTGACGCCGGCAGCAACCATCTTGGCCACCATATCTGCGTCGCTCGTGGCAGGACCTAACGTAGCAATAATTTTTGTTCTTCGCGTATTTAGCATCTGACTAGACATGATTTATTCTCCTCATCGTGCGGAGCATGTCGACTCGTTAACCAGAATGCGAGGACTTTTTCCTGCAATTCACTTTATGGCAACCTCGGCTCGCTCGGCATTCCACGCCGAAGCTTTGCGGAGGCGGGTGAGCTCGCCCCTGTTGATTATTCCGGTTCATTATGAGAATTGCTGGGGCTTTTAAATCCTCTTCAAGACGCCGCCGAATCAAAGAATCGTCTCGGCGAAAAACCAAACCCTTTTGCCAACATGACATCAGGAAAGTGTTCCAATCGGGTGTCATACACTTCCACGGCGTGATTATATCCCTCCCGCATCAAGGCCACTTCATCTTCCAAGTCACGTATCCGCTTAAATAGGTCGGCCAATACTGTATCGCCTTTCAACTCTGGATAATTTTCCAGAGTACCCACGACCTGCTGAAGCAACAACATTGACTCGGCCACCATGGGTCCAGCTTGTTCGGGCGACGGAGATTGATACTGTGTCCGCAATTCGGCGAGTTGTGTCTGAACCTCCCGCTCGTGCTTCAGATAGCCTTGTGCCGCTGCTTGCAATTGGGGGATCAGATCGAATCGCTTCTTTAAGGCAACATCAATATTGGACCACATCGCCTCACAGCGGCGACGCAGATACACGAGGTCGTTATATGTCAACACCAACATAAACAAAATCAGATAGATGAGTGGAGCCACAGTTGCCAACATGTAGGTAGCGGGGTCGAATCCATACCACATGCCGCCCAGTCCAAACGAGGCCAGCAGCATGAAGCTGAAACCAATATTGAGGGACAAGAATCCCAGAGTCGCTTTACGGGCGATGAGCTCTCGATCGCTATAATCACTGATCAAAAACGGCAGACTCTTTTCATCGGAACGGGCGATCACCAGCCGATCATGAGTTTCCGGATCGATGCTCGCACTGCCGAGCACATAAAGATCTGTATCCAACGGGATGCGGTACTCAATGTGCTGACGGCGGCCCGCGCGACGAGTTTGTCGGGTGCGAATAATTACATCGGCTCCGTCTGAGTGAACAGGAATTTCGCCTTCACTATCCTGACAGAAGAAAGGCACATGCCGAGTTTCATTATGAATCGTGACCCACTCGGTTTTGCGATTGTGTCGTCTTCGCTCTCGAATCAAATAGCGATAATAACAGCAAGGCTGACCGCTGACGGGACCTTTCAAGGCTTCCGTTTCCGGCGGCATGATGGCTTTCCCCTTAACCTCCGTCATCCCATACACCACTCCCCGCGTCTTCACTGTAGGGATGTTCTCGATCCACCGTTTCACAATGATCTTTCGAAAACCCA
>SLBD01000205.1 GCA_007126515.1 Kiritimatiellia bacterium
GAAGGCCACCTGGTCTGCGCCGCCCACGGCGCCGTATTCGAATGCGACCAGGGCCGCTGCATCGGCGGCCCGTGCAAGAACGCCAGCCTTCGCGCCGTGAAGGTGGGAGAAAGTAACGGGCAGATTCAGATAGCTTCTGAGTGAATGTCTGGTTTGCAGCCCTCCAGTCATGCCCTTCCATGCTCCGCGAGATCCCTTGCCGAGGTCAAAAGCTGCCTGGCATACAGTCCCTGCCGTCGAAGCCAGGCCCCTTTCGCCGCGTAAGCGAATCGGCTGCGCTGAAGCGACAGCGGGTGCGCTTTTCAAGCCTAGGGTCGGTGACCACTCCATTTGAACCACACTCTTGGGCTAATTGTTGACTCAAACGGGAGCACCATCGGCCTCAAACAAAATTGGCATAAAGAAAGCTCAAGAGAATGCAAACAAATTGAATCGCCAAAGAGGCTGCCCTCAGCCTGTCGAACCAGATCGCCTTTCGAGCCGAGGATTGCAATTCCATAGGTAATTCAGCAATGCGTGACTTTGCCCAGTTCAGATTTTTTGTATATGAACCATACGGACTTAATGGGGGCATATCACAGCCGAATGAGTCTGACTGGTTCTCACACAGCTCCTTCAGTTTATGGAGCTGGCAGTAAGCACAAAAAGTGGAAAAGAGCACCACAGACCCAGTGACCATAAAGAAAACCAGTAGGAGATAAAGATTCACAGTCAAGGGAACCGATGAAAACTATTTTGCGTGGGCACTGGAGGTCCTTGCGTGAGACTCCGGCCGACTTGAGCGAACGTGATTTGGTCATCCCAATTGAGCCAGTCCGAACGTGGCGGAGGCCCCGCAAAGACCCGACCCGGATTGGCTTCGACAACAAATCCGCGTCTCGTGCGTTGCGTCCCTCGGCCGTAGCTACGGCTACTGTCGCTGGGGTCGCACCACACATTCTTCGGCTTATCCGACTGAAACGCGCCCCACACATAATGAATTAGATTTTCCCTAGAAAATTCATCTCGACCTTTCTGGCTCTTCCCCGTTTCGCGTGGGTTGACCGGTTCGGATAGGCTACCGGCTAGACCCGATTCGAGTCCAGTCCGATGCACGATCATGAGCTCTACCGTCAGATTCTTGGTATCCAAGCCCCCTGGCAGGCTTCCGAGGTGGAAGTCGACCTGCCCGGCGCCGGTGTGACTGTCCACATACGCCACTCTGAGGAAGGTCTGTCCTCCCCCTAGTCCGGCACGAATCGTCCCGACTACGACACGCGAACGCGGCAGAGGCGCCATCTGGATACCTGCCAGTACAAGACCAGGCTGGTCGCCGAAGTGCCCCGAGTGGAGTGTCCAGAGCATGGGGTTCATCAAGTCCCGCTCCCGTGGGCCGAAGGGAACAGTCGACTGACGGCCTTGTTTGAGGCGCTGTTGATTGACTAGCTCAAAGTGGCGACGATCTCTAAAATAACCAAGCGCCTCAAGGTCGCTGGCGTTCAGGAACGAGCACTTCACCGAAGACCGGCCCAACATCAGCAGGCTTTTCCGGAGGCTATCGGGATCGACGAGATCACGTTTCAGCGCCGACAACAGTACGTAACCGTCACCAATGCGGGCAATCGAGTCCTACACATGGCCGATGGCGTGGTCGGAAGGCCCTCGACACTTGGTACCGGGCCCAACCTGCCGGGATGCTGGTCGGGCTGTAGACAATGGCGATGGACATGTGGCCGGCCTACACTCGCTCGACGGCAGCACACGTTCCGGATACCTCCACCAAGATGGCTTTTGGAAAACATAATTTTGCCAAGCATTTGTGGGACGCGGTTTACCGAGTGCGCCGAGCTGCCCACAAGTCGTTGCAGGCCACGCTGGGTGACTCGCAGCTGACCAAATCTCGGAACCTTTGGCGGCAGCGTCTTGATTGGATGACCGACATGGCGTGGTAACAATTCACCCGTCTGGAGTTGGCCGATTTGCAGGCTGCGAGAGCCTGAACGATCCGTTCCCGTCTGGCACCGATCAAGAGGCTGGCTAGGATGATTAAAAAGCATCTCGACGGCACTGTGACCACTCTGGTGACCGGAGCCACCAAAGCTTAAGCCGAAGTGTTCGACACCATGATCCAGAAGCTCAAGCAGGATGCCAGAGGATTCCGGAAGCGAGACCGATTCAAAGCGGCAATCTACTTCCACCTGGGGCGCCGCGAATTGAAACCGAATGCGATCATGAAATGACGACCTCCCCACGATACGGTAAAGAGCAACTTTTCCTTCTCATTGCACATCATCGCAAAACCTTGTATTCCAACATCGGTTCATGCAGAACGCGCTCCGCGCCTCACAACTATTTCCAAGAGCTACGCCGGCGATAGTACCAGCTGCCCCGACCGCAATCGCACAGCCAGCAGTAACTAAACTGCGGCCACCTGCTAACGAAACAACACCACTCACTGCAAAAGTTCCAATAGCAACATTTTTAGCACCCCCCATGCAGTCATGTCTATCGGCATTGCAATCTTCTATACAGGCTCTTTCACTACCCGGCTTACATCTTTCAACGCAGTGGTCATCAATATTTGCGTCCCAAACTCGCTGAAACCGGGCCCTTTGCATGCCACTGAAGTCTCGGCAACTGAAGTTGTTGGGAATCAAACCAAAGAAATCAAAAAACCTCAACGGATTGCCATTCGAGTACAAAAATGTAGAAATCCCTCCAAGCAAGCCAATCGGATCACTCTGCACATACCGCCCAGTCATCGGCTCATAGTCTCTGAAGTAGTTGTAGTGCAAACCGGATTCCTGGTCATAGTACTGTCCCGGAAAGCGCAGGTTGAATGTGAAGTCGCTGCCAGTGTGTTTCCGGGGTCTTCATTTGGCAGCTGCTCCCCAAAGGGATCCCCCAATAACAGCCATTCCCAACGTTTCGATCCAAATCGATCAGATACAGCCCTGGGCGTTCCCAAATGATCAGCATGAATGTAGAAGACACCGCCGTCGGATTTGATTAGCGCCACCGGCAAACCATCCATATAGACGTACTCTTCGAACGAATCAACGGGCCCCTGCAAGCCAGCGTTGTGCTCAGCAAGTAGGAAACCAGATTCATCGTAGAAGTAGTAGGATGCATAAGACATGGCGCCGAGGCTCTGGCGATGATTCGAGTTGGAACCAACTTTTCGGACTCGCTCGCCACGGCCATTGTACTGATAGCTGACACCCAACCCAGGCTTCGAGAATGCGGCCAAACGGTTGTGATCGCCATAACTGAACGTTCTCCCCCCACTCGATTGGTCGGAAATCAGATTACCAGTAGCATCATACGCTCGTGCCTCGCCGTCCACTTCGATAAGATGATGGCTATCCATCGCGTAGGTGTATAGTTGAGTCGACACCTCAGTCGTCTTGCTTTCACGGTTGCCGATCAAATCGTAAACAAACGATCGGGATCCACCAGTAAAAACTTGCTGTGCACTAGTCAGACGATAGACATCGTCATACGCATAGTCCTCAACGGGTGAAAACCCGAATGACCCCAGCACGCCCAACTGATCGATGTTACCGACCGGATCGCGTCGAAAATGCAATTCCAGGTTGGGACTGACCACGTCGGTGACTTGATAGTCCAGCTCGTGACTACGCTGGACCATTTCCCCAGAACCCAAGGTGTATCCCGCGACACCACCGATTCGGACTTGGCGATCTTTGCCAACTCAGATGCATTTTCACCACCGTCGTTGAATCGCGCCTGATTCCCCGCGGATAACTCACCATTCTGAAAGTGGCTACGCTTGCCATCACCGTCAGAATTCAATCCCTCATGCACTATCGAAAAGGAATCCCGAGTAGAAGCAAATGATTGATCCGAGTCAGAGATCATGCTGTGTGGCGAGTCGAGTTCAATTGAACTAAAGCAATATGTAGCGACTTTCATTTCACCTATTGCACCGCAACTCCCTGTTAACAAAGCTCCGGATCCCTCTTTGCAATCGACACGGTCGACGCCAACTTTTTTCCTTCGTAGAAAGTGGCGGCTTTCAGACGCACTCGCAAAGTCGGATTGCAGTCCCGTAAGGCAACAATCACATGGATTCCGCGCGGGGCACTCCCAAGCGTCAACTGTCGACCCCTAAGGTCGTTAGTTGGTTCTTTCCCCACCATGCGCGACAGAGCACAGCAAGGACCATACGCCGCGATGCCAAAGCCAGGCAGAAGAACCGAATCCAGCGCCCCTCGCTCATACTGAGCAGCCGCCGACTCAGAGCAAACTAGATATGCTCCTACATTAATCGGAAGCTCTGCCAGCGACAGAATAGAATCAGGCAGAATCTGCAAGATAAAGTGCACCACCAACAAACACTCCCCACCGGCCAACTTCACAGGATGAATCCAACACATCCCACCAACTACGCACTTGCAAGGTAGCAGACAGTTTCTTCTATTGTCAATAAATAATTTTTGTTTTACGTGGCTATAGGGATTTAAAAAAGAAGCCACATGTGCGTAACACTCTGACTTTCTGGCTGCCAGGACGACTTCAGATTTCTGGAATAGGGCAGAATTGAATCCCTCCAGATCAATGCTTACGGTATTGAGTTAGGTCATCAAGGGAAGCTTCGGATGGCAGGATATGCTTGCCCACTTGATGATAGGTTTGAAGAGGTTAGAGCTCTTATTCGCTTGCGCCAAGGGTTAGCGCATCACCTGCTCTGTAGTTTCGGTGGCCTTAGCTCGAGACAAGTCACCGGTCTATTCTTTTGTCAAAGTTTCCAGCGACACTAAAAAATTAGCAATCAACCGATAACCTACCTCATTGGTGTCCGGTTAAAGTCGACCTGATGGCCGAAAAAGAATATTTTAATCAACATGTTAGGCGCGTTTTCGGGTGGTGTCGACTTGAACGGTGATTTCTGCCATTTTGGCCCGCCGTGCCCCGGAGATCACCGCCGTGTACAACGGCAAGACCCTGTTTTCTCAACTGATGGA
>SLBD01000113.1 GCA_007126515.1 Kiritimatiellia bacterium
AATCGGGTGTAGTCTCCATCAATTCATCGGCAAACTCGAAATGAAAGCCGGTATGCCAATCGCTGTCGTATCCGAGTCCGCCTGGTGTGGGGGCGGTGGTTGATGCTTGTTCCTGCAAATCCTCCGCAATGTTGATGATCCCCGTATAGTCATCGCGGATCATATCATTGATTTCCCGGATCAAACTTACCCCGTCAGGAATGGCCGCTTGGGTCACGCCTGGCACCTCCGGGTCCGTTTCTCGAATAAACCGGGTGGCATCCCAGCGGAAACCGTTAACTCGATAGTCCTCAATCCACATTCGCACATTGTCCTTGATGAATTCGCGGACTTCCGGTGTCGAGTAGTTCGGACGCGGACCCCAGCGCGTCTCAGCGCGTTGGGCATCCTGAAAGAAGTAAATGCCGCCAAACCCACCGGTAGACCAGCCGTCAAAGCGCCACAGCGAGTGTTCAAGATCGCCAGGGCCATAGTGATTGTGCACCACATCTAGAATGACGGCTAAACCACGTTGATGAGCGGCATCGACAAATCGCTTGAAGGCATCGGGTCCTCCATAGGTGCGATTGTGGACGGCGAAGAGGTCGGAAGGATTGTACCCCCAACTGCGGTAGCCTGGAAATTCGGCTACGGGCATGACTTTGATCGCATTGATGCCCAGATCGACCAGATAATCGAGCCTCATCCGCGCTTCATCAAAGTTGGAGGCCCCGCCATCATCTGGGTTCAAATCGTTGAAGGTACCAATATGCAACTCGTAAATAACTAGCTCTTCGAGGGGAGGTGCGACAAGCGGTTCACTTTGCCACTCGTAGGTGTCTTGATCGTAAACAACAGATGGCATGTTTTCGCCCGAATGCACAATCCAAGCTGCACGCGGGTCGCGTCGCCAATGATTGCCATTGATGATGAATCGATAGGTGTGTCCGACATCAGCATTGGTTACATTCCGTGCCCAAATCCCCCCCCCCTCATGCGTCAGAGGCAGGTTGCTGGTGTTCCAGTTATTAAATTGTCCGGAGACATGAACGGTAGTGGCGTTCGGAGCCCATACCCGGAACATCACACCTCCGGAGTGTGGGGTAGCCCCTAGTTCCGTAGGCAGTTGACCATAACTAGTGACCGCCCCAGCGCTACACAGCAGGAGCCCGATGAAGAGTGTAAAACGTTTGATCATGGTAGGAAAAGAACACCACTGGGGTTGATAATTCAAGGAAATTCTGAAAGAAATCAGCCATTCTCATTATGACCTCCCATTCCAGATCTCGGCTCGCTCGGTGAGCCGAAATGGCCATAGTGAGAATTGCTGGAAAGAAATACCTGCCTATCGTCTCCAGATTGCGCTACTATTGAGCGTCGTTCGAACTCATTGTCAGCCGGACGGTTGAGCGGCGACAATCTTTTCAGAATCTCGAGAGTATCATGTTTGGATCCTATCATATTGGAACGGTGTTTGGCATCCCGATCAAGGTGCATGTCACTCTGTTGATTATTCTGCCTTTGCTGGCTCTCAGAATCGGAACGGGACTGGGTATCCATTTCGTGTGGGGACTGATGGCGGCGGCTGGTTTGTTTGGCTCGGTGGCCGTACACGAGTTGGGGCATGCGGTGGTCGCTATGAATAAGCGGATCCGAGTGCGCGAAATCCTCCTATTGCCGATCGGAGGATTAGCTCAGTTGGAACGAATGCCGAGTCGTCCTCGTGATGAAATTCATATCGCAGTGGCAGGGCCTTTGGTCAGCTTGGCCCTCGCCGTCGGCTCCTTTTTCCTGTATTTGTTTTTTGCGGGGTGGATGCCACGCTCTGTACCGCTTTTGTTTGCGGTGCTGGCCTCTATGAATTTCATGTTAGCGGTATTTAATATGCTGCCTTCTTTTCCAATGGATGGGGGGCGAGTGTTTCGAGCTTTGTTGACCCCTCGGCTTGGCAGGGTGGTGGCGACTCGAATCGCCGCCCAAACGGGGCGGGCGATGGCAATCTTATTCGGTATCTGGGGCTTGTTTCGCGGCGAGCCAATGCTTATGGTGATCGCTGTGTTTATTTACATGGCGGCAGGAGCTGAGTATCGCCAGATCGTACTGCAAGAGCAGTTTCGGCGTGGGTTTGGTGGATTTAGTCCTATTGAAGGCCCCGAGGCCGATGAGTTGAAAGTCAGCCCGCCGCCGTATGAGCGAAAAGAGTCGACTGGTTTAGCCGACGTTTGGGATAAATGGCGTCGTGCGGTGCGCCGGACATGTGAAGACTTGTTCAGGAACTCTGATCGCTCTTGACTGCTCCGCGAAAATGGAACGGGCTCCAAATGCAGTGGTATTGCGGATGGGAATGATGACGTAGACAAGGATATGCCGATGGCGGCGCGAAGGTCTCAGGACCGTTCGCGCCCTACAATTTCATAATCTTGTAGGGCGGGAAGTGTTGAGTCCTCGAAACTTTCCCGCCGCATGCAGGGTGTTTATTTGGAGAGTGAAAAGGAGAAGAACGTGATTGCTGAATCGATGTACGAAAAGCTGAAGGCAAAATTGAGCCATGTGGTGCCGGATTTTGAATTACAGCACAAGGCGGAGATTGCCGAGGAAATCATGCGCCTCAAAGAGGAGCGAAATGCGGTCATCCTGGCTCACAACTACATGGAGCCAGCTCTGTTCTATTCGGTCCCGGATTACGTGGGTGACTCTTTGGAGCTCAGCCGCAAAGCGGCGGCCTGTGATCAGGATGTGATTGTGTTCTGCGGTGTCCGGTTTATGGCCGAGACGGCCAAGATTCTCAGCCCTGAAAAGACCGTTCTATTGCCGGCTAAGAAAGCAGGCTGTTCACTGGCCGCCAGCATCACGGCTGAAGATGTGCGCAAATTGAAGGCGCAATTCCCAGGCGTGCCGGTGGTGACGTATGTGAACACGTATGCGGATGTGAAGGCCGAAAGCGATATTTGCTGTACGTCCAGTAATGCTGCGGCGGTGGTGGAGTCGCTCGGCACAGACACTGTGATCTTTTTGCCTGACGAGTATTTGGCGAAGAATACGGCGAAAGAAACAGGTAAGCATATCGTTTTCCCCACTCGCCTGCCTCCGGGCAAGTTTGATTCCAGCCTCGATTACCAGATGGTGGGTTGGCAAGGTCGCTGCGAGGTCCATGAACGGTTTACGGTGGAGGACATCGAAAACGCCCGGCGACAGTTCCCAGATGTGCTGGTGTTGGCGCATCCGGAATGCAGTCCGGAAGTGGTGGAGGCGTCCGATTTTGCGGGCAGCACGACGGCTATGGTCAAATACGTTAAAGAGCATAAGGCGGAACAGTATTTGATCCTGACAGAATGCGCCATGGGCGATAATATTGCTGCTGAAAACCCCGACAAGGAAATGTTGCGGATGTGCAGTATCCGCTGTCCGCATATGAATGAAATTACCCTCGAAGATACACGGGATGCTTTGCGGGAAAACCGCTATGTCATCGAAGTTCCCGAAGAGATCCGCGTCAAAGCCTATCGCGCCGTGAAACGGATGATCGAAATCAGCGCCAAGGACTAATTGCTATGAGCGAATTAAGCAAAACTTACGAAAGCCGTGACGTCGAACAAAAGTGGTATGCCTGGTGGATGGAGAAGGGCTATTTTCACGGCCGTCCCGAGGCGGGTGGAACCCCGTATTGTATTGTTATCCCGCCCCCCAACGTGACCGGCATTTTGCACATGGGCCATGCGCTGAATAATACGATTCAGGATGTCTTGATTCGGTGGCGCCGCATGCAGGGGTACAATGTCTGCTGGGTCCCCGGCACAGATCATGCCGGTATTGCCACGCAAAATGTGGTTGAAAAGCAGTTGCACAAGGAGGGCAAAACCCGGGATGATCTGGGGCGTGAAGCCTTTGTGGAGCGGGTCTGGCAGTGGCGCGAGGAATACGGAAATACGATCAAGAATCAGCTGATGAAGATCGGAGCTTCCTGTGACTGGGAGCGCGAGCGTTTTACCATGGACGAGGGGCTGAGCCGCGCCGTCACCGAAGTCTTTGTGCATCTCTATGAAAAAGGCCTGATTTATCGCGGCAACTATATCATCAATTGGTGCCCCCGCTGTCAGACGGCGCTGTCAGACGAAGAAAGCGAGCATCGGCCAGTCGATGGCAAGCTGTATTATCTCCGCTATCCGATCAAGGGCGGCAAAAAGAAAGACTATGTGTTGGTGGCGACCACGCGCCCGGAAACGATGCTCGGAGATACCGCAGTGGCCATCAATCCACGCGATGATCGCTATCGGCATTTGGTTGGCAAGACGGTCATTCTGCCTATTCTTAACCGGGAATTGCTGGTGGTGGAGGACGATTTCGTCGATCCGGAGTTCGGGACCGGTGTCGTTAAGGTCACGCCCGCCCACGATCCCAACGATTTTGAGATGGGGCAGCGCCACGATTTGCCGGTGATCAACGTGATGACCGAAGACGGGAAAATGAATGAAGAAGCTGGGCCGTACCACGGTATGGACCGATTTGAGTGTCGCGAAAAGCTGCTCGCTCGACTGAAGGAAGAAGGCGCGCTGGATCACATTGAGGAGCATGATCACTCCGTGGGGCATTGCTATCGCTGTGATGCGGTTGTTGAACCACGACTTTCACCACAATGGTTTGTGAAAATGAAGCCGCTGGCCCGACCGGCGCTGGAGGTGGTGAAGGAGGGTCGTATCCAGTTTATGCCGGAACGCTGGACCAAGGTCTATAGTGAGTGGATGGAAAATATCCGCGATTGGTGTATCTCTCGACAAATCTGGTGGGGGCACCGCATTCCCGTGTTTTACTGTGACACGTGCGGCCATCAGTGGGCTGATCGCGATGTCCCGACGTCTTGTCCTGCGTGCGCGGGTCAGCAGATCCGCCAAGATGAGGACGTCTTGGATACCTGGTTTTCCTCCTGGCTGTGGCCGTTTAGTGTCTTTGGCTGGCCGCAAAAGTCTGCCGATTTGGATTTCTACTATCCCACAAACACCTTGGTTACGGCTCCCGAGATCATCTTTTTCTGGGTGGCCAGGATGGTGATGGCAGGTATGGAGTGTATGGAGGAGATCCCGTTCACACATGTCTATATTCACGGAACGGTGCGAGATGAGATTGGTCGAAAGATGAGCAAGAGTTTGGGTAATTCCATCGATCCGTTAACGATCGTGGAGAAATACAACGCGGACGCGTTGCGATTTAGCCTGATGATGCTGGCGGCGACGGGAACCGACATTCAATTGTCAGATGAGAAGTTCGAGCTGGGACGAAACTTCGGCACAAAGATGTGGAATGCCGCCCGTTTTATGCAAATGCATGGCGCTCAGGCACCCGTTGATTTCGCCGATCCTCAATTCGATGTAGAGTTATTGAGCGCCGACGATCAGCACATTCTGGCTAAGCTACATGAGACGATCTCGACGTGCACAGAAAACCTCGAGCGCTTCCGCTTTAATGACTTGTCACGCAGTATCTACGAGTTCTGCTGGCACCAATTCTGTGACTGGTATGTGGAATATGCGAAACCCATCCTCTATGGCGAGGATGAGGCCCGCAAAGCGCAGGTGTTAAAGGTCATGCATTACGTTTACTCGAATGCGTTACGCCTTTTGCACCCACTGATGCCGTTCATGACGGAAGAGTTATGGCATGGTATGGGATATACGCAATTGTGCGAAAGCATCATGATTGCTCCCTGGCCCGAGGCACGTGATGACGACGGACTGGCCGAATGGGGCGTTCGTCCAGCAGTCGTTTCCTATGTGGATGCCAAGCACGATCTCATCCGTGTGGCTCGGCAATTGCGGTCGGACTACGGCCTGGCCCCACGTCAAGAAATCGAACTGCTGCTGCGGCCCTCCAACGAGAATTATGAGCGACAACTGGCGGCAGATCGCGACTCCATCGCGTCGCTGCTATGCGCGGAGAGTATTACCGTCGACCGAGCTTTGACACCCCCCCGGGCCATGCCTAGCGCCATCAGTCAGTTAGGCGCTGTCTACATGCCTGTGGACGGCTTGATTGATGTAACCGCTGAAATACAGAAATTAAGCGGGCAGAAGGAAAAAGTGGACGCGGAGTTGAATAAGGTGACGCGGAAACTGGGCAACATGGATTTCATCAACAAAGCGCCTGCGCATGTGATTGAGATTCAAGAATCTCGCAAGAAAGATTTGCTGGAGAAAGCCGACAAACTCGACAAGTTGATCGAAACCTTGTCGGAATGTGCCTCTGGAGAATAATAATGGCGGCTGAAATCCCCGTGGTGATTGAAAACCAAGGGCAACAAATTGTTGGGATGTGGCATTCAGTCGTTGCTCCTTCAGGTGCTTCGGTGCCAGCCGTTGGCTTTTGTCATGGTTTCGGCGGTAGTAAATCAGAAGCACAACGAATCTTTGTCGAGACCGCCCGCGCACTCTCAGATCGTGGCATTGCCAGTTTGCGAATTGATTTTCGCGGATCGGGGGACAGCGCCGGTGACTTTGCAGAAACAACGGTTTCGGGACAAGTCAGTGATGCAGTGGCAGCAGTCGAATTCTTGAAATCCCAGCCAGAAGTCGACTCACGACAAATCGCCTTGTTGGGGTTAAGTCTGGGTGGTTTGGTAGCGGTCTTGTCCACGTTACAAGTTCCCGATTTGGCGGCCATCCTGTTATGGAACCCAGTCGCCGATGCGGTGGGCGTCGCACAGAGAAGGACATCCCCCGAGAGCCATTCACAACTTGCTCAATCTGGCGTGGCTGATTATCGCGGATGGGCGGTCGGCGTGCCATTTCTGCAGGAATTGCCTCATTTACAGCCCCATGCCGCCCTCCAAAAGTTCGAGCATCCAGTCGGAATTCTCTTGGGGGATGCAGATGAGTCTGTTCCTAACACCGACGGATTGAGCTACGAAGAGATCCGCAGACAATTTCATTTGCCTGTCGACCTGCATCGGATCGAAGGCGCTGGACATACATTTGAATCGTTGGTGGCACGCCCTCAAGCCATTGCATGGACGGTCGAGTGGCTTTCGTCGAAATTGTTTTCCGGTCAGTAGTCAATGACTAGCGGACACCCAGATACGATCGAAGTACCGGGGGGATATCGCGAAATCCTGCGCGTCGCCTGGCCCTTGATGATCAGCATGGGATCATTCACGCTGATGCAGTTTGTCGACCGGATGTTTCTGGCTTGGCATAGTCCAATTTCGATCCAAGCTGCGGTGCCTGCAGGGATTTTACATTTCACATTTGTCTGTGGTTTCATGGCATTGGCCGGGTATTCGAATATGTTTGTGGCTCAATTTGATGGCGCGGGCGATCCAGGGGGATGTTCGCGGGCAACCACGCAATCCATCTTTCTCGCCATTTTGTCCTGGCCAGCGATGCTTCTATTAATTCCTGTTGGCCACTGGGTCATCAGGAATAGCGGTCACGCGCCAGCTGTGATGGCTGAGGAGATCGACTATTTTACGATTCTTATGTGGGGCAGTGTGGCCACCCCGCTGGGCGCCGCCATCAGCGGTTTCTTCACGGGTCGCAGCCAAACACGTATCACAATGATGGCGACGATTGCTGCGAACGTGGTTAATCTGATCCTCGATTATCTCTTCATTTTTGGTCACGCAGGGTTTCCGGCCATGGGAATTCGCGGGGCTGCCTGGGCATCGGTTATCTCTGCATTTGTCATGCCGGGAATATTGCTGTGGATCTATTTCGCTCCGCAGACCAATCAGCTCTATAAGACGCGACGCTGGTTTCGATGGGACGGTGCCCTGTGCTGGCGGCTGATCCGCTTTGGAACCCCTTCCGGAGTTCATTTGACGCTCGATGTTGCATCTTTTGCCATTTTTATTCTCCTCACAGGCCGCATGGGAGAGGTGGCTTTGGCTGCAAGCAATATTGCGCTGAGTATCAATATGCTGACATTTCTTCCGATGATCGGCATGGGGATCGCTACATCCACTGTTGTCGGGAAATACCAGGGGAAGAAACAGCCGGACATATCGCAACGGGCGGCATGGAATTCATTCCGAGTAGGAGTTCTTTATATGGGTGTGATTGGGGCGACCTACATCCTCTTCCCAGCGTTCTTCCTACGTTTCTTCACAGACGCAGGTGGCGCAGAGTTAACGCTAGCCGAAATTTTCCCAGTCGGCCGATGGCTGATGGTGATTATGGCCTTGTGGGGATTGGTGGATGCCTCCAATTTGGTGCTCTCCGGGGCGCTCAAGGGAGCAGGGGACACCCGCTTTGTGATGTGGTTCTCTTTTGTGATGGCATGGGGTGTGTTGGTTCCCGGTCAATTCGTTCTAGTGATCTGGCTGGGGCAGGGCGTGATCGTATCTTGGATATGGACAGCTTTTTACATTGCACTTATGGCCGGTGGATTTATCTGGCGATTTCGCCAGAGAAAATGGCAATCCATTGACTTACTAGGATCCGAACGACCAATTGAACCCAATCGTCCGGGCGCAGAAGCGATGTTGGTGGTGGAGTGATGTTCTATTCCCGCCCAAGCAACGTTTCGCCGAGGGCCACTGAGACAATGTCTGCCAATTCCGGAACGGGAAAGGGTTTCTGCAGAAAATAGGTTTTTCGCATTTTCAGCGCTTTCTGAATATCCGGATGCGCATGAGAGAATCCACTGACAAGAATGACGGGTGCCCGGCAACCTTCACTACGTAGCCAGGTGCGAAGTTCCAATCCATTGGAGTCGGGCATACTGAAGTCAATGATCAGGAGATTGGGAGGAGTTGTTGTCGAGCTGTAGGCTGCCTGCAGGGCAGGGCCACTGGGGATGGTGGTGACGCGATGTCCGTCATCCCCCAGCACGCGCTCGCACATTTCGCAAAAAATCGGATCGTCATCAACGACCCAAATAACATGGCTTGCCAGCTTGCGAGGAGCTACGGCAGGGATGTCTTCCGCGGGTAGAGCTTCACTTTGAGTGAGCATCAATTCGACTTGATCATCACAATTCGGATCTTCGCAGCTAGCAATTCGGACGCGAACATAGTTGACCAGCTGCTCTGCTTCACGACGCTGTACATTATTCGTGAATACATGTAGATCCCCGCCTGCAGTCGAGTGTTCGTCGATAAAATTGGTCAACAGATTGTAGATCGATTGGTGCAGCGCGCTGCGTTGAGTATGAACGCTGTCGTCTGTCGCATCCCAATGATGAACAAAACGAACTCGCCCCGCTGCTTGATTTTCCAATAGAGGACAGAGACCGGTCAGCATTTGATGCAGAGAACACGTGGTTTCTTCCTCCGCATCGCTGCCGCTGAATCCGAGAATTTCTTCTGTCATTCGGCGGCCCCGTTGTGCAGCTTCAGAAATTTTCAGCAGCGCATCATGTGCCTCTTCCGATAAGTCCATGCGGTTGAGCAAGTGCGATGAATAGCCCAAAATCACGGATAAAAGATTATTGAAATGATGGGCAATTCCACTCGAAAGTGCGCCCAAGGCCTGCAACCGCTCAATCGATCGATCTTCACCGACCCCATCACGAGGAGGCTGCGTCGCTGACCGATCATCGGTCATTGTCGGTCAATATCCTCATCGTCCATTTCATCATCCCATTCAGCGCGTCCGGCATGGCGAGGTGTGAAATTCGCTTCATTCAGCAATTGTTGCTCCCAATCGCGGAACAACATCATCCCGCGCTCGGAGGTGAGCGCGGAAATGATGCGGGGTTGGAAATCAGCGAAAAGCAGCGGATCGGCAGATTCGCGGGATTGAATATGAGCCACCACAAATCCATTCCCCACAAAGATCGGCGCTGGCACTTCTCCGGCATTGTAGCCGAGCACTGACTGCACCAGTTGCCGCGCGAAGCGAATCTCCTCTGGCCCCTCCGCGGCCGTGAACGTGATCGGATCGCTGGCTGTAAGTAGAAACACCTCGGCGGCATCTTCGAATGAATCGCCCGCAGCAATCGTATCCTGAAGCAATTCCCTGAACGAATTGGCCAGTTCCTCCACAGCCCGGGCTTCCATATCAGCCAAGGCTGCAGCTCGAGCTTCCTCTATTACTCCGGAGAATTCAGGCAGACGAGTCGGAATCTGTTCGTCTAAAGCCAACACATAAATATAATCTTCGCCTTGCACTGCATCGCTGAAGTAGTGCTCTGGATGAGGGAGCAATCCGAAAGCGGCTCGAGAAAATGCCAGTCCCGCATCAATTCCCTCGGGGACTTGATGGCTGCTAAATGGCTCGGTCGACTCGATTTCGACCCCAAATTTCTCCGCTGCTTCAGCAAAACTGGGCGCATTCCCGGCTCGATCTGGGACCAGTGATATAACGAAGTCAGTTGCCTCATGGGCAGCTTCTGTCGCAGCCCGTTCGCGAGTCAATCGCTCGATGATGTCGTCGCGAACGTCTTCGAATGGCTGCGTGAGCTGTAATTCAAACAGATCCGCATCTTCATCATCCAGTTCCTCGTCTTGTTCGGCAGCGACTGTGAAATCGTCGATGTTGCGGTCGTAAAAATCGAGTGCCTCGTCTTCGGTGACTTCGATAATATCCTCGAATTCGCGAATCGGGAAACGAACGAAATTGATGCGCACATGGGGGGGGATACGAAATGATTCGATATTCTCCTCAAAGTAAGCGCGGGCATCTTCCTCAGTAGCTTCCAATCCTTCTCCAAGATCTGCTCGCCCAATCAATGCATATTGAACCGTAAATTCGTCACCGATCGTCGCCATGGCACGCTCAATTTCTGTGGGAGACAAGAGCACGGATTCGATAACCATGCGTTGAATCTTTTGAATGGCGAGTTCCTGTCGAACAAAATTCTCAAATTCTGAAGCCCGAAATCCCATAGCACCCAGATACTGATGGACGAATTGATCATAAATTTGGGGGTGAAACTGACCTTCATGTTGGAAATCCGGGAAGTTGCGAATGGCTTCAACGATTTCTCGATCCGTCGTCCGAATGCCCATTTCTCGCGCCCGCCGCAGGGTTGCCAAACGCCGCCACGTGGCATCCTCCAGATCTTCTTCATCCACTTGTTCATTCATGGAGAGGATGAACCCTAAATAGGCCAAGCGGCGCGCCGCAACGTATTCATCAAACGATATGGGTTCTCCAAACAACGTCCCCATCGATTGGTCCGCTGCCTGATCATTCCCAGAGCCGGTCAGCCCCATAAAGGCAAACGCCACAACGATCAGAAAGGTAAAGCCGATCCATACCACTTTGTTAGCGATTAGTTTGTTAAATTTGGTGATCAACATAGTCATAATATGAGTTCCTCAATTGAAAACGGAAGGCCAGAGAATACGGGGAGATACAGAATCCGTCAATGCGCACTTTCCTTGAGTTAATGGCTTAATTTCATGCCTCTGCGAATAAATGTCGGCAAATCCAAATCCTCACCTTGGACAATGGTTGGCTCGACATCTTTGAAGCGGCCTTTAGAGGGGGGAATCGTATTAAATCCTAACTCCTTCTGTTCCGTAACCTTGGTCTTGCCTTTCGCTGTTGATTTTGTCGTTACACGTGTAACCGCTGGCGCGGGGGCTGGAGGGGCCTCTGCCCGTGCGGCGACTAAGACAAGTGCACCGATTTTTCCTTTCATGGAACGATCTATGCCAGCGCCAACCCATCGGCTGGTTTCCCCTGGGCAGCGGTCGAGGATGCCATCCACGATCGTTTGCACCTCATCCAGAGTCATGTCTGAACTGCCTTGCAACCCGATCAGAACACTCGCGCCTTCTTTTGCATCTGATGCTATCTGCAAGGCGGGTTGCTTGGCCAACCGGCTCAGCAGGAGATTGGCTCGTTGCTGTCCTCCAGCTTCCGCGACCGCGAGCTGGCAGACGCCCTCACAGCTTTCGAGCATGTTTTTCAGAGTGATCCAATCCAAATGAATAAGATTGTGCTGGCCCAATAGATTCCATAACCACTGCAGGGCTGCCCCCAGTTGACGAGCTGCCTGACCGAGAGCATCCTCCAACGGTTGCTTCGATTCATTTCCCTGAAACAAGGCTTGATTAGCGACCACAATCAGACCATGCCCAGTCGTTTTCAGTCGATTGATCGTTGCTTGAGCCGCCTCCATGCGCTCTTCTCCTTCATAGTCAAAGGGCAAAGCACCGACAGTCATCACCAAAGCCCCTTCATCTCGAGCTGTCTGAGCCAATACAGGAGTGGCACCGCCCCCCAGACCGCCAGCCAGGCCTGTGAGGAAGATCACTAAATCGGACTGGTGAAAGAGTTCGCGTAGCTGAGGGAAATCGGCATTAGCCGCCCTGCGGCCGAGACTACTGTCCCCGCCTGTTCCGCGTCCCCGAGTCAATCGGGCCCCGATTTGAACCCGGCGGACAGCAGCGCACTGATCAAGCACTGTTTGGTCACAATCCACCGCAACGGCATTGACAAAATCAGAGGCGTTTTCATGCAACAGATTCAGCGAATGAATGCCCATACCGCCGACTCCAACCACCGTCAATCGAGACGCGCTGGAAGGGCGGGGCGAATCCGGTGATGATACGTCGATTAGTTGATCTTGCTGCTTGGCTTCCATTCCATCATTTCCCAAAAAATCGCCCCAATAAATCACGCCATCCACTCGATCGCGGATCCCGCTGTCCGATTTGTCGGATGCCGTACCGTAACATGCCAACCGTCACAGCGTATTCCGGGCCTTCAGTAGTCGTCGCAATCCCGCTAACATTGCGGGGGCGCCCAATCGTACATGGCATGTTCAGCACGGAGCTTGTGAACGATTCGATGTTCTTCAAATGAGCTCCCCCGCCAGTCAGCACAACGCCTGCCCCCATCAGGTGTAATAACTTGTGTTTTTCGAGCTCGGCCGCAATCAATTGCAGCGTTTCCTCGACGCGGGCCTGGATAATCGCACTGATGTCATGGAGGCGGACAGTTCGACCCGTAAATCCCGAGGTCGGTTGAATTAAGTAGGGTTGCTCGGGAGGCGGTTCACCTGGCACAGGAGTACCCACATCGATTTTCGTTTTTTCTGCCGCTGCAGTTGGAACCCGCAGAACCATGGCCAAGTCGTTGGTAATATGATCACCGCCCACTCCCAGCGTTCCCGCTAAGGCAATACATCGATTTGCGTAGACGACATAATCGGTCGTGCCCGCACCTAGATCAATTACAACACAACCACTTTCCTTTTGTTCCGGAGCCAACACGGCCAGGGCCGAGCAAAGCCCCCCAAAGGCATATCCCCCGACATGAACCTTGGCGCTGGTGGCGACGCGCAAGACATTCATGATCCGGTTACGAACCCCGTGCAAAATCAGCATCGAAACAGCCAGCCGAGCTCCAACCATTCCTTCTGGATTCGTGACACCTTCTTGGTCATCCACAAAGAATTGTTGATGAATCGAGTGCAACACCATCCGTTCCGGGGGTAGGCTAACGGCTCGTGCCGATTCCATAACCGTGTCAATATCCGTCTGAGTAATTTCGCTATCCACGGGTATGATCGGAGTCGTCCCCCGACTCAGCGAGCCTTGAATATGGCTTGCCGTTAAGGCCACTTGAACTTCCTGAATACTCACGTCGCTTTGCTTCTCAACTTGCTGCAGCACTTGTTCCACACACGCCAGCGCATTATCAAAATCCGTAATTTCTCCTTTTCGGATCCCCCGCGCAGGGCATTCGGCAACACCCGTGATCATCAGATATCCGTCTTCACGTTCTTCTCCAACTAAGGCGCGAACACGGGCGGTGCCAATCTCAAGGGCGACAACAGGCGATGAAGAGTTGTTAATCATGGTGGCTAGGGTGCAGGGGTCATAACAGGAGGAATGTGAGCATAGCCGGTCATGTTGATACGGGCAATCGTGCGCCCTCGCCGACGTTGATCCTGAAGGATGCTTGCTAACTCAAACATCCGTGGCGTGATGTGAGACCGGTCAATCAGAACCTCTTCTCCAGTCATCAACTCAACAGTCACAAATTCATCGTGTGCGATATCGATGGCACGAACCCGTAGATGAGGATGAATCTGCGGGTCCGCCGCAAGCTCCAGTATGGTCAGAGCATCTTGCAAATAGCTCGCCGACATTCGAATTCCGGGTCGCAAACCATCATCTTGAATACCTCGAATGACGGGCAAATTCGGTCGCAACGAAGAGGGGCCGAGAACTTGACCATCCGCAGCAATGGCCAAGGGAACGGGTTGATCCAATTGCAAACGAGCCAAGGCCAGTCGTTCGTTGACATGAATAATTAATGTGTCGGGTAACCGCCGTTCAACGCGAGCGCTGGAAATGGCTGGTGTCTTCTCTAATTCGCGCAGAATCCGATTCAAGTTGATGGCAAAAAGGTTCTCATAATCGCCCAAATTTGCATATTGCCGAATGTGGTCGGGGGTGAGAAGCAACCCATCTGTATGGATCTCCCAGTTGCGAATCACATACTTGTCATTTTCAGAGAACAGCGAGCGAAACAACGCCTGCACACCAATCGCACCGAAGACACCAAATCCGCTCAAGATCACTAGAATTAAGACGGTCAGCGTAACTCTTCTTCGCCTTTCAGCCCTAATTTCGCGAGTCCGAGCGCTGACGGTAAAAGTCTTTCGCGCAGCCTGTTTCCTTCTGGTCGCAGGCCGTCGGCGTTTTTTATTCTTCTCCGTTATGATGCCGTCCATCCACATCGAAAATCACTTCACTCCGAAAATCGACTTACACTATTTGACCCGAGCACCCCTAATAATCTGATCGCATAACATGACAAAATTGATGCCTGCCGCCGCTGCTGCTTTGGGCAGCAAGCTCGTGGCCGTAAAGCCCGGAATCGTGTTCAGTTCCAATATATACAACTCTTGATCAGAATTCATGCGAAAATCGACGCGACCGATATCATCGCAGCCCATTGCCAGGAATGCCTCACGGGCCAGCTCCTGACATCGCTCTGCCAGTTCGGCTGGCAATGGCGCTGGCACAAGGTATTCGGTCAGGCCTGCCGTATATTTTGCCCGATAATCATAATTGCCATCCGGCGCACGAATCTCCAGTACAGGCAAAGGGGTCCCGTTAAGCACACCCACCGTCAACTCTCGCCCGGCAATGTAGGATTCAATCAAGATTCGGTCATCAAAACGAATTGCATCTGAGATGGCCGTGTCCAATTCCTCAGGATGGGTAACGCGATGAATGCCGACACTGGAACCTTGGCGAGCTGGTTTTACAATGAACGGAAAAGGCAGGGTGGGTGAGTGCCCAGGATGATATAATTCATAATCCGGAGTTGGCAAACCGCGCTTCCGCCAATGCTCTTTAGACGCGAACTTATCAAAGGCCAATCGACTGGCCTCAACAGAGGCGCCGGTAGAGGGGATACCGAGCTCTCTGAGGACCGTTTGTGCCTCTCCATCCTCACCAAATTCACCGTGCAGAACATTGAAAACAGCCTCCGTGTCCTCGGGTAAATCGATCCGCCGCTCAGAAATGTCTACGGAATGAACTGTATAGCCCGCTTCCTCTAAAGCCAGAGCAACGGCTTGACCTGAAGCCAGTGACACCTCACGCTCGGCGGAAATGCCGCCCATCAATACAGCCACTGTGTGATATCTGCTCATGAGCGCATCATGCGGTAGCACAAGCTGACTGGCAAGCTTCTTGATATCGCACCGAGCAGGATGAAGCCCGATTTGCAGTTGCTTTGCTAAAGGCATTCGCTTATCGTCGTTCACGTATTTTATCACTCACGCAGCGAATCGAATCAGGAAAAATTGGGAGAGAACGTATGCAAAAGCATTATGGTAAAAGCGCGATCGCATTATTCAGCATTTTTTGTATCTGGTCCGTGGCGGCGCAAGCGATTTCACGAGATGATTTGGCGTCTCAGATTGAGGCTGCGCATGCCGAACAATTAAGCGGGATTGAACGGGTCGCAATTACCTCCGAAATCAGCACGGGTGTCATGGCAGGGATGACATCTACAGGCCGCTTTGTAAAAGACACAGAAGACGGGCAACCTGTTTTGCGCGAGGTTAGTTCGGATGATCATGGCACCATGAATCTTGCCGGAATGCATGATGGCACACTGCCCAAAATGGTTCGTAATTCGAGTTCTATCGAACGTGGACGGATCGACGGCGAACGCGTCTATATCGTCCTTGTCGACGATGTCGATTTCCTGAAATCGCTCGAAGAAATCAATCTCAGTGATGATCTCCTCGATGAAGAATTTGAGCCCAAATCGGTACGCTTGTGGTTGGCAGCATCAGATTTTACGGCCCGCAAACTTGAATATGTGCAATCTGGACCCGGAGGGGGCGATATGACGGTCACTGTGACCATGGCAGACTATGAAGAATTTGAAGGTCTTCCGATCGCAAAACAGATATCTATTCATATTGCTGGCATGGAACAAATGATTGCTCCTGAGGACCTTCAGGAGATGCGTCAACAAATGAAGATGATGCAAGAGCAATTGGCCATGATGCCCGACGAACAGCGCGCCATGATTGAGGCCACACTAGCTCCACAAATTGCTCAGTTTGAAGAAATGATGTCGGCAGGCGGCACTCAATTTGAGATCCGCATCATTGACGTCAAAGTGAATTAATCCTTTTGGCGGGCCCGTAGCTCAGTTGGTCAGAGCAGGGGACTCATAATCCTCTGGTCGTCGGTTCAAGTCCGACCGGGCCCACCACCCAGTCACAGGAGCTGATAGCTGGTGACGTCTGCGAAACCGGATGACATGGAGGCTCGGATTTCTCCGTTTGCATCTCGCGTAAAGAAGATGGCTTCGATGTCGTCTTGTATTTCGATCC
>SLBD01000099.1 GCA_007126515.1 Kiritimatiellia bacterium
CAAGGACAGGAATGTCCTTGCTCCGGGTTTTGGATATTTTGCGCTCATATTGAGGTCCCACACTTCGGAAAGTGTGGGACCTTGGGGTTTTGGGCGACATGGGGATTCCTAGTCCTGTCAGCTGCAAATACAGGAATGTCCTTGCTCCGGCGACTGGGAACATGGGCATTCCTGCCCATGTAAAATGTTTCTGCCTTTTTCATCCGATTTACTCAGAAAGAACAGGCAAGGATGACTGTTCCCACCCTGACGGAGCCGGAAATGGGCAAATGTCTGGGAATTTAGATGCGTCTGCCCTGGCTCCAGTGCGAATCTCTGATTCCTATGAAGGATTCAAATGTCTGTATACCCGCGATATTGACATAACCACTTCAAATGACTACTTTGTTGCCAAGTGGAGAACGATGATGAAAACAATGCCAATTACTGATTTTAAATCTCATGCACTGAAGGTACTCAGCCACATCGCTACACATAAGGAAAACGTGGTCGTGACTAAACGAGGTAAGCCATTAGCGGTCGTAGTGCCCTACAATGAGCCAGAACCGAGCGCCGGACGGCTAGCTGAAACACTTGTTTTCGAAAAAGACATTATCAAACCATTCGGTGATACGATGTGGGATGCTTGCAAATGAAGCTGTTGCTCGATACCCATGTGTGGATCTGGTGGAATATGGAACCAAAGAAATTGTCGCGACGAGCGATGGCGGCGATAGAAGCAGTACAGGATTATTCTGAAGTGCTACTTTCTGCCATTTCGCCCTGGGAGTTTTGCAAATTAATTGAGAAACAACGCATCGGCATATCCTGTGAGCCGCAGGAATGGATAACGGAAGCCTTGCATATGCCCAAACTCCGTCTCGTTCCCTTGACACCAACAATTGCCTACCGATCAACGTCCTTGCCGCAACCGTTTCATGGAGATCCCGCCGATCAAATCATCGTGGCGACTGCCCGGGAAGAAAATGCCACAATAATCTCCAAAGATCAGCTGATCCGAGACTATCCTCACGTCCGCACAATTTGGTAGAACGAATGGATCGGATAGCGACATTCCAATCACCGATTTTCACTTTTCCATTGAGTGGAAAATCAGCTCCAAAAACTTCCATTGAGTGGAAAATCAGCCCGCAAATCTTCCATTGAATGGAAAAATCGCTCAAAAAGTTTCCATTGAGTGGAAAAAAGCGGTTTTTTCTTTCCAATGAGTGGAAAACATCCAGCTATTGAATTCTCCGAACAGGACACGCAAAATAGTGTCAAACCAGTTAAAAGGAGTGTTGAAATTATGCAAATGGATCGATTGACCATCAAGTCGCAGGAAGTGTTGCATCGGGCGCAGCGTTTGGCCACGGAGCGGCATCATGCGGAAGTGGATCTGGAGCATGTTTTGATTGCGCTACTGGAGCAGGAGGAAGGTGTTGTCCGCCCTCTCTTGGCCCGTTCTGGAGTCAAACAAGATGCGTTGCGTAATCGTGTGGAGGAGTTGCTGTCGAAGAAACCTGCCGCACAGGGGGCCGCTGCGGAGCGCTACCTGTCTCGCGCCCTCCGAACCGTCCTGGATCGCGCTTTTGAGCTGGCCTCGGACATGAAAGACGAGTACGTCAGCACCGAGCATCTGTTGCTGGCTATTCTCGAGCAAAAAGATACTCAAGTCTCCCACATTGCTGAAGAATTGGGACTCACCTCCGCTGCCGTGCTGCAAGCGTTGCAGAGCGTCCGCGGCAGCCATCGCGTCACCGATCCGTCTCCCGAGGATAAGTATGAAACGCTAGAGAAGTATGGACGTGATCTGACGGCAGCTGCACGCCAAGGAAAACTGGATCCAGTGATCGGTCGGGATGCAGAAATTCGCCGGGTCATCCAAGTCCTATCCCGCCGAACCAAAAACAATCCGGTGTTAATCGGTGAACCGGGGGTCGGGAAAACAGCCATCGCCGAAGGATTAGCCCAGCGTATCGTGGCGGGTGATGTACCGGAAACATTGAAAGAAAAGCGCGTGGTTTCGTTGGATTTGGGCTCCATGGTGGCAGGCTCGAAGTACCGCGGCGAATTTGAGGATCGATTCAAGGCATTTCTGAAAGAAGTGACTGCGTCCGGTGGCCAAATCATCCTTTTTGTGGACGAGTTGCATACCTTGGTCGGAGCGGGTGGCGCAGAAGGATCGATGGATGCCTCCAATATGATCAAGCCGCCATTGGCCCGTGGAGAACTGCGCTGCGTGGGGGCGACAACTTTAGATGAATACCGGAAATATATTGAGAAAGATGCGGCACTGGAGCGACGTTTCCAACCGGTGATTGTCTCGGAGCCGACGGTGGAGGACACAATTGCGATCCTGCGGGGATTGCGGGAACGGTACGAAGTTCACCACGGGGTGCGAATTCAGGATGCGGCCTTGGTAGCAGCGGCAGTGCTTTCTGACCGCTACATTAGCGACCGCTTTCTCCCCGACAAGGCGATTGATTTGGTCGACGAGGCGACCAGCCGGTTGCGCATCGAAATTGATAGTATGCCAACGGAAATCGATGCTGTGGAGCGTCGCATCATGCAATTGGAAATCGAGCGTGAGGCCTTACGCAAAGAGAAGGATGCCGAATCCAAACAACGGCTGACCAAGCTCGAAGCCGAGTTGCAGGAGCTGCAATCGGAAAGCGCAGCCATGAAAATGCATTGGCAGCGGGAAAAAGAACTGATCCATGAAATCCAATCGCTCACCAGTTCGCTTGATTTGTTGCGGACACGCGAAGAAGAAGCCAAACGCCAGAACGAATTGGAGCGAGCGGCCGAGATCATGTATGACCTGATTCCGAAGACGGAAAAGCAAATTGAAACGGCGAAACAAACACTTAGTGAATTTCAGCAAGATCAGAAAATGCTGAAAGAAGAAGTGGATGCGGAGGATATTGCGGCTGTTGTGTCCTCATGGACACATATTCCCATCAGTCGATTGCTGGAAGGCGAAAAGGACAAGCTCTTGCATATGGAAGATCGCCTGCAGAAGCGCGTGATCGGCCAGCGGGAAGCTGTCGAAGCTGTGTCCAATGCCGTGCGACGGGCCCGGTCCGGCTTGCAGGATCCGAATCGACCGATCGGCTCGTTCATCTTTATGGGTCCAACGGGTGTCGGTAAGACCGAATTGGCTCGGGCCTTGGCAGAATTCTTGTTCGACGATGAACATGCAATGATTCGTATCGACATGTCTGAGTTCATGGAAAAACACACCGTCAGTCGCCTGATCGGCGCACCGCCGGGCTACGTGGGCTATGACGAGGGTGGCTACCTAACGGAACATGTGCGACGCAAGCCCTATTCCGTCTTGCTCTTCGATGAGATTGAAAAGGCCCATCCCGATGTCTTCAATGTTTTGTTGCAGATTCTCGATGACGGCCGGCTTACAGATGGTCAAGGACGGACAGTGAATTTCACCAACACGTTGGTGATCATGACCTCCAATATCGGCGGGCATCTGATTCTGGCCACTTTGGATCAACATCCGGACATCCATCCCGGCGATCTCGCCTATGAGGAAATGGAAACAAAAGTCCATGAGCTGCTCCGTCGTGAATTCCGGCCCGAGTTTTTGAATCGAATTGATGAAACCATCATTTTCCACAGTTTGAATCAGGAGCATATTCGCGACATTGTGAGCGTACAATTGGCAGCGATGCAAAACCATCTACGCGACAAACGGATCACCTTGGAACTCACGGAAGCGGCCACCGACTTGCTGGCAAAGCAAGGATATGACCCATCGTTTGGGGCACGACCGCTGAAGCGCCTGTTACAACGGAAAGTCATTAATGAACTGGCCACCGCACTGCTCGAGGGCCGAGTGCAAGAAGGCGATACTGTTCGATTTGATGTGCATCCAGACACTCTGGATGAACTGCAGCTGGTTGGCGACTAATTGCCAATTTCGCCAATAATCGATACCAAGGGCAGGAATAGTGCGATGACGATCGTTCCCACGATCAAGGCCAGGAAGACGATCAGCAACGGCTCGATGATCGAAGTCAGACCAGCGACCGTATTGTCCACTTCATCGTCATAGTTGTCGGCAATCTTCATCAACATCTCTGGGAGTTCGCCCGTTTCCTCACCGACCTCCACCATACTAACAACCATCGGAGGGAAAACGCCACTTGCCTGAATGGGCGGCGCCATATTTTCGCCTTCCTTCACAGAGTCATGGATGGTCGTGACGGCTCGAGCAATCACTTCATTGCCCGACGTGTCCCGCACGATGTTCAAGGCCTGCAAGACCGGAACACCTGAGGTCATTAATGTACCCAGGGTTCGAGTGAATCGCGCAATCGCTGTCTTGCTCATCAATACACCAAAGATCGGCATATGCAGCTTCAGCCAGTCCACACCATAGGCGCCCGCTTTGGATTTCGCAGCGACCTTAATCCCGAAAATGATTGCAGCGATGATGATGATCAACGGCAAGGTGCGATTGGCAATGGTGTCACTCGCGTTCATGACAAATTGCGTCAATCCCGGCAGCCCTCCCTCGCCTAACAAGTCATCAAAGATGGCTTCGAATTTAGGGATAATGACAATCATTAGGAAGGTGACGATACCCACGGCCATTAGAAGAACGACAATCGGGTACACCATGGCGCTGACCACTTTATTGCGGATGCGCTGGGCCTTTTCCATGAACTCGGCCAACCTCTCCAAGACCACATCCATGACACCGCCCAATTCACCGGCCTTGACCATATTGACATACAATCGATTGAAAATTTTCGGATGCTGGCTGAGCGCTTCCGCGAATGTGCTACCCGTTTGAATACCGTCAACGATCTCGGCCGTTGCCTTCTGCAGTTGCGGATGCTTTTCTTGCTTCAAAATCACCTGAAGGCTTCGCATCAACGGCAACCCCGCATTGATCAGCGTGGCTAACTGCCGGGTATAGGTCATCAGTTGCTTGGGTTTGACCCGATTCATGAACGCGGGCAGCCGCAATTCTTTTGAGCCCACACCTTTTTTACCGCCCTTGGCTTTTCCTTTTGAGGCTGTCTTGCTTGATTTTTTCGCCTTTCCGGCTCCGGCAGCTTCTACCTTGGTCGGGAACATGCCTTGCTCTTTAATCAAAGCAATCGCCGCACCCTGGCTACTCGCCTCGACTGTTCCCGTCTGTTCCTTGCCATTGGAATCCATTGCTGTGAAGGTAAACGTCGCCATATCAATTACTCCATAAACTCTCTATCGATTGAAACTGACAGCTGATCAGGTGTACTTTAATACTTCTTCGACAGTTGTATAGCCATCCAAAATACAGCGAATTCCATCTTCTCGCAATGTGCGCATCCCTAATTCAACTGCTTTCTCCCGCATCACCAGCGAAGGACGTCGCTCGGAAATCAGCGTTCGAATCGGATCGCTGATCCGCAAATATTCGTAGATCCCGCACCGCCCCCGGTATCCTGTATCATTACACTTCGCGCACCCAGCGCCGAAATAGAATGGACGATCTTCAATTTGATCTCTCGACAATCCTAAGCGATGAAGTTGTTCATCATCCGGCTCAAAGGCGGTTTTGCAGTCCTTGCAAATGGTCCGCACGAGTCGCTGTCCCAGCACCGCTTCCAACGTGGATGAAATGAGGAATGGCTCCACTCCCATATCGATCAATCGGGTCACAGCCCCGGCTGCGTCATTGGTGTGTAGCGTGGAAAATACCAAGTGACCGGTCAAGGAGGCCTGCACAGCAATTTCAGCGGTTTCAATATCGCGAATTTCACCGACCATAATGATGTCCGGGTCTTGCCGCAGGAACGCGCGCAAGGTCCGCGCAAAGGTCAACCCGATAGCCTCGTGCATGGGAACTTGCACCAGTCCTTCAATGTCATATTCAACCGGATCCTCGGCGGTCAGCAATTTCGACTCAATCTTATTGAGCCGACGGAGAGCGGAATAAAGGGTCGTAGTCTTTCCTGATCCAGTGGGCCCAGTTACAACGATGATCCCATTCGGCTTCACAATGTCCGTTGTGAAGTCTTCAAATAAATCGCCAGGGAATCCAAGATTTTCTAAATCCAGTGATACCACGCTACGGTCCAAGACACGAAGCACCACACTTTCGCCAAATTGCGTCGGCAAGGTGGAAACCCGGAAGTCGATGGTACGACCGGCAACATTCAATTGAATACGGCCGTCTTGAGGCAACCGTCGCTCGGCGATGTTGAGGCCGGAAATCACTTTGATTCTCGACGTGACTGGCAAGGCCAAATGTTTGGGTGGTGGGGCCATTTCGTATAAGGCGCCATCGACTCGATAGCGGATTTTGAACTCATTTTCAAAGGGCTCAAAATGAATATCCGACGCTCGATCTTGTACGGCTTGGTAGAGAACCAGATTCACAAAACGAACCACGGGGGCAGCATTGGCGGCGGTTTCGATTTCGTAGACGTTCTCGTCGGTGCTCAAGCCGATTAAGTCGCCCGCATCTTCCAGCTCGCCTTCCAAGGCCGAAAGCATATCGCTGACCGATTCGCTTTCTTCGCCATAGAAACGCTGCAACATCGTCTTGATGTCGCCCTCCTTGCCCACACGAAACGCGACATCCCGCGTCAGCACAAACATCAACTCATCAACAATTTCAGGGCTCAACAGGTCGCTGGTTGCCAATTCTACGGAACTCGAATCGGCATACAGGGGGATTACATTGTACATCCGAGCCACACTCGCGGGCAACGCCCGAACGACTTCAGGATCGATTTCCGCATTTTTCACATCAATGACATCGGTGCCCAGATGTTGCGCAATAATCTCAAGAAGCTGGTCTTCGCCGATCACGCCCATATCCAGAATGATTTCTCGAGTGGGTCGGCCGGTGCGTTCGTGCTCCTCCCAGATTTCGTTCAATTGCTGATTTTCCAGCAACCCATCCTGGTTAATCTCCTGCAAGAGAGAATCTTTATATTCCACTGTTGCCATGATCGACCTCGCTATCGGGATTTGCGACTTTCTAATTTTTCAATGATGCTAGCTGGATTGTCAGCAACTCGAATCATTTCCTCGAGCGAGATGATCCCCTCATCAAACAGCTTCAACAAGCTGGCATCTAACGTCACCATGCCCAAGCGAGCACCGGTTTGAATGTCGGACGTGATTCGGTATGTTTTCCCTTCTCGAATGAGGGAGCGAATCGAATCTGTCGCGATCATGATTTCGAATGCCGCTGCTCGGCCCGGACGATCCGTGCGAGGCAGAAGCACTTGAGAAATGACGGCCTGCATCGTGGCCGATAGCTGAATGCGAACCTGCTCTTGCTGATCCGTGGGAAACGCATCGACAATTCGGTCCACTGTGCGTGCCGCACCTGTGGTGTGCAAGGTGGCAAAGACCAAGTGTCCTGTCTCTGCTGCGGTGATGGCCGCAGACATCGTTTCCAAGTCGCGCATTTCCCCCACAAGGATGACATCGGGGTCCTGACGTAAGGCACCGCGGAGCGCCAAGCTGAAGCTTTTAACGTCGACACCCACTTCGCGCTGCGAAACCACGCTTTTCTGGTGATCATGGTAATATTCGACGGGATCTTCGACCGTGATAATGTGACAATCCCGTTCCTGGTTGATGATATTGATCATGCTGGCCAATGTCGTCGTCTTACCCGAACCAGTTGGCCCCGTGACGAGCACCAACCCACGCGGCCGGAACAGCAAATCCCGGACCTGGGGAGGCAGACCGATATCCTCTAGCGACATCAGCTTGGAAGGGATCTGTCGCATGACAACCCCGTAATGACCTTTTTGCTTCAACACGCTGACGCGGAAGCGCGCCTGATCTTCAAAGCCAAAACCAAAATCGGTGCCGCCGACTTCCTTGATGCGAGCCATATGCTCATCGTCCGTGATTTCAAGCATCAGCCGCTCGGTGTCCTCTGGAGTCAAGGGATCCGTGTCCAACGGGTGCAGGGAACCGCTGATACGCAGCACCGGCGCCGATCCAACAGTCAAATGCAGATCAGAGGCCCCTTCATCGACCACCAATTGCAATAGATCATTCATCCGCAGTTGACTACTCATAATGCTGCATCCCCCGCTGTGACTCGTAACACTTCCTGTAAAGTCGTCATACCGGCCAACGCCTTTCGCAAACCATCTTCACGCAACGTCCGCATCCCCAGCTCGCGCGCCTTGCGCCGCAATTCTGCAGCTGTGACCTGCGCATAAATCATGTGGCGCACCTCGTCATCGATTGTAAAGATTTCAAACACACCCCAGCGGCCTTTGTAACCGGTGTGACTGCAATTCGTACATCCAGCGCCACGGTATAAATTTGCTTCTCGCACTTGCTCCGCATGAGGGCCTAACAGGCGCAATTCCAGGTCAGAAGGTTTATATTCCTCTTTGCAAGCGGGACAGATTTTTCTAACCAAGCGCTGAGCCATGATGCCGCGTGTTGACGATGCCACGAGGAACGGTTTGACGCCGATATCCATCAAACGGGTCACGGCACTCGGAGCATCATTTGTATGCAATGTGCTGAAAACCAAGTGACCGGTCAGCGATGCGTTAACCGCAATCTCGGCTGTTTCCATATCACGGATTTCTCCGATCATGATGATATTGGGTGCCTGTCGCAAAATCGAGCGCAGCGCAGAGCTAAAGGTAAGTCCGATATCGGAGCGAACATGCACCTGATTCACACCAGCTAGCTGATACTCGACCGGGTCCTCGACCGTGATAATTTTTCGGTCCGGCCGATTGATTTGGTTCAAACAAGCATACAACGTCGTCGTCTTGCCGGAACCAGTGGGACCTGTGACGAGCATAATCCCGTCAGCCATGCCAATCAACCGTTCAAAGAGTTGCTGGTCATCCGACAAGAAGCCCAGCTGCGGCAAGCCCAGTACAAGGCCCTCCTTATCCAAGATACGCATGACGACACTTTCGCCATGGTTCGTCGGAATCGTCGAGACACGCAAATCCAAATCGCGGCCCATCACATTGATTTGAATACGACCATCCTGGGGCAGCCGTTTCTCCGCAATACTCATATTGGACATGATCTTGATTCGACTGATAATCGCTGCCTGCAAGCGTTTCGGCGGGCTTTCTACTTCGTGAAGCACGCCGTCAATTCGGTAGCGAATGCGAAACTTCTTGGCCATCGGCTCCAAATGGATATCGGAGGCGCGATTTCGAAAGGCTTCGAGAATCACTAAGCTGACCAATTTAATGATGGGAGCATCTGCCTCGGACACTTCTACGTCCTCACCAATTAGCTCCTGCATGGCGGTGGTCGGAACGGAGACAGATCCCTCTGTGATTTCCTCCAGCATCGTCTCCACTGCGCCTTGACCACTTTGTGGATAATACTGATTCAACGCAGCAGCGATTTGCTCTGCTGGGGCGACGGCTCCCTCCACATTGGACTTGAGAACATATCGCAAAGAATCCAGCGTCTCGACATCCAGTGGATCGCTGATGGCGACTGTAAGGATGTTATCGATTTTATAGGCGGGAATGACTTTGTAGCGACGGGCGACATCGGCCGGCACGGAGTCGATCACGTCTTGAGGAATTTCGTGACCGGTTAAATCGATAATTTCCATCCCGAACTGGTTCGCCAGTGTCTTCAGGATATCCATTTTTTTGGCAATGCCCGACTCGACAAGTACGTCAATGACATCCTTATCTTTCTCTTGGGCAACCTTGAGCGCCTCGGCACTTTGCGTCGAGTCAATCAGTCCGACACTTTCGAGAATCTCTACGATATAATCATCATTCGCAGTCAAAATATCTGATCTCCCCCACTCGCCGTTGGATTTGTCGTGAACTGTCGTTCATGATGCCAGGAGCCTAGCTTATCCCACTAGCGCCTGTCAATCGCTCAAGCCCATTCTCTGCCTGTCTTCCTGATCATGTTCGACATTGCCAGACTGGCAGAAACAACTAGAATATCAGTATGAAACGATCAAAAAAGCGTACTCTTCGTACGCTATCACTCAGCATATTGGTGACGCTGGCTGTAACGATTTTCTATTTTAATGCGACACCTGCAGAAAAACGATTGCGCGACATTGTGAGCGGGATGCCGGTTCCGACGGATCCTACGTTTCTACCCATCATGCAAGCGCTGCTGAGCAACGCTATTCTCGATGGGAACGCGTTGATAACATGCCGTATGGCGGGGTCAAGGAAAGTGGTCTGGGCCGCGAGGGAATTCGCTTTGCGATCGAAGATATGACCGAAATCAAAAACTTGGTAATCCGTACGCCGTAGGGACAGCCCCCTTGGAAACGAACCATATTCTGCACCCCATAGCTTATAAGCTATAAGCCAAACGGGCACATCGAGATGCAATAGCTTATACGCTATTACGGCGCAGATTGGTAGGCGGCTTTGAGTCGATTGAATTCCTCGACCACTGCTTCCATGATGGCGGGGTCGTAGGGTCGAACACCGCTAATGATGAGGCGCTTGGAGCCCACACCCAATTGAGTGCCATCTTTCCGCATGGTGAATTCCAAATCGGCGTCCGCTCTTTTCCCGTCCACGAGCAAATTCGATCC
This sequence comes from Kiritimatiellia bacterium, assembly GCA_007126515.1. Lineage (GTDB taxonomy): Bacteria > Verrucomicrobiota > Kiritimatiellia > SLAD01 > SLAD01 > SLAD01. Next base: position 10,532 of record SLBD01000099.1, read on the forward strand.
GCTGAACTCGAGCTCCATATTGGCAACATCCAGCCGATCCAGTGAGTAGTCCATGCGATCATAGATGACCAGCGGGCGCTGGGGATTGAACATGACTCCGTGAGCTTCCATGAGCGGTTTCAAATAGTGCGGGAAATTTAGACCGGAAAAAGATACGTACCGATGAGTGAAATCATTGATGGCTAGAGCATCTCGCGTGCAATCGCCATCGCACGTGGCTTCCAAATAGACCTTGCCAGCACGATCTTCGACACAAATCTTGTTCTGCCCGTCATTGGTGAAAAGTATCGGCGTATCGCGACCCACCATGCGGTGGAATTGAAAGCTCATCCGCTGATACAAGCCAAAGCGATGGAGCACCAGAGCAAAAAGAAAGTCACCCGGAACACAAAACCGGCGCGCATCTGGGTCATGAATGGGATTCAAATCGCCGGCGATATCTTTTGCAAAATGGCTGGCTTGCTCCGGCGTAATCGAAATTAAGTCGCCATCTTCGCTGTAATATAACTCTAAATTCATACTTTCCTAATCAAGCTGACTGAGATTAGTAGGTTTTTGCTTTCATTGTCTAGCCTTCAATACCATGTCGTAGCACTCGCTCGTCACTCTCCACGCGAATGATCAACTGGCTTGCGCAAAATCTTCTTCTCTCCTTGGTGCCGCTTGTCGTCGAGCATCCGAGCTTTTTGTCGCTGTGATCGACGCCGCTTCTGGCGTCGGATGCGTTCCCGCTCTTGTTGTTTCCGACTTCTCTCTCCTTCGACCTGTTCAGCGATGCGCTCGCATAGTTCACGCCGAGCAAGAAAGCGATTTAAGGATTGGGATCTCCCTCGCTGGCACTTAATTTCAATCCCACTGGGCGCGTGTAATAGATATACGCAGGAAGATGTCTTATTGAGTTTTTGACCACCCCGTCCCGAGCCCTTGATGAACCGCTCTTCGATATCTGATTCGCGCACGTTCAGTTGCGCCATGCGTCGAAACAAGGCGGCTTCCTTTTCGGGGCTGACCTTGAAAAGAGGCATAACGAGAACATTCTCAAACGCAAACTGTCATCAGGCCGGTTCCAGCCAATTTTCAAGAAATCCGCGAACCATGCGACCCGTGACCCAACGGCGGTAGTCCGCCGTTGAACGGATATCATCGATCGGCTGCACCTCTTCGGTGACACGCTTCTCTACTTCGGCGAGCGTCGATTCATTTAGAGGACGATTCAGCAACCACTCCTCGATTCCGGTCAGGCGCACACAGGTGGCTGCTACACTTCCGATAGCTACCCGAAATGATTGGATTTGGCCATCGAGTACCTGTCCTCGACAACTTCCCATGACCTTGGAAATGGCTTGCGCACGACGCGGCCCCAGCTTTCGCCAATATTCGCGCGATTCTGCCGACTTTTTAGGCAGGTGAAAACGAATGATCAACTCATCGGGCTGCAGATCAATTTTACGATAGCCTTGCCAAAATTCGGTGACGGGGATTTCGCGCTCTCGCTCGCGATTGGCGACGACGACTCGACCCTCGGTAATCAACAGCGATGGAGCTAAATCTCCTGCGGGGCTGGCATTGGCTACACTGCCTCCCACGGTACCCATGGTCTGGATCTGAAAGCCGCCGACTGTGGTGGCCGCCTCCGCCAAAGAGGGTACGTGTTTTTGCACCAAATCGGAGCTACGCAGTTGCATGTGAGTAACACCTGATCCGATCACCAACTCATCGCCAGCCTCGGAAATCCCCATGAGTTCCGGAAGGCCTTTGACGCTTATGGATCGCTCGGGGCGATTCACGACCCCCGACTCCCATTGCACCATTAAATCTGTACCCCCGGCTAAGGGTCGTCCCCGCGTCGATTCATCGGCCATGAGATCCAACGCTTCGGCCAAACTGGAAGGAAAGGCACAATCCATTTCCTCAAATGAAGTGGGTGTCTTCGTGCTCACAATTTATCCTTTCGCTTCAACTGGCCATTGCTCCGCCGCAGACTGAATGGCTTCTACGATCTTGTCATACCCGGTACATCGACAAATGTTTCCGGCATGAGCTTCTCGAATTTGCGCGGCATCCGTGGTGGGGTTGCGCGATAACAAGGCGTACGAGGAGACAATCATCCCTGGGATGCAAAAGCCGCATTGCGCAGCTCCCTTCTCAATGTAGGCGGCCTGCAATACTTTGCCACCCAGCGTCTTTTCTAGACCTTCAACGGTGGTCACAGTCGCACCATCCGGGACTTGCCCCGCTGCCAGCAAGCAGGAGAGAACTGTTTCCCCATTCACGATCACTGTGCAGGCTCCACACTCGCCTTCTCCACAGCCTTCTTTAGTTCCTTTCAGCTGTAAGTCTTCCCGCAGCACATCAAGAAAACGCCGCATGGGAGGAACTTCGGCTTCGAGCTTTTCTCCATTGATGATCCAAGTACGCTTAATCTTCATCATAGTGGCTCCCTTATGCCGTCAATCGTTGCGATCGCGAAAGTTCTTCAAACAGGCGTTCCGGTGTCAAAGGCAAATCACGCAGACGAACCCCCGAGGCGGCTTCCAACGCATTGGCAATAGCAGGTGCCAAGCCATCCATGGGCGCTTCGCCAACCCCCTTAGCACCCGGTTGGCAGTGATCCCAAGGATACTCGACAAAATGCAAATCCATCTCAGGTCCATCGACAGAGGTTGGAATCACATAGGTCTGCATGCGATCTGCGTCATATTTCCCGGCCTTGATCGCAAGCTTCTCCATCATTGCATATCCCAATGCCTGGATGAGCCCCCCCTGCACCTGCCCCATGGCCAATACGGGATTCAAAATGCGGCCAATGTCAAAGAAAGCGGTCACTTTGGTGACGCGGAATTCACAGGTCAACGTATCCACTTCGACTTCCGCCACATTACATCCCCACGCATAAGCGGGATACGCATCGCCAACAAAGTTTTCTTGATCCCATTTGACATAGTCTGGCAGCTTGAACTGATCATAGACTCTGAACGGCCCGTGACTGGCAAGATAAGCGGCGGCCCCTTCGACGAAAGGAATGCTGCGATTGTCGTACTCCGCACGGAATTGATTTTCAACCAGTTCCGTGGGTTGTCCGTCGAACAACGTCTCTGAGACAAATGATTCAAGATCCGCTTTCATCTTTTGTCCCGCACTGTAGATAGTGCTGCCCACAACCATGGCCGTTCGTGAAGCGACAGTGGGGCCGCTGTCCGGGACTTTGAAGGTATCTGGCATTGGATAATCTACGTGAGTGACATCAATGCCCAGTGCATCTGCGGCTACTTGTGGCAAGATCGTGCCGGTCCCCTGCCCCATTTCCGTTGAGCTGACGCGCACATTGACAATCGGAGTGCCATCTGCTCGCGTCTCAAGGTCCAACGCCACCTTGGATTTCATCCGAGCTTCGCCGTCGCCAGTAAATCCTGATCCATGCGCGAAGAACGATAATCCAATCCCGTACCAGAGTCGTTCTCCAGATTTACCGCGACTACATTGTTGCCATTTTTCCGCAAACTGGCAGCGTTCCAATGTTTTCTCCAGGACTTCAGGCGATCCAACACTGTCCCGCAATAAGCCGCCAGTGGGAGTCACGTCCCCTTCGTGCAGGCAGTTCTTCAGTCGAAACGCATCGGGTGTCATACCGCAGGCTGCGGCTAGCTCGTCAATCAGTGATTCCCATGCCCACAAGGCTTGTGGAGCACCAAATCCGCGGAACGCGCCGTTGGGGAACGTATTTGTCCGATACACATGTCCGTCAATCGAGACATTCTCACAACGGTATCCCATGGCTGCATGTAAGATCCCTCGATACATGACCACAGGACTCAGAGTTGTGTAGGCTCCGCCGTCGAGGACAAAGTCACATTCGATGGCACGAATCGTCCCGTCCTTCATCACTCCAACGCGATAATGCGACCACGAAGGATGTCTTTTGGTCGAATAGAGGATGTCTTGGTTCCGGTCATAAATCATTTTAATGGGGCGCTTGGTCTTTAGGGCAAGCAATGCACAATAGCCCGCAATTAAGGTGGGAAATTCTTCTTTTCCTCCGAAAGCCCCCCCGACGGCCGACTGTTTAACGCGCAGTTTTTCAGGCGGAATATCCAGCGTCTCGCATAGTTCAGGGTTGATATAGTACGGACACTGCATACTGCCGTGAATAAACATAGTGCCGTCCCGCTCCGGGATCGCCACCATCCCCTGGGGCTCGATGTAGAGCTGCTCTTGATGCCCAGCTGTATATTCACGCTCAAGCACGATGTCGGCATCCTTCAAGGCGCTAGCGGCATCGCCTTTGCGGATCGTTTGACCCGACAGTTTATGCAGCTTGGCCGGATCCTCTTTGTAGACGGCGACCATTTCTTGTAGAGTCAGCAAGGCGGGACGCTCTTCCACATCCACCTTGAAGTGAGCGGCGGCCTGCTTGGCTACATGCAAACTGGGAGCCGCCACTAGAGCAAGCGGCTCGCCCAAATACTGAATCTCATCATGAGCGATGAAGGGCATATCCCGCCCCATCATATCGACGATATTGTTTCCAGGAATGTCTTCAGGAGTTACAACCGCGACTTGCGACCAATCAAATGCGGGATCGCGAGATAAAGATTTCAATTTCCCGCAGGCAACAGGAGCGCGGACGACAGCGCCGTACCATGTGTCGGGAACATGGAAATCATCGGCATACTCGGCTTTACCACTGACCTTGTCGGCGGCATCCAGCCGGGGTATCCCTTGCCCAATGACTCGATACGCTCCTCGCTCTTGAACTGTCATTGCCTCTCTCCTGTCATCGTTCTATGTCTCAGTTCCATGACTCAATCGTCTATGTATCAAGGGGAAAATATGACACAGGTCTACGGGCACCGCAACAGGTTTTCGGACGTTTACCGATTCCAAAGCATTAACTCCACGGGGGGGCCATCCTGTGGATGGCGCAATCGATGCAAGGACGCAGCAATGGATTGCTCTTCCACATCGACCTCAATGCTCTCAGATTGAAGTGACCAAGGCGCCACCGACTCAGTAAAGTCGTCGAGCCTCTCCTGCCAGTGCGCAACCGCCATTGTCTGCAAATGAACCGCTGACGCTCGGGCCGCATCCGAATAACGCTCGGCGCGAAGGGACAAGAAGAGGGCTTGTCCCACAGCCACGGCAAAGAATCCGAGAATGAGCAGGGAAACAAGAACTTCTACAAACGTAAATCCCGCCTCAGGAGAACTCTCGGCCACCCTATAAATGGGCGCTGGAAATTTCTGCCGCATGACCGGTGCCCCCGGGTTCGCCGTCGCTACCGTAGGAAATAATCTCGAATCGTTCCCCCGATCGTCCCGGTATAAGGAAGATGTATTCATTCCCCCAAGGATCCACAGGGATGCGGTTGCGACCCAAGTAGCCTCCCTCAGGAAAGTCACGAGGTACGGGAGGACGCGTGGGTCGCTGAACCAACGCCTCTAATCCCTGTTCCTGTGTGGGGAAACGGCCGTGATCCGCGTAAAAAGCATACAGAGCTTGCTCGAGTACGCCGATCTGTAGAATTGCCGTATTGACGCGCGATTCGCTGACATGTCTGACAACGTTCACAGTGACAATGCCAGCCAACCCCATAATGATCACCATCACGACAAGGACCTCAATGAGAGTGAATCCTTGGCATTTGCGGTCAGATGTATTGATCGGTTCTTTCATGTCCAATATCACTTGCGTTACTGCATAAACCATTCAATGGTACGGCTCAAACCTTCTTGCAACTCTACGCGTGGTTCCCAGTTTAGCAACGTTCGGGCTCGACTGGAATCGGCCTGAGAATCACGCACGTCTCCTTCCCGAGAGGGTTCGTGCACGGGGGCGATCTCTTTATTCATGAGCGAGCCGATTTGATTCGCAAGATCTTTGATGGACAACCGGTTTCCCCAGGCCAAGTTGAAAACCCCTCCCGCCGCTTCATCACCTGCCTCAAGACAACATAGATTTCCAGCCACAACATCATCCACAAATGTGAAGTCGCGCGTTTGCTCCCCATCGCCATGAATCGTTGGGGGCTGGTCCTGTTTAAATGCATTGATGAATAATGGGATCACGGCAGCATAGTGTGACGCCGGATCTTGGCGCGGACCGAACACATTGAAATACCTCAAGGAAAAGGTCTTCAGACCATATAGCTCAGTAAAAATCCGGGCATAGTGCTCTCCTGCCAGTTTCGACAGCGCATATGGAGAAAGAGGCTCAGGACGCATATCCTCCTGTTTAGGCAAAACCGGGGTGTTGCCATACACAGATGAAGAAGAGCTCAATACAAACCGTTCAACACCTGCTTCACGAGCTGCAAGTAACAGATTCAAGGTCCCACTGACATTCACTTCGTGTGTGCTTAGTGGATCTTGAACCGAGCGGGCTACCGAAGGTAATGCGCCGAAATGGAATATGGCTTGAACTCCCAAGCAGGCATTGAACAAGGCATCGGGGTCTCGCAAATCTCCCACTTGCAGATCGATATCATCTTTGATCTCAGCGACATTATCATGGCGGCCGGTGGAAAAATTGTCGAGTACACGGACAGATTTCCCCCTCTCCAACAATGCCCGAACCAAATTGGATCCGATGAATCCTGCTCCTCCCGTAACTAAACAATCAGCCATTTCGACTCCTTCTTACACAACTCATCCACCTAATCGAAGCTCCAGTCGAGGCAGCGCCAGCAAAGCGACATGCGCCCACACCCGCCATTCCTCATCATCCCCTTCTGTCAAACGTCCTCGAACCCCAACACCCAGGACCGTACAATCGAAGCGGCGCTGAACAAGATATCGCTGTTCCTCTAAATCACCCTCTTCCAAATCAAATCGCCAATAGGCTTGGTAAGACCACTGGCCGCGCGGAAAGAGTACAAGATCCGCTTGCGCCGTTTGTCGTCGATCCCGGTTGTATCGGTATTCCAATCCTAAACTGCTGCGATCCTGTGCAAAAAAGCGTACACGGGTATTAAATAAGCGCATCTCATTATCGTACCAGTCATACGCGCCATCAAAATCTATATTGACCCAGTCAGCCAAACGCAAGCGGGCATTATAAAATAAGTCATCAAAATCCTCCTCGCCTTTTTCAGGATCGAGTCGGAAAAACGTAAACGTCTCGACATCGAGAAAGTCATGAACTCGCTGTCCTCGGCGGGCATGCTGATCCATCATCTCTAACTCAGTATCTGTCCACTCGTCACCAATCGATCCCATCGGACGTGTGGCGCCTTGCTGCCGGCGGGTTTGCAGCTTATTCCTCACTCCCAATCGAATATCATGCCGCTTATCCAGCCGGTCGATGGCATCAAATTGGTACAAATCATCGGGACGAAGGTTGGGTTCTGGAACCCATGTATAGCGAGCAGACGGCTCAACAATATGGCGCAAGCCCGTCCCGAGATAATTCGGATACTCATTCAGCACGCGAAACGCCTTAAAGGAGCTATCGACCCCAAATTCAAAAAGACTACGAAACTCTGCTCCACCATCTTCGAAGAAGGTTGTAACCTCTTCCTCAAACACAAACAGTCCTTGTTCATCCAAGATCAATTCGCCGTCCTCATCAAACTGGGGAATGATATCCGTGATTGTGGTTTGTTGCGGCGCGGCGGAGTACCATGTACCGCGATAAGAAGCGCGAGGAATGACATTCAGAAAGCCAGCCATTCGAGTGGGGAAAAGAATGGTATGTAACGTATCGGCTCGCAAGGAATCGTAGTCTTCCAATTCTGCGAACTCAGGGAAGACACGCTCTAAATTGCTGCCCCGGTGTTCGCTCTCATAAAAGAAACCCGTCTCGCCTATCTCTTGTCGAAATATATCCAGAGAAAGCTCCGGCAGCCGATTCACATTCTCATAAAAATCATTGAGGCGGAAATTAAACAGGATGCCTGCGTTAAAATTATCGCCTCGATGCGTAAGCGCCGCTCTGTTGGCCGGTTGGACATTGCGTCGAAATTCACGATCAAAGAAGTCTTCCAGCATGAACGGATCGCTGACATAATTGACATCAGCCAACAGCAAATTTCGCTCTGCGAATCGTTGCGAATGTTGAAAGCCAATCCAATACCGATCACTGTCGACTAGGCCTTCTCGAATCAGAGCTTGCCTCTCAGAGCGAATCGGACGGTCATCATTTGCATAATACGCTTGAAATCGCCCTCGCATGCCCTGCTCGGGCACGTCCCATCGAAATCGCTGCCCTCCAGCCAGTCCCCGCTTACTACGATAATCGAACAGGGTGGATGACTGAACGCCGGGAATCGGCGAAAAGTTATAGGACGTGAGCAAGAACGCCCCCATGCGGCTGCTGTACCCAGGCACAAATTGCCAATTGCTGTCACGGTTAAAATCACGTTTGAGAAAGGGTGTGTAGAAAATCGGGATACCATACAACTGTGCAACGGCATGACGCGCTCTCAGGACATGACCGTCCGTAATGGTTGCGCGACGAGCCCTCACAACAAACTCTTGACGTTCATCCACACTGCAGGTTGTTACACGGGCGCTTTGCAACTCGATCAGCGACGGCGATACCTGTCGCGACTCGCGAGCGGTAACATAGAACGGATCATAAAATAGCAAGAATTCACCAAAATCACCTTGGCGCGTACGAAAATTGTAGCTTAACTCCTCGCCTTCCCATGTCCGATCACCACGCCTCATGGTGATGTTACCTTGCGCCCTCGCCTCCTGCGATTCCATATCGAATTCGACAAAGTCAGCGCGCAGGACGTCTATACCTTGCTGGATTAAGACATTTCCAATGGCTGTCATGATCCTGCGGTCTGAATCAAACTCAAGGCGATCCGCATCGATTTCAACCCGCCCTTGTTGCTGCTCGGGGGCGACCTGCGTTTCTCGTCCGCTCGCAACCGTTGCGGGGCTGGGCGAGAGCCTGCCACGTGGAACCGGTTGTTGTTGCGGAGGAGGTTGTGCTTCGTCCGCAGTACGGCGCAAGTATTGTGCTTCAACGCCTCGGTATAACAGGCAGCCCCATACGATGAGCACAATTTGAAGATATCGATTCATCCGTCGCATAAAGATTCTCTTTTTCGATCCATGTGGCCACACAGTATTCAGCCACTAGAATGCCATTGGCGTTGCACGATAACACACGCACTTTGGCAACTCCAAGCGCTATGTGATGGGCTCATGAAAAGCAGGGGCAACTGCGATTTGCCCCAAACGACGTCGGGTCTCTAACACGCCTCTGCCCCAGCGGCATACAAAAGATGCTTTTGACGCAACTGCCGAAATTCAGCAATAGAGGGCAACCAAGCCGCGCGAATCATGTCGGGGGATTGCTGAGCCAACAATGCCTCTCGAACCTGGTCTGTACCCATCAATTTATCAAACCAGTCTGGGCGAACGCCCTCAACCGACCAAATTTGATTGGATCCATGCAATCGCATGAGTTCGTATACGATCACGATACTGGCATAGATCGGTTGACAGGTTGATACATCCAGCACCTGCAATTCAATGCCCTCTTCTCGGCCACTCGCCTCATTCTTATGAATTGCACATTTCATGCCGGGCAATTGATGAGAGTTGAGAGCTTCGATCATGGCTGCTGTCTTCAGCCAATCCGCTCGCAAAATGCGAAAGGCCCAGTCGGTCGACCGAGCGCAATCCAGATGAGGCAGGGCTTCAGTAAATACAGAGACAGGAAAGCATGCCGCACATTGCCATGACCGAATAGCGGGTGATGGTGGAACCCATGTTGGCCAACATTCTGTCATTGTCATCGTCCGCTCATAGTCGGCTGGAATGACTACGAGATCCACGTTGAGCTGCAAGGCCTCAACGATCCAACGGGCTGTTTCGCCGGGAGTCATGCCATAGACCAAGGGGACCTCTATCGGAGCCACTACGGACCTGAAGGCACTGTCCAGCATGGGCCCGTCAATGCAACGCGACCAAGGAACGGCCCGGTCCGTCACAATCACACGTCCAGACTTTTTGGCAACGGTCTCCAACACTTGTCGCAGGGTATGCAAATAGGTGTAGCAACGCACTGCCAAATCTTGCAAATCGATAACCACCACATCCATCTCGGCCAATGCCTGCAGCCCTGGACGGACATCGCCATACAACGAATAGACTGGAATTCCCCATTCAGGGTGCGTCGCATCACATACTGAAATACCAGCCCCCGCGCTGCCCCAAAAACCGTGCTCAGGCCCAAGCAAGCACCGCAAACGATCCCCGACTCGATGTCGTAGCAAATTGGCTGATTGCAGCCCCTGCTGATTGACACTGGCGGGATGACAAACCAATCCGACATCTCCCGCCAACAGACGATCGCAATCATCGCTCGCCAAAAGCTGATTCATCCCTGTGCGATACGCTTTCATCGGTCAGCCCATATCCACCCAACGCTTCGCGCGTAAACGGAATCGGCGCTCTGTCTCGAATTGCTGCTCGGCCGGAGGCGGCTGGCTTTGTTGCGGTAAAGCAATTGCGCGCAGATCTTTCATCACAAGCAGGCCAACGATATCTCGATCCACGAATACGGGGAACACTTCTTGGTTAAGGGCAGAAAGCTCCCAAATCGACTCATGCAGAGCCATGTTTGGGCTGACGCTCATATATCGCTGGATCATATGGCGTCCGATCCATTCGTCGGGGCCGCGTTCTTTGAGGACAGCCATCCATACTGAGGCCGGCAACAACCCGCGCAACGAGCCATCCACACCTTCGACGATGAAATGCTCGTGGCCATCCTGATGATACGCTTCCAAACAGCTTCGGACCGCATCGATCCCTCGAACTCGCCCAAAGTTTCGCCGCATTAGATCCGCCACTGTATAGGGTCGAAGAGCTTCTTTAATCTGTACATTTCGATATTCGCCCCCAGCCCCCAAAAAGATGAAAACCCCGATCAATGCCAGGAAAGGATTCCATCGCATCCCCAGGACAACAAAAAGGACCGCGACGACTCTGCCTGCGCCTGTAGCCCACGCCGTTGCCGTCGTGTAGGAAAAGCACATCGCCAGCAGCGCCCGCAGCACTCGTCCGCCATCCATTGGAAAAGCTGGCACCATATTAAACACAACGAGAGCTAGGTTCGCTCGGATGAGCCAGTCCATTAGTTCGCGTATTGACTGCGGAATCAGCGGAGCTTCTATAAGGTCAGGAAACCCCAAAAGGGGCACCATGATCAGCAAAATAACAATATTCACAGCGGGCCCCGCCACTGCAATCAATAACTCTTGCCACGGAGTGTCGGGGATTGATCGCATGGCGGCGACACCACCAATGGGTAATAACGTAATGCTCGTGACCTCAACTCCAAACTGCAAAGCCACCACACTATGGCCCAGTTCATGCAGAATCACACAGGAAAACAGTAGTACGATCATGCCAATCGCCCACAGACTGGCAGACCATCCGGCATATTGCCATCCCAGCCAAGCCATCCAGGCAATAATCAAGAAAAAGGTGGAATGAATTCCAATTCGGATGCCAAGGACGCGGCCGAGTGGGATGGCTCCCTTCATGATGAGGGCAAATCCAGGCCGTTGCAGACCGTGTGTTGATGCAAAGCTGCAGTTACGCCCATCAGTAACATCAACACCATGAAAATAACGCTATTCCCAAAGTTATACTCAATCAACCCATTGACCATTAAGCCTGTGAACGCCGCCACACCGCCGAGCGCGATCACTGCATGAATGGGGGGCCCTTGACGATATCGAATACCACTACGTGCCAGCATGAGCCACGTCAGCAGCATCCAATACAACCACACAGCTCCCCCTAACCAACCGGCATCGACTGTCACCTGCAGGAGATTGTTATGCAAATGATTCAAGCCGGGCTGAACATAGTGTGGGGTCACTTGGGCAAAATCCGCATGTTCTAGGCTCCGGAATCCCGCGCCGACAGGGAATTGACGGATCAACTCCGGCGCCACTTCAGTCCACAACACCATACGCCCGCCTGTGCGCAGATTGAACTCTTCATGCAATAGATTTACGCGATCACGCACCTGTGGAAAGACCATCGAGAATGCCAATCCGAACATCAGATATCCGAGCAGCCGATAGCGACGTGTCAAGCCAGCCAGGACCAATATCGACACGGCTAACGAGATCCAAACACCCCGCTTAAAATGAAGCACGACTCCGAGCAGATTTATAGCGCTCGCTCCAATCAACAGCCATCGATTACTGCGGATTGGGCGATACAGCCAGAGTGCCAGCACGAACGAAAAGCTGACAAGATACAGTTGCGGGTCTCGCATATTGCCGGTGTCATAGAGGGCGATGCCTTGCCGCACTTGCAGCGGAATTCGAATCAAATCCCACAATCCCAAACAGGTGGCTCCCGCCACAAATGCCAACAGCGGCATCAGAATAGATTCATGCAAACGATTGGCTCTCAAATCGAACGCTGCTGGAATTATGAATATCAAGACGCTCAGAAGCAGTCTGCGCGAGCGCGGAATGCTGTAAGCTGGCGAGGGCCCCATCCACGCCGCAAGTAGCATGAGCAGGATAAAACTCAACACAGGCCAAAAGAATGGGTTCGCGAAGATCGAACGGTCTCGACGCCAGATGAATATGCAAATGCCCAAGGGAATGGCCAAATAAGCCAGCGGTTGGGCAATCGAGATCGATATTGGTAGTGTAAAAGCAAAGCAGATCAAAAGATGTCGCAATATCGCGGTACCCGTCCGATCCAATTTATGTGCGTCAACATTCATGCTATCGATGCACCCAGAAGCGTACATCAGCGCGGGTGACGGATTCGTTCTACCAAATCATCTCCACTTCCGGCTATGGCAAAGTTTGGATCCCCCAAATAGCGGCGAACAATCCCGCGCGTGTCCAGGCCTGTCATTTCTAAGCGATGAATAGGATCATCAGCCAACCGCCTGACTACAGGGAACCGTCCACCTCCTGAGGCCAACACGTAACTATTGAGCGCCACCCGAATTCGTCGCCGAGGATGAATCGGTGTGCCATCTGCCCACCGAACATTCCTCACCCGCTCACCCGCAACAGCATACTCATGCAGCTCATACTGGATGCCAAAAACCCCCATAAACTGGGAACTGCGGATTAAATCAGCATTTTGTTCAAGGATTTCGCGGATCTCTCCAACCGTAAGCTGCAGAATTCCGATCTGATTCTCATAAGGAACAATGCGACGCAGATCCCTCTCGAGCATGTCCCCTTGCGCCAATGACTCATCCACTAATGTCCCATGCAGAACTACATCTGCTCCTGTCACATGGGCAATGGCGGAACATAACAATTGCTGAATGCCAGACTGCCCCACCGTCCTCGACCGATGACTTAAAGGCTCTGGAAGCGAACCAATAACCTCGCTTGCCGCTTGCTCTGCCTGACGAAGCTCTGTTTCCAAATAGGTTCGTAATCCTTCGTGCTGTGGCACCTGCTCATCCACATAGGTAAGCGTGGCTGATCGTTCTGTCACACGTCGCTGAACCGTATCAAAGGTCATTTCGACCTTGCCAATCCAAATTCCAAAATAACCGGACTGAGTGTACAAAATCCCGTTGACTGTGGCGCTTTCGATCGGTTGATGACTGTGCCCGCCAATAATCAAATCCATTTCAGGGAAGTGGCGGGCAATCCGATTGATTTGATTCGCGGCGCTATCACCGAAAGGGCGATAGCCTTGATGAGCAATCAAGATCATCACATCTGGCCGCTCCGCACGCACCTGCGGCAGAACCCGTTGCAACGCAGTAACCGAGTCTTCCACCACCACATCCCCGAGCAAATGCGGTCGGCTCCAGGTGGGAATCGCATCGGTCGTCAATCCAATCAACGCAATCCGAATTCCGTCGATCTGCCGAATCACATAAGGTTGCACAGAAGGCAACGGATTCGATCGGCCCGGTCGACTTCCAATATTGGCGGCCAAAACAGGCACCGTAGACTCTCCAACCGCACCCGACAACACCCCGAGTCCCCAGTCAAATTCATGATTGCCCAACACCCAAGCATCATACCCCAACCAGGCCAAGGCCCGATTCATGATTCGCCCACGCGTCAAATAACTCTCAATCGCCCCTTGGTATAAATCTCCCGCATCCACCAGCAAGAAATTGGGATGAGTTTCGCGCCATTCTTCAATGAAGGTGGCACAGCGCAATAGGCCACCCACATTTTCAGTGCCATCGTAATCGCGCGCCCCCCACACATGGCCGTGCAGATCTGTGGTATGCGCAATCACCAACGAAACCTGCCTTGCCATCACTGGCGTTGATCCACCCCAGAGCAACAGCCCGATGAGCAGTGTTCCCCAAAAGATGATCACAGCGTCGCCCTCCCACAGGATTCGACACTGCGACAGGAACTTTGGGGGAGTTCGCATGGGGAGAGATTAAGACGCGATTTTTAGTGTCTTGTCTTCGACACCCAATGCCAGCCGATGCCCTGCAACAACCGCTTTGTCGATGCGGCAATTCTTAATATCGCCTTTGCGAGGCACATCGTACATCACATCGAGCATGATGTGTTCCAAGATCGCACGCAATCCTCGCGCACCTGTCCCCTTCCGATGAGCAATATGGGCAATTTCGCGCAAAGCACCATCCGTGAAGCTCAGGTCTACCCCTTCCATCGCCAGCAACTTGGTGTATTGCTTCACCATTGAATTTTTCGGCTCGGTCAGGATTCGGGTCAGATCAGCTTCAGTAAGCTCGTCTAATTTGCAGACGACCGGTAGTCGTCCGACAAATTCAGGGATCAGGCCAAATCGCAGCAAATCTTCCGTCTCAGGACGCATCGGAACTCCCTCAAGACTCCGAGGGGCCGAACCTCCAAACCCCAACGTACCTTTTCCACGACGACGCTTGATGATTTCATCAATGCCAACAAAGGCACCACCGCAAATGAACAAAATATGCTCCGTGTTCAGTTTGATATACTCTTGCTGAGGATGCTTTCTCCCACCTTGCGGAGGGATGTTAGCAACGGTGCCCTCCAAGATCTTCAGCAAGGCTTGCTGAACGCCCTCGCCAGAGACATCCCGGGTGATCGATACGTTATCGGTCTTGCGGCCGATCTTGTCGATTTCATCAATGTAAATAATGCCGCGCTCAGCGCGCTCGACATTGAAATCTGAGGCCTGCAGAAGTCGGAGCAGGATATTCTCCACATCTTCTCCCACGTATCCAGCTTCCGTCAGTGTAGTGGCATCCGATATACTGAATGGCACATCCAGAATCTGAGCCAACGTGCGGGCCAACAACGTCTTTCCCGAACCCGTCGGACCAATCATCATCACATTGCTTTTCTCAAGGTGCACATCCGCATAGGCATCATCGGCAGATGTTGATGTATCCAATCGGTTCTTGAGACGCTTGTAATGATTATGGACTGCGACCGAGAACACCTTTTTGGCATAATCTTGGCCAATCACGTAGTCGTCCAGCTTGGCTTTCAACTCGTGGGGTTTGGGCACCTCCAAACGGGTTGGCCGTTTCCGCTCCTTGCGCGGGTTATCGCGCAAGATCAGCGATTGGCACAAATCAATGCACTGATCACAAATCCAAACGTTCGGTCCAGCAATCAAGCGATCGACTTCGCTTTGCAGCTTGCCGCAAAATGAGCATTTGGGGATTCCCGTTCTAGCCATGATCCATCCTTTCTGCCGAACTATTCAGCAGACGCTTTATCATTCTTTGCTTTGCTCTTCGCCACAACTTCATCGACTAATCCGTACGCCTTGGACTCGTCAGAACTCATAAAGAAATCGCGTTCCGTGTCGCGAGCAATATCTTCCACTGATTTACCCGTATGATGAGCCAAGATTCCATTCAATGTATCACGCAACCGGAGAATCTCCTTCGCTTGAATACTAATATCTGATGCTTGCCCCTGCACCCCTCCCCACGGCTGATGAATCATGATTCGAGCATTCGGGAGCGCGTACCGCTTTCCTGCCGCTCCTGCAGCCAACAAAACCGCTCCCATACTCGCAGCCTGGCCAACGCAATAGGTCGTCACATCGCATTTCAGGAACTGCATCGTATCATAGATTGCCAAACCAGCAGTCACAGAGCCGCCCGGAGAATTAATGTATAGATTGATATCTTTGCCGGCATCTTCGCCCTGCAAAAACAACATTTGGGCAATAATTAAATTGGCCACATCATCATTGATTGCAGTTCCGATGAAAATAATCCGCTCTTTCAACAGACGCGAAAAAATATCAAATGCCCGCTCGCCGCGGCTTGTCTGCTCCACCACCATTGGGACTAAAACTTGACTTACTTCTGTCATCGTACTTCCTCCATTAAGACTCTGAAATATCGGCCTTTTCCATCAAGTAATCAATCGTCATGGATCGCCGCAGTTCCTTTTCGATGCCCGGCATCGCCTCTCGCTTTTTCAGTTCCTGACGAAATTCATCCGGCTTCATACCGTATCGCCTCGCCAATAAATCAATATGCGAATTCAATTGCGACGCAGACACTGTGATGTTCTCTTTCTCGGCAATCCGATCGAGAACAAACTGTGCCTTCACACGACCTTCGGCATTGCGATTGGCCATTTCCACAATTTCATCTTTTTTCTCGATCAACTGTTCTTCCGACACACCGCGACTGGAGTTGTCCCGGAGAATATCTTGTATGATACCACGCGCCTCGCCAGACACAACCGTCTCTGGCAAATCACATTCAACCCCCTTCAACAATTGATCCACCAACTCATTGCGGAGCCGCCCCGTTTCGCGCTGTTGGGCTGATTCTTCCAAATCAGCGCGGATTTTGGCGCGCAAATCTTCCTCATTCTCCACTCCTAGGCGTTCGAAGAAGGCTGCGTCAATCGGAGGTACAACTTTCGACCGAATCCCTTTCACAGTCACAAAGTAGGTTGCCTTCTTTCCGGCTAACGAAGAAGCAGCAAAGTCAGAGGGGAAATCGACCAAGATTTGATGCTTCGCGCCCACGTCCAGGCCAACCAAGCCATCCGCAAACTCGGGCAAAAAGGCATTCTCATCGGCTCGCACCCAGAAGTCGTCCCTCTTCCCCAGCCCCTTGGCATCTTCACCCAGATCTTCAATGGATTGCCCATCGACCACGCCTTCGTAGTCTATTTGAACCAGATCGCCCTTCTCCACACTGCGACCGTCGACTTCATCAAACGAAGCAAATTGATCCGCAATGCCCTGAATCGTCTCATCTACCTTGGCCTCATCCACCTCAATGGCGTTGCGCTTCAGCTTCACACCTTCATAGGCAGGCAAGTCAAACTCAGGCGCCACTTCGACCGTAACAGAAAACGAAAGTGGTGTCCCGGGCTCCGCAGTGGGCTCTTTAAGATCAATAATATGTACGACTTCGACCCCATGCTCTTTCAGCGCCCCTTGATATCCTTCAGCCACCAAGCGGTCTCGAATATCTTCCAAAATGTTTTTGGCATACCGATTTTCCACCATCTTCACGGGAGCTTTACCCGGGCGAAATCCTTTAATGCGCGCCACAGAAGCATATTCTTTCAAGCTCTTCGCATATTCGGAATCCACACGTTCCGCAGACCACTCAATCTGCAACGTCTTGCGGCATGTACCCGCATCTTCAATTGTCACATTCATTCTTTATCCTTTCCATAGCACGCCCACCCGACTTCTCTTGGGGTAGCAAAAGGGCGGTACGATAGTCCGCCGTAGCTGGTAGGTCAAGAATTGCCGTGAAAACTGATTGCCATCTGCGACCAATTTGGTAGGTTGCGCATGGAAATGAAAGGGATACCTATGAACCGGAATATGCTGTCGTGCTTACCACTATTCACCTTGTTGATGCTACCCGCGCTGGTGATGGCTTCGATTGATCCTCGGGATGTCCCCGCAGATGTTCCGACCCGCTTGGAATTCGAAGAAAAATACGAATGGACAGCTCTGCACTGGGCCGTTCGACGTGGGCAAGTCGAAAATGTCCGCAATCTAATCAATCGAGAAGACATCGAAGCCAGAGATTTCCAAGGACGCACCCCATTACACATTGCGGTGCTATCAGGGCATGATGCTCTTGTAGAGTTATTATTGAGAAATGGAGCCAATGTGAACGCCCGCGACCAGTGGGAAGTCACTCCACTGCGGCGCGCGGAATTGGTATCAGAAATCCGTGGATGGGATCGCGCACAAATCAAAGCGATCCTGAAAGAACATGGCGGCATCTCCGATCAGATCAAGCCGAGTCGAGATATCTTCGCAGACGAAGATATAGATTACGAACCGGATGCAGATCTTGATCCCATTAAATAAGTACAGCTGAACCGCTTTTCAGCATCAACCAGCAATCTATCGAATCAAGTGGATGAGCCGTTGTTCGGCACCGTCCCTCTCGATCTCAATGACGACGGCATTAAGATTCCCACGTAAGAATTCACCGATAAAGTATTCTGCGCGGGCGGGACTAATCATGGGCATCGAATTCACCATACGGACGATATCCCCATCCTGAAAGCCGGCCGCTTCGTACAATTCGTTTTCGCCCAGCATGTCCAACACAAATCCTTGGATTTCGTCATTCTGATCTAGAGCCGGTTGCATGGCCATCAGCAAAGCCGTCAAACGTTCAGGATCCTCCTGAATCTCATCTGCATACTCAAGCAACAACTCGCGCTGCATAATCCAGCGATCATCACCGATCCGCCGTCCAAAACGATTTTCTTCAAGCGTCGGCATATCCTCGAATCGGAGGGGGACTGGTGAATCCATCTGCGGAGCCGCAGCCAATTCCCGAGGATGATCCTGCGAATCAAACTCTGTAAAACTGAGGAATAATTCTTCCTCACCACGATGATCTCGCAAAACAATTGAATCCCGCTCGATTGTAACCACACGTACATCACCCAGTTTCTGGCCGTCCCTGACCAAATGCTGTCGGCCGACGGTTACATCATCCAGAATCGCCCGGCGCCCAGCATCCGCGGCAGAAAAAGTATCGCCACTGTAAGCAGAGAACGTTCCAGCCAAACGGAATCGTTCAGCCAAAGAAATTTCTGTATCGAGCGGCACCGCCGAATGGGGCCGACGAAATACATCCCAAGCGGCATCGACCAATGGTACAGGCGGCGGAATATCTGCACGATAAGAGACATCCTCCTCTGTAACCTCTGGTGAAATTGACAACACCCATCTCAGCCCGCTAAATAGCAGTATCGAAATCAAAATGACTATGCTCACCGCGGCAACGGGCGCATATCGGCTGATTCGATGTATGGATAATTCTACCGCTCTCATCATTGCCTACATTAGCTATGGGCTTATTGGTTGAGGATGGCTATAAGCCGGATTCTGTACCCGCAAGCGGGCGCTAGTCATTTATCTATGCAATCAACCCGGAACTGATCTGCGATAGCAGAATCGAGACGGGCCGCCTCCAGTTCCCTATTTGATCTTGCTCCAGATGGGGTTTACCCTGCCCCTTTCGTTGCCTCCAGGGCGGTGGTCTCTTACACCCCCTTTTCACCCTTATCCCGATGCCGACTTCTCAGCCAGATCAGGACGGTATTTTTTCTGTGGCACTTTCCGTCCCCTTCGATATTGCAAAGGGTCCTTTCGTTATTGGCGAAAGCATCCTGCCCTGTGGAGTCCGGACTTTCCTCCCCGTCCCCGATCGCTGGCACATCCCCAAAAACTTTACTCATGGTAAATAAGGAACTACCACCGATCGGGGACGGAGCGACTAGCCGCCATCCTCAACCTTGTGAATCATACCCGATTAAGGGATGTAATACAATAGGCGACCGCAGTACATGCACAATGTCATGTCGTCCAATCGCCGAGCATCATGAGCCGCCTGAGGTGGCAATTTCATGTGACAGCCACCGCATGTGTTGTTCTCAACCTCAACCAAGGCGTAATCACCCACGTGTTGAAAGATACGATCATATCGCTGTAGCCAGGTTGGATCGACATCACGGGCCAACTCAGCGCGATTTTGTTGCACCTCTTCCAACTCCCGGGCAATGTTGTCAGAGCGCTGTTGGAACAACTCCAGTTCGCCGGCAACAACCTTTTCTTCGTCCTTCAACGAAGCTAATTTTTCATCACGGATCTTCTGTAATCCCTCAATTTCTTCCATTAACACCAAATCTCGATCTTCAACGTCAGAAATTTCCTGGTTCAATGTGGCAATTTGATGCTCAAAGGCGCGATAATCATCATTATTCTTCACCTCGAATTGCTGTTGTCGAAACTTACGGATACGCTCTTGGCGCTGCTCAATTTGCGCTTCCAAGTCTTTTTGCTCTAGAGACTTCTTACGGATAGCATCTTCGGCCTCATCATGCGCTTTACGAAATGCATCCAGTTGCGCCTCGATCAATTGCTTGCGCTTTGGCAAGTCCTTAATTTCTTGCTCTAAGCGTCTAATTTTTCGGTCCCGATCCTGGATTACCAGTAGTTTCTCAACGTTCGAAGACACAGGTCCTCCTTGACATCATCGTGATTATTGCGCGTGCTACTCCGGCAGACTGTAGGGATGGGGTGAATCCAAGTCAACCGCAAGATGAATAGATCGAACCTAGTCAATCTCATCCGAACAACTCACCGAACGGCGGTAAGCGGACTCCCGTCCAGTCTGGGTGGGCAGCGATATCTCCTTGCTGCTCCACGACATGTCCCTTTCGAACCTGGAATCGGATATCAGCGTCCAACCCCGATGTAGCAGTATGATGAGACAAACAAAAATCGGGCGTTCGATCAAAAAGCCACTCGGGAGAGGCGAACTCGCTGCGGCTCTCTGATAGCTGCTCCCCCCCCCACCCGTCACCAATTTGATCTGCAGGCGCAGAGCACTGCCACGCCCGCATCAATGATTCCTGAATCTCTTGAATCGACACCCCCGTGCGACAACTCGAAAGGTTTTTGACCCGCGCTCGCACCGAGGCCGTCGCCTTGGTTTCGATCCGCCATTCTTCAGAAGGCCGCAACGCCTGCCGCAACGACTCAATGTCTGCATCCACCAATAACGTGCCATGATGCAGGACCGCGTGCTTTCGCATGCAGAAAGCATGACCCGATATTTTATACCCCTCCACATAGAGGCTGGTTCGATCAACACGAGTGGCAGGAATGCCAAGATGCCGCAACGCCTTCACTGTTCGCTCAAACACCTGATCGGTGTCATATGTCTCTCTGGGAAGAAATACAGCATAGTTCAGATTACCCAGATCATGGTACACAGCCCCCCCGCCCGAAATCCTCCGAGCCAAGCAGACATTTTGTCGGGCCATCCAGTCGAGATTACATTCTCTCCAAGGATTTTGATTTTTCCCAATAATGACAGCAGGACGGCTACGCCAAAAAAACAGAAGCGGAGAAGAAGAAGGTTCGATTTTGGATAGCAGCTGCGCTTCTGCCGCCAAATTCCAATACGGATCCAATTCTGTTGAGATCAAGGCATGGCAAGGCATGGCATCCTTACCGTTCCGACGGTGACGGGAGATCGCCACCCGCCCGCTGAATCATACCGTAGAAATCCTGCACGTATTGGTTCGCCACTCGATCGCAACGAATAAACAAGGTATTCTCATCATTGATTGCATTGGCGTTGTTGCTCCAATTTGCAGAGCCCGCAATAACCGTGGGATCGTGCGGAGTATCCGCATCGACAATCATATATTTATGATGCATGCGGCGCACCTCATTCGGCCGGAAGACAGGAGGATGATGCCGCCAGCGGATATTCGGGTTCAAGTCCGAATACTGATCGGGCGTGCGTCCCGTCATATTGATCGCAGCTGACCACCAATCATCCCAGAACTCTGTCAACCCACTCACTTGAAATCCCGTTCGCTCGCCTTTCATGTCCCGGTCATCGCCTTCCCACTTGACCTTCAGCGTCCGGTCTAAATGAAAGTCCGACCAAGCAAATATAGCGAAATAGACCTTTTCCTCCGCATGATCCTCAACGAATTGAGTGATACCTGGCACGACCTGATATCCTGGCGAAAAGAAGACATCTATTTCCACATCGCCGACTGTCGCCTGATGCGGTACATCCCCGCCACTCTTTCGCCCGCTGAATCGTGCATTGCTGGGGTTGGGTTGATCTTCACTACTCCCCCACATTTCCTCAAATTGTCGCAGATAGATCTCCACCAATTCGGGCGAGTGTATTTCCACACCATTGTTACTATTGCCACGCAACAACGATCGCTGTCTCGCCCATTCAGAGCCATACAGATCGGTCAGCGTAAAATTCATGCTGCCCGTCCATAGCCAGCGATTATCAACCAGAATAAACTTGTTGTGCATCTGCGCGCCGGGTCGATAATAAGACCCATCTGCACGTTTCTCACCTTCAACCAATACTCGCCCACTGCGGGGGATCGCACCAAAGAAGATCTCCGTAATAGGAATATCTCTAGGGCGCGCCGGAAGCCCCATTTCCCTTCGCCGCTCCGAATCGGCATCGAACGCAAAGATCGGGGCATTCGCAAACACAATCACATCATCGTCTGTTCCCAAAACTCCATCACGCCCTCGCATCAAGCGTTCCAGTTGCATTCGTGCATCTTGCCACCGAGCGAGACGTTCCGCATCGTCTGGATTGGGTTCCTTTGAATCCGCGATAACCCGGACCCTCACCCCCTCCGCCGCCTTACGAATCAACATGTCCGTCAAATCGGGCAGATTCAGTTCATACACCGTGATATCAATCGTATGGGTCGCACGACGCAAACGATCTAAAATGCGTTCTTCCAAATTGACTTGATGATTGGCTTCATTGCCCGTGCTCGCAAATTCCGTCAAGCCAGGCTGATTAAAGTAGACATTGATTGAATCGGGAGCATGATAAATCGCATGGATACGTTGATCGGTCTGCCGTGTGGCATCTCTGAATCCCGGGGTGCCATATCCCACATCATAGCGAACCGTCGATGTATCCCAACTGCCGCTGGCATAGCCAGCACGATACGGATACACCCTCTGCATCGTCGCATGTGTTTCGGGATCGCCCGCATACCAACGATCAACAGAGTCCACCAGTCGTCCCCGTCGATCCGTTAGCAGCAGTCGGACTTGATCATCACACCATTCCCCGGCAAAGGTCATATCAGCCTGAATTCCCGGTAGCTCAGGGTACTCCTCTCGAATCAGTAAAAAGCTGTCACCCGGAGCCACAGTCCCCTCCAGCTCAATCACAAAACGCCGCTCTCGACAACGCAGTTTCCACCCATCCATCGAGACTGATTGATCCCCGGGATTGTATAACTCAATCCACACCTGATCAGCAGAGTAGGACGTCCCCATCCAAGCGATCTCATGAATAATCAATTGATGACTGCCACGAAACGGACCAGCAGATACCCAACCGGCGAGGAACAGCCAGCAACCAAACACCCATACTCCCATAGTACTATTTTTGGGCAGAGCGACCCCTCTTTCAAATAAAGCGATGCGGCTGAGGTTCCGCCTCCCGATCGGCAAAAGGATCGAGTTGTTTTTTCCAGACATTCTAATCATTTCCTA
The DNA here is from genome assembly GCA_007126515.1 of Kiritimatiellia bacterium. GTDB lineage: Bacteria > Verrucomicrobiota > Kiritimatiellia > SLAD01 > SLAD01 > SLAD01. The sequence goes on from SLBD01000099.1 coordinate 34,006, forward strand.
ACGATACACACATCGGATGATGCGCCTAAATAATGAGAGATCTTGCTACGTCGATCAGGTCAGCGTCAATGAAGCCGTTTGATTTTAACAATACGCTGACTGGGAGCCGGTCGCAAATACTCTTCAGGAACATCAATTCTGACCGTCGATCCCTTCTTCATACTTTCAGCAGAAGGATCTTCAATTAGCCCCGTCATCGCCTTCTCATCCGAAGAACTTGTATCCACTGGAGGCCTTTCAGCCGACTCCGCCCCTGGTGGCACGGGGATCTTGATCTTCTTCCCACAGTTCGGGCAATCGATCGCCCATCCCGCCATATCAGCAGGCGCATCCAAATTCTGGCCACACAACGGACAATCGAAATTAATCTCCGACATCATACGCCCCTTTCGTCCTCGATATGCTTTTCATCACTCAGTTCTTCCCGCGCGGATTTCCCAGCTCAACAACCCGCTCGAAATGATGCGGTTCTACAGGCTGAACCGACAACCGCATACCTTTCTTCAAAACCAGCATGCCCTCCAAAGCAGAATCAGCCTTAAGATCCTCACGTCCGACGGGATGCGGAAACTTTGATATGAATTGAACATCAACCAATTGCCAAATCGGGTTCTCGGAAGTCGCCTTGGCATCGTAATAGGGACTATTGGCATCAAACGCGGTCTCATCGGGATGCGCAGAGCTGCACACACGGGCCAAACCAACCACTCCGGGCGGCTTCGTATTTGAGTGATAAAACAGAACTAAATCGCCCTCTCGCATATCATCGCGCATAAAGTTGCGGGCCTGATAATTTCGCACCCCTTCCCATGATGTACTCCCATCTCGTTGCAAATCATCAATGGAGTAAACATCGGGCTCGCTCTTCATCAACCAATATCGGCGCTTCGCTGCCATAGATGCCTCCCTTATCTAGCAGCGGATCCCATCTTTGCCGGAGAACGCCCAGGAACAGGAAAACGATTGCGCTTTTTCGGCTTGGGAGGCTTGCGATCCTGTTTGTTGGCAACAGCCGCCCGGCGCAGAATCGACTCTGGGGCATGATCTACAGCACCCAACTTTGTTTGCGATCTCATGCGTGTCAGCGCCGCACGAGCCAAGGGATTGGCATCCGCCGCAGGGATACTCTTGCTTTCAGCAGCTTGAGCAGAGGGTGACATATGAGCAGAATGCAAAGCCAATTGCTCCCTCAAACCTCGAATCTGCTTTTCAAGCTCTGCTCGCTGCCGCTGCCACGCTTCTTCTTTTTGAGCCCATTCCGCTTGGGCAGAATCACCGCCATCGGTAGCGGATGCACGCGAGACAGACGCTTGCTCTCTCGCCTCAGCTAATTGCTCAACCAGCTCTCCAGTTCGGCTTTCCAGTTTCTCTATCTGAGTCATCAACTCAGCTCGCACAGAGGCAATCTCATTTTCTTTGTCTGCCATCATTTGCTGTGCAGACTGTTCGGATGCCGTCAATTTCTCCGAAGCACTATGAAGATCATTCTGTCTTGCCTCAAGCTCACGCTGCAACTCGTCCTTGACACGTTGCGCTTCGTTATATTTTGCTTCCAAGGCTTCTACTTCTGCACGCAAAAGGCGCAGCTCTGACTCTTTCACTTCCAGCCGAGATTTCATTTCCTTCAACTCATTCTCGACCGCCTCTTGCGCCAGCATTCCTGTCGCCTGCTCGTCCAGCTGCTGACGCAACCGAGACTCCGACTCTTCCAGTTCGGCTACCCGACTCTCCAATCGAGCCTGCAAGGCGCTTGCATCTTGAATGACGAGTGCATGATCCGCTTTCATTTGGTCCAATTCTTCTTTGAGCTCGGACTCAGCAGCGGGACGGCGAGCCAGCGCCTTCAGAGCCACCATGCAAGCGGTCGATGTGTCATCCGAGCGAACATTGCGGACCGAAATTTCCGGAGGAATATCACCCTCCAAGATCAACTCTGCCAAATACATTCGATGAACGGGACCGTACACCTCTCCCTCAGGAAGCTGAATCGTCCAATCCATTTCCAACTCAGATTGTTGAGATACATCCAGCCAATTTACCTGATCACTAGAAACTGAATCGGTAGGCTCAATACGACCGTCGGATGCCCAATGAGACAATTCCTCGAGAGCAACCGGCCCATAAACTGTGCCATCAAGTTTGCGCAAGTACCATGTTGTAGTCATGACTGTGAGGCTACCATGCAGATATCATTCGCACAAGAAAGGAATCCAATGTATCAAGTGGACGACTTGTCTTCCGGGCCACGACTGTCAATCTTTTGGAACACGGTCATGGCTGCAGACACCATGCCAGCTGTATCTGTCAAATTACTCGGGATAATTAAAGTATTGGATTCCTGAGCCAGGCGGCCAAACTCCCGGACATACTGCTCTGCCACGCGCAAATTTGCCGCCTGCGCCCCACCGGGCGACTGCAATTGTTGCGCCACCATATTCAATCCATCTGCAGTGGCACGTGCTACGGCCAAAATCTCTTCTGCCTGCCCCTGCGCTTCATTGATTCGACGCTGTTTTTCGCCTTCCGAACGGAGAATGGCATCTTGGCGATTCCCTTCAGCTTGATTGATCGTCGCTTGCCTCTCCCCTTCGGAGCGAGCAATGGCCGCACGTTTCTCCCGCTCGGCGGTCATTTGTGCCTCCATCGCCTGCCTCACGGTATCTGGCGGCAGGATATCTTTAACTTCATACCGCAGAACTTTGACACCCCAAGCCGCAGCCGCTTCATCAATCGACGCAACCACCTGTGCGTTAATCGCCTCTCTCTCTTCAAAGGTTTTGTCTAAATCAATCCGTCCCACACACGAACGCAACGTGGTTTGAGCCAATTGCGACGCGGCGATATGATAGTCATTTATACCATAGGCCGCTTGCTTACTGTCCACGACCTGTAAATAGATCAAACCATCCACTTCCACCGTCACGTTATCTTTCGTAATGCACGTCTGGCTGGGAATATCCATCACTTCCTCTTTCAACGAATAGCGATATGCCACCCGGTCGAGAAATGGGATCAGAAGATGAAATCCGGCTCCCAACGTGCCACTATACTTACCTAATCGTTCAACAATGAATTCGCTCCGCTGCGGCACGATCACCGCCGTTTGGAAAAGAATGACGATGACCAAGACCGCCAAAATTAACATGGCAATTAATGCACCCATTTTATTCTCCTTGATGTTGGTGAACAGGTCGCACAACAAACTGCTGAGAAATGCGTTCGTGACGGCCCATAATCTCTACCTGATTTCCTGCCTCAATGCTCTCGCTGGAAGACGCATCCCACTCTGTGCCACGGTAGAATATCCGGCCCACTTCGGGAGGCTGGATAGACACGGTAACTTTGACGATAGCGCCAATCGGCTGATCATCGAATTCCTGTTCAGGACAATCCGACATCACACCACGAAATGTACGCAGACACCACTTTCGCAGGGCTAACAACGATCCGACGGAAGCGAGCAAGAAAACGCCTACCTGAGCTGCCAACCCCAGTTCGGTTCCCAACAACAGCAGGAGCGCAACCACCCAGCAACCGATGCCGAAAAACAAAACAATAAAACCAGGCAGCACCAATTCCATTAAGGCCAATCCAACGCCCAAAGCAAACCAAAGCAGCCACATTTGCTCAATCATCATGACATCCTTTCCCTATCTCTAAAACCAGCCAGCGCGCCCCTCATGAAAACGTGGTGATTAATCGAATCGGATCATGTCCCGGAGCAACAATGACAGCTAAATTCGCGGCCAAGTCAGGATGCGCCAATGCGATCCCCTGCCGGATACGATCACTGCGCACTCCCGTAATTCCTTCCAAGTATCCCCCCTCATACTGCTTGGCCATGCGTCCTTCTCTGTCCACAACACGAATCCGAATCCGACTCGGGTCCTCGACATAGGTTGCTACCACCACCTCATGATCTTCCGTCATGTACGTGCCACCACGAACACCATATCCAGTGATAGTTTCGGCAGCGAGCAAAAAAGCATCTCGCTGTTTTGCATCATCGGCCAAATAAGGCGCAGCTTCTTCCTCGACAATGTGCGAACCACTCTGCGCTCCCACCAAATGCTGGTCAAGACGCACACGTTCCTCGGCCAGGTACTCGTGTCGTGGATCACCCGGATGAATCAACCGCGGCCCCAATCGACCGGCACCGCCTGTGCCTGAAATTCTTCCAATGAGGATATGCATTCTTGCCTGTAAGCAGGATTGCAGCTGTTTTGTTGTCAACGTCTGCGCGTGCCAACAGCCCGGGAAATAATCCACAGCCAACGAGCGCTCATTCCAGTAACAAAGTACTTGCAAGGGAGTGTAAGCAAATCGCGTCAACCATTCCTCAGGAATGGCAGGCGTCTGAAAACGACTGAACGGGACAATCAACACGGAGGATTCCGCCTTTTCCACCACCAACACATACAGTGGCGACTCTGGATCAATGGATCCTGCAGGGGGAGGTTTCAGCAGCAAAATCGTCCCCGCCCGCAGATTAGATACCTCAACTTTAGCAACCGGCTCACCAAAATCTATTGATCTGGCAAGAGAGGGCTGAGGATTCGGGGCTTCAGGATCAGACAAGCTATGATCCAACTCCCACTCGCTCAACCACTCCGCGAGCAGTGCTCGCTCGCGATCCAGCTCCGAGAGTGTGCGTTTTTTTAGATCCATTACAATCCGTCATCCTTTCCAGCAATCGATTCGATCCCCTGAGACATAAAGAAACAAGTGGCGCGGTCGTCCAACATTTTTTCAATGATGATTTGTTTGACCAGCTTTGCGATCGTAAATCGCAGCATGGCGACGCAGAGCGCAGCCGATTGTTCTGGATAGACAGTGCGAATTCGGGCGGCCAATTCTTTCAGTACATGTTGATAGGTAGTGGCCAAGGTACTTTTCTTCCGGCCACAGCAGTGCTGCAATCCAATATGATTGAATGGAATTTTGTGGGCACTAGCAACCAGGACAACCCGCTCCAGTGCGGACAAGTGAGCACATTGTTGATGAGCCAGATTAATCGCCAATTCCTGCATCTCCCGCTCTTCGATGCCAGACAACGGATCAGTAGAATCAGGGATCAGTTCAGCCAGACTCCATGCCTGTCCGCTCGCATCCGCATCATGCGCAGCATCCAATGAACACATAAAGCGCGCCGAATGCTCGCGACGGAGATGCCCCCGCACCACATCTCGCATCAGCAACGTCGCACCCGCCTCAATTGCCGCCGACCAATTCGCAGCCCCCACAGCCCGTGCAAATAACCAATTTTTATAGCTCTTGCCGGCACGATTACGTCCGACATGGCAGTGCGTTTCCAGGAGATGCCATGCAGCATCTTGCTCAGGTGAGACGAAATCCTTGTTGAGAGGCTGCGAGTCGCCCGTCGTGCTCGCATATCGCCGACAATAAGTGGCAAATCGCACTTTCCCAAATCGCTTCAGGTTGGCGGAAGCGCTTGGAGAACAACGATCCGCAGCACATTCGCGCCTCCATTCCTGCCAGTCTGCAGCTGCTGGCCGAATCGCCGAGTATGAACTTTCTGTGTCCATACTGCAATCATCATCACCCGTGCCGCCAGGTCAACGGAAATATCAAGTAAATCGAACGCATGATTGGCTTTGATGCTCTAAAGAGATCTGGTAACGTTAGATATATAGACGCATGAATACGGTCACAGCCTGTAGGAGGAATTAAACATGAAAAATCTTATCACTATCTGCGCATTCACGGTTCTTGTTGTTGCAACCAGTTGCAGCGAGCTACAATTTGTGCAAGAAGCGCATACCGCACCCGCGCCTGCCGGCTCGCTGGCCAGCGTTTTGGGCGAACAATTGGTGAACGCGGAGGAGAGAACAATCAATGCGGATGACGTGCAGGCAGAGCGAATCGCTCTTTATTTCTCTGCACTGTGGTGCCCGCCCTGCCGCAATTTCACACCGCTTCTTGTTGATGCTTACAACGAACTGCAAGAAGCCGGAAAACCGTTTGAGGTAATCTTTGTCTCCGCGGACCGATCAGCAGAGGCGATGCAGAAATATATGGTTGATTACAAGATGCCGTGGCTGGCCATTCCTTTCGATGGCGAGGCCCGCCAGACGCTGCCACAACAGCATCGTGTCCGTGGCATTCCCGCTTTAGTTGTTCTTGATGCGGAGGGAAATGTGATTAGCCGTAATGCCGTTATGGATATTCGTGATCATGGCGCCGCTGCTTTTGAGCGCTGGTAGGAAGACGGTGGATGGCTAATCCGTGTGAGTTAATTGTGGCCTTGGATGTCCCTGGCGCGGACGATGTCCGCGCCGTGCTGGACATCCTCCCTGCTGAAATTCGCTGGTACAAGGTCGGCTTGGAATTGTTCTCTGCGGAGGGCCCCCCTGTTCTTCAAGTCCTACACGATCGCCAAAAGCACATCTTTCTCGACCTTAAATTACATGACATTCCCAACACCGTTGCCGCAGCGATTCAAGCCATTGCCCGACATAAAGTAGACCTGCTGACCGTCCACGCAGCCGGCGGGAGTGCCATGCTGCGGGCGGCCGCAGAGTCAACGCGTCGGCATGCGGGACCGAAATTAATTGCAGTTACCACGCTTACCAGCTTGTCTGCCGATGACTTGCAAAGCGTGGGCATCCAGCGATCGATCTCGGAGCAAGCGCAGGCCTTGGGTGCGCTGTCGCTCGAGTCAGGTATCGATGGATTAGTTTGCTCACCGCTGGAAGCCGCCTCGTTACGTGCCACGTTCGGCCCCGAATCGCTGTTGGTAACACCGGGCATTCGCCTCGCCGGAGATGCCGTCGGCGACCAAAAGCGGATTGCGACACCATCAGAAGCTGCCCGCAACGGATCCAACTACATTGTCGCGGGCCGGTCTCTTCTCCATGCAAAGGATCCGGCGCAAGCCGCCCTCAACCTGCTGGCCGATTTACGCGCCTGGTAGAGGTTCGTCTTCCGCCTCGGAATCAACAGAATCTTCCAGCGCCGGTAGCGGCAACCGCTTACTGACTTTGGCACCCAGCTCTCGCAATTGCTCCACCCGCCCCAATAGATTCCCCCGACCTTCTTGAAGCTGGCGCATTACCTTGTCGAATGATTCCGACGTACCGGCCAATCGTTTACGGGCATCCAGCATACTTTCGGCAAGGCGAGCAACTTGATCGTACAGCTTGCCTGCCCGGTCCGCGATCTTCTCGGCATTGCGATTCTCGTTTTCCCGTCGCCAGATTTGCGCAATCAGTTTCAGCGTCACCATCAATGTATTCGGTCCTGTGATCACAATCGGGGAGCGCGATACGTCATAAATTAGTTCGGGATCGGCCTGCATAGCTGCTTGATAAGCCGATTCCAGAGGAATGCAGAGAATCACAAAATCCAGCGTGCGATTGCCCATCAACTCCGCGTAATCCTTGGCTTGCAACTGATCAATGTGGCGACGGACCGACTGCACATGCTCTTTCAACGCCATCTTCTTCTCGTCGTCATCGGTCGCTGAATGACAGCGCTCGTACGCAGTCAGAGACACCTTTGAGTCAACAATCACGGATTTCTCGCCAGGCAGATCGACGATGAAATCTGGCCGTTTAAGTTGGCCATCGGAGTCGCGGATCGAGGCTTGCACGCGATACTCCCGGTCGCGCACGAGTCCAGAAGACTCAAAGATGCGCTCAACGATCACTTCCCCCCAGTCGCCTTGGGTTTTGGAATCGCCTTTGATCGCTTTCGCCAGTTCATTGGCTTCGGCGCTGACTTTACCGCTCAATTCCTGCAAGTGCCGCACCTGCGCCAGCAGCAGGGTGGATTGTTCAGTCCCCTGTTTGTGCAATTCGTCGACGCGGGTTCGGAAGGAATCGAGCTGCTCTTTTAGGGGTTGCAGGATACCGCCCAACTGTTGTCGATGCTGCTCGCTGAGGTTTCGCCCCCGCTCCTCGAAGATTTTGCTGGCGAGGTTCTCAAACTCAAGTTTGAGTCGCGTCTCCGCCTGCTCCAGTAAAGCCATTTTTTCCGCGGCCGCCCGGCGTTCATGTTCCAACTCCGCCGCCAGCCGAGCCCGTTCTGCTTGCACGGTTTGGAGAGCGACAGCCTCTTCCTGCTGCTTCACCAGTAGCCGCTGATAGTCCTCTTCTCGGAGGCGCAAGCGAGCCAGTTCCTCCTTGGCAGGTCCATCCAAGCGGATTCGCAGGGCCGTCCAGAGTCCCAATGCGACCAACAGGACTAAGATCAGAATCAGTATCCACTCCATCATGAAGAGGAGCTTACAGGATACAGGGAAAAGAATGTAGAAAATACTGCTTCCCCGATTCCGTTGAGGCGCAATTGGAAGTTGTCCAGGAATTCATGCAGGCCGCGGGCAATAATATCTTCAACCCGCATGTACAGCAGGTCCGACCGGACCTGCCCCAACCGTTGTTCCGGCAGGGAGGTAAATGAACCCGGCTCTGATCCCGCAATCCGATGCAAGGATTCTTCGGCCCGGTCCAGGCAGTACAAGACCGCGCGCGGAAATTGCCGATCCAGAATCAGAAACTCAACGATGCGGATGGGCAGAATCACGCCATATTTTTGGCGATACATCTCAAAGGCGCTGGCAGACCGCAGCACCGCCGCCCACTGAATATCGTCTACCGACAGCCCCACATGATCAACGGTTGGCAGCAAAATAAAGTACTTCACATCCAGCAACCGCGTGGTTTGATCGGCCCGCTCCAGGCTCCGTCCCAATTGACAAAAATGCCAGCCTTCCCCGTGGGTCATCGTCAAATCCATGATGCCCAGAAA
>SLBD01000238.1 GCA_007126515.1 Kiritimatiellia bacterium
AATCCCCAAATCAGAGTTCAAGCACCCTGAGGAACTAAACGACGGGGACGACATTGAGGTGTTGCTGGAACGCCTTGAAGATGACGAGGGCATGGTCGTGCTCTCCAAACAACGGGCCGAACTACAGCGCAATTGGCAGCGGATGCTGTCTGAATTTAACGAAGGCGATGTCGTTTCTGGCGAAGTCACTGGCATTGTCAAAGGCGGCTTGATCATCGACGTCGGTGTCGATGCCTTCCTGCCGGGATCCCAAATTGATGTCGTGCCGATCCGGAATCCGCAGGAATTCCTCGGTCAGACCTTGGATTTCAAAATCCTCAAAATCAACGAAGAGCGTCGTAACATCGTTCTTTCCCGTCGCGAACTATTGGAAGAAAGCCGTCGGGATCAAAAGAAGGCGTTGTTGGCCGAAATCAAGATTGGCCAGACGCGCAATGGCGTGGTCAAGAACATCACCGATTTTGGTGCGTTCATCGACTTGAACGGTATGGACGGCTTGCTGCACATCACCGATATCAGTTGGGGTCGCGTCAATCATCCGTCGGATGTCCTGTCGATTGGTCAGGAACTCGAAGTCATGATTCTTGATGTGGATCTGGACCGCGAACGAATCTCGTTGGGCTTGAAGCAGCGTACGGACAATCCGTGGGATGGCATTGAAGCTCGCTTCCCGGTCAACAGCCGGGTGCGCGGCAAGGTTGTCAATCTGATGCCGTATGGCGCGTTCGTCGAAATCGAAGACGGTGTGGAAGGGATGGTGCACGTCTCCGAGATGTCCTGGACCAAGCGCGTTGCCCGGGCATCGGATATGCTGGCCGTTGGCGAAGAAGTCGAAGCGGTTGTGCTTTCGATCAACAAGCAGGAACAAAAGATCTCCCTGGGTATGCGACAGACAGAAGAGAATCCGTGGGATATCGTGGCCCAGAATTACCCGATTGGGGCCCGTGTTGCCGGTACAGTCCGCAACTTCACCAACTACGGCGCGTTCGTCGAGTTGCAAGAAGGCGTGGATGGTATGATTCACGTTTCCGATATGTCGTGGACCCGCAAGATCAATCATCCGTCCGAAGTCCTCAAGAAGGGCGACGAGGTTGAAACCGTGGTCTTGGAAGTTGATCCATCCAGTCAGCGTATCAGCTTGGGCCTCAAGCAAGCTCAAGAAGATCCGTGGGCGACGATTGCTGCCAACTTTGAGGTGGGTCAGAAGGTGAAAGGAACCGTCAGCAAGCTGGCCTCCTTCGGCGCCTTTGTGGAATTGGCGGAAGGTATTGATGGACTGGTCCATATCAGTCAGATCAGTGACGACCGTATCCAGAAGGTGAAAGAAGTGTTGACCCCGGGACAAGAAGTGGAAGCCCGCGTCATCAAGATCGATCCGGTTGAACGCCGCATTGGTTTGAGCATCAAGGCGGCTGAAATCGCGGATGAAGACTTCACCGTCGATGACGATATGCTGCAAGGATTACGGGCCGGCGAAGACCTGGTCACCTTGGGCAGCGCCTTTGACGAGGCCTTGGGCGATTCCGAGGAATGGCATCCTGGCCAGAAGTAATTGAGTTAGAGAAGAGCAGCCCGGCCGCTTTGCGGTCGGGCTGCTTTTTTTATAGGCGGAGACAGGTGCGATATGTTTTTTAAACAATCACCCGATTGATGCGATGCCACTATGAATCCAAACGATACTGGAAGGGGTCCAGTTAGCCTGGATCACCAGAACGTGAGCTGCGGTGCGGTTTTCTCTATGGCAGCGCTTCCCCACGCGCGGCAATAAACAACGAATACCAGTCTTCGCGAGTCATCGCTGCCGCCACTTCCGCAGCCGGGCCACAGGCACGAATCCGATCAGGATGGGTGGTGCCAATTACTGGTTGGATGGCAGCCGGATGCCGCATCAACCAACCCAGTACAATCGCTTCTCGCGATGTACTCTTGGCAGCGGCCATTTCTTCCACGCGCTGCGCAGTTGCCTGCCAAGCAGGGGATGGATGTTCTGGGGGTTGACCACTGAACCAGCCGTAGGCCAGGGGCGCCCACGCTTGCAATTGAATGTCATGCAATTGGCAGTATTCTATGACGCCATCCGCAAAATGCACGTTGCGCCCGGCCGCTTGATTGACATGGATGCCTTCATTGAGCCAGTCCAATTTCGCCAAGCTCAGCTCCAATTGATTCACCCGTAAAGGAGTCGATAGAAAATGTTGCAGCAAACGGATTTGAGCGGCGTTCATGTTGGATACACCAAAGGCTCCGACCAAGCCCGATTCATGCAAGGTGTTCAAGCAGGAACCGACTTGATGTGGTTCCATCAGTGGATCGGGGCGGTGCAACAAAAGCAGATCGATCATGTCGATGCCCATCCGCTCCAGACACCCCGTCACAGCTTTTTCAATATGTTCCGGGGAAAAATCATACAGGCCCGGACGAATGCCACATTTAGTTTGAATCGTGATACGTTCACGAATGCCGGGGCGTTGGCGCAACCATTCGCCAAAATGTCGTTCTGGCTGACCCTCGCCATAGATGTCCGCATGATCGAACATGGTGATGCCCGTTTCCAGCGCGGCATCAAATGCAGCAAAGGCTCGAGCCTGGGCTGCTTCATCCGTTCCGCCCAGTCTCATGCAACCCAAGATCATTTCACGACCGCTCCGGAGGATTGGTTGCCGTCGACGGTGATGAGGCGCAAGCTCTCGCCTTTGGTCGCCGCCAACAGCATTCCTTCGGATTTGATCCCACGGATCGTGGCCGGTTTGAGATTGGTCACCACGACGACGGTCTTGTCCAACAGCTCTTCCGGCGTGTAATACAGCGCCACGCCGGCGACCAATTGCCGACGTTCGTCACCAATCATGACATCGACTTTCAATAACTTGGTGGCCCCTTCGATCTTTTCTGCCGAAACCACTCGGGCTGTCCGCAATTGCACGTGTGAAAAATGCTCATAGTCGATGATCCCCACCGGCGCGGGTTCGGTCGGGGCCGCTTTCGCGGGTTTAGGTGCTTGGGTCGGTGGGGAAGCCGCTGCGGATGATCCCATTGGCAACTCCGGCTCCAGATCTTGTTGGACGGCCTGTACCCGTGGGAACAAGGCTCCCGCATCCGCCACATGGGTACCCGCCTTCAGAACTCCAAATGCCTGCAGGAGATTGAATTTCGGCTCTACTGAATCGACACCCAGTGCATTGCGCAGAGCACCCATGCGTTCCGGCATCACCGGATACAGCAAAGCGGATATGACGCGCAGCGCCTCTGCAGCTGTGTAAAGAACTGTGTACAGCGGTTGTTTGTCATCACGCTTGGCCAGCGTCCACGGCTGCTTCACTTCCAAATATCGATTGGTGGCTCGCACTGCAGCCAACACGCGCGCCAACCCTGTGTCCAAGCGCAGATTGTTGACCGATTCCTGAATGGTTGTTACGGCCTCTTGAACAGCGGCCCACACCATTTGTTCCTCTTCGCCATCCAGCGGACTGTCAGCGACTTCAGGGATCACGGACTTGGCATTCTTGCGAATCATTTTGACCACACGACTCATCAAATTGCCCAAATCGTTGGCTAAGTCGGAATTGAAGCGGCGGATGAACGCCTCCTCGCTGAAACTGGCATCCTGGCCCATTGTCATTTCAGCAATCAGGAAATAGCGAAAGGCATCGACTCCGTATTTATCGATCATGTCCATCGGATTAACGACGTTCCCCACCGACTTACTCATTTTGCTCGCCCCGCTCAGCCACCAACCGTGAGCGAAGACCGTCTGCGGTTGATCGACTCCCATGGCTTTGAGCATCGTCGGCCAATAGACGGTGTGGGTGGTGAGGATGTCTTTACCAATCAGATGAATATTCGCCGGCCACCAAGACGAGAACACCTTTTCATCGCGGCGATAGCCGATGGCGCTGATATAATTCACCAAAGCGTCAAACCAGACGTAGGTGACGAAATCGGAATCGAAGGGAAGCTCAATGCCCCAGTTGAGTCGGCTCTTGGGCCGCGAAATACAAAGATCGTTCAGCGGTTTACGCAGGAATCCCAAGGTTTCATTGCGCCGATAGTCCGGTTGAATAAATTCTGGATGGTCGTTGATGTACTGAATCAACCAATCCTGGTACTTGCTCATCCGGAAAAAGTAATTGGACTCCTGAATCCGGGTCAGATTGGGGTTGGATTCGCCGCCTGCCTCCTCGGCTTCGCGGTCAGTCACAAACGTTTCGCTGGAAACATCGTACCAACCATCATAATCGGCCTTGTAAATTTCGTCCCGCTCATACAGATCCGTCAGAATTTCCTGCACCACTTTTTTGTGACGTTCTTCAGTCGTTCGGATGAAATCGTCGTGGGTGATGTCGAGCTTTTCCCAGAGAGCTTGGAAGCGCACGACCGTGCGATCCGCTTGTTCCTGCGGCGAAATTCCCGCCTTGTCCGCAGCTTGCTGGACCTTTTGGCCGTGTTCGTCCGTGCCTGTCAGGAAATAGGTTGGATGCTGCAGCAGACGATGATACCGCGCCAGCACGTCCGCCAAAATCGTCGTGTAGGAATGGCCGATATGCGGCTTGTCATTCACGTAGTAAATCGGGGTTGTGATGTAGAAAGATTGTTCCGGCATAGGTTAAGCTCCATTCATGCGTGGCAGCATAATCGGGTCCCAGCTCCGATGCAAGTTTGCTCTCGAAGCCACAACCTTAAGCCAGCGCATACTTGTCTGCTTTCGTACCCCTTGGGGAAGAATGACGGAATACCCAAATACCCAAGCACGAAAGAAATCTGAATTACGCAGCTCGAACGCCCTTTCGTCAGGCAAGGCAGCCGATAGCTTATAAGCTATAAAGCCGGGCGGGCATTGTGGGGTCACATTAAAACAACTCAAATCCAAGAATTTTTGTCATCAACAGGAAATGCCGATCATATGTCAAAACAGGGATGCTGTTCTGCTTCGCGTTCTGGGCAATAATCAGG
>SLBD01000069.1 GCA_007126515.1 Kiritimatiellia bacterium
AGTGCGTCTGGAGCGTTTCTGCTGGAAAGTGTGGAGGGAGGCGAACATCTGGCGCGTTATTCGTTCTTGGGCGGGGCGCCGCGGGCCCTCCTGCGGGCGTTCGGGCGCCGCGTTGAAATTGAGCATGCGGATGGACGCAAGGAAGTCCTGGACGATGTCGAACCGCTGACGGTTGTAAAAGAGTATATGAGTCAGTTCCGCCCCGTCCTGGATTCGGCGTTGCCCCGATTTTATGGGGGGGCCGTGGGGTATATCGGATATGATGCCGTGGCTCAATTTGAGAAAGTGCCCCTTTGCGAGCGGGACGGCTTGGGCTGGCCAGATATGATTTTCGGAATCACCGATACAATCATCATTTTCGATCATGTTCGCCACACGATGAAAGTGGTCGCCAATGCCTTCATCGAAGACGATCCGGCTAGTGCCTATGACCAGGCAACAGCCCGGATTGATGCTCTCTGCAAAGATTTATCGACGACGGTGCCGATGTATGTGTTGGATGCGAGAGATGAGCCGGACCCGATTGCCTATGAATCGAACACAAAGCAATCGACGTTTAAGGATTCGGTGGAGCGAGCCAAGGAATATATTCGCGCTGGGGATGTGATTCAGGTGGTGTTGTCGCAGCGGTTTGAAGCGCAGACGGATGCAGAACCGCTGGATGTGTATCGGGCGCTGCGATCTGTGAATCCGTCGCCATACATGTTTTGCTTGGATTTTGGCGAACGCAGTGTGGTGGGTTCCTCGCCCGAAATCCATGTTCGTTGCGAAGATCAGCGGGTGGAGGTGCGGCCGATTGCGGGGACGCGTCCACGAGCGAGCGATCCCGACGAGGATCTTGCGTTGGAGAAGGAATTGCTGGCCGATCCGAAAGAGCGTGCCGAGCATATTATGTTGGTGGATTTGGGTCGGAATGATATTGGCCGTGTTTGTGAGTATGGCAGTGTACGGGCACCCGAGTTGATGGTGATTGAACGGTACAGCCATGTGATGCATATCGTCTCGGATGTGGAGGGGACTCTCGCCGACGGTAAAGACGCATATGATGTGATGCGGGCGACATTTCCGGCAGGTACCGTCAGCGGAGCACCCAAAATTCGCGCCATGGAAATTATCGCAGAACTCGAGGAAGCGCGGCGCGGCCCGTATGCGGGTGCCGTTGCCTACATTGGCTATAGTGGCAATTTGGATTCCTGTATTACGATTCGCACGGTGTTGATGGAAAAAGGCTGTTCCTACGTCCAGGCAGGTGCCGGAATTGTCGCCGACTCGGATCCCCAGAAAGAGTATGAAGAAACCCAAAACAAAGCTCGAGGCATGATTAAGGCCTTGGGGTTGGCGCAGCGATTTCATGCCATGCGGGAAGGGGGACGGTGATGATTCTGGTGATCGATAATTACGACTCGTTCACATATAATTTGGTTCAGTACCTAGGCGAACTGGGCGCCGAGGTTCGCGTGGTTCGCAATGATGAAATTACGATTTCGGAAATTGAGAAGCTGGCGCCGGATCACTTGATGGTCAGTCCAGGCCCCTGCTCTCCGAATGAGGCGGGAATCTCTTGTGAGGTGATTGAGGCGTTCGCGGGCAAGATCCCGCTGTTTGGCGTGTGCTTGGGACATCAATGCCTTGGACAAGTGTACGGTGGCCGTGTGATTCGTGCCGATCGCTTGATGCATGGAAAGACATCTTTGATCCATCACAATGGCCAAGGCCTATTTGCTGAGATGCCAAATCCGTTTGAGGCCACCCGATATCATTCCTTGATCGTTGAACGGGAGAGTGTGCCGGATTGTCTCGATATTACAGCCGAAACCGATGCTGGCGAAATTATGGGGTTACAGCATAAGCAGGATCCTGTGTTTGGTGTGCAGTTTCACCCGGAGTCGATTTTGACTCAGGATGGCAAGCGGATGTTGGCCAATTTCTTGGCTGTGTGAATTTGAGGCGGCGCTACTGCTGCAGCAGATGGAAATGGTATGGATCAAGAACGCGATATCTACAGTAAGAAACCCGCCCCGCCTCCGCCGAAAATCGATTATCCGGAAGTGGATGTATCGCCTCGGGAACTGCTGTCGGAAACCCGACGCCGCTTTTTGCTGACGGCCGTATTCATCGTGATGTTTTTTGGAGTCGCCATTCTGCTTTTTTTATATTTAGACGAGCGCAGTCGGCGTGACGAGTTTGATGACGATATAGAAGCGGAGTTGGCAGCTGTGACGCAGCCGCGGTCGATGGGGCGGCGCCAAGAATTTAGTGTGCCGGAAATGCCGCCGGAATTCGATACGCTGTATGAAGAGCCTCCTCCAGGAATGGATCCGCGGCGAGTGACTGAAGCCATGGGCTACGTCCGGATTGCGCGGCAATATGCCCGGATCGAAGAATGGGATCAGGCGATCATTCACGCACAGCAAGCCTTGTCGGTGTGGGAAAACATGACGGCGGCGTACAGTCTGCTGGGCTTTGTCTATACCCAGCGCGGACAATTCGAGCAGGCGCTCGCGGTGCTGCGGCGAGCCATGAATCAGGACCCTTTCAACCCTGAGCTATACAACACGATTGCTGCCATTCATATGCAGAGGGGAGAATTTAATGAGGCCGAGGAATTGCTGCATACGGCTATCGAGCTAGTGCCCGAGTACATACACGCGTACATCAATCTGGGCATGCTATATTTGTTGATGGGCGAATTTGAGTGGGCGGCTGAAAATTTTGAAATTGTCTTAGATCAAATTCCTGGACATGTTGCGATTCGCAATAATTTAGCGGTCTGTTTTGTTCGTATGGGTCGATTCCGAGAAGCTCAGATGCATTTTCAGTACTTGATTGATCAACAGCCGGAACAGCCGTCGCTCCTTTTTAACATGGCGATTTCCTATACGGAACAAGGGGACATGGAGTCGGCGATGGAGTGGATCCGGAAGGCCGCTGACATCAGTACACCGATGGAATTTCATCAATTTATGGAGGACTCCGATTTCGATGAATTGCGACAATTGCCGATCTATCGAGAGTTTGTGGAATCCACGTTCCCACAAGTTCCCTTACCGATTCAATTCTAGTATGAAATGATTTCCCTGCATCGGTTGCGCACAAAAGATAATGGAAGGCATGCAAGGTTTCCTCGTTAGATCAGACTACATATTATGATGCGATCACTACACGGCACACTCAAAAAGCAGCTGATTTGGCTGAGCCATTTAGGTGTGGTTGTACTGCTGCTGTGGACGATTGGATGTGCCTCTCCGGCTCGCCGCCGTGAGGCCGCCGATCGGGATGCGTATGCAATCATTGCTCGTCAGCAAGAAGCGGTTTGGGGATCTGCCTCGGAATTCCGCATCGAAACGCCAGCGGATACCTTGCGTCGCCGCTTGATGGTGGGACAAGACCTGCCGCGCGTGGGAGAGGCATCGCTGGGCACCGATGCATTGGAGCCCGTGGCTCATTGGCCGGAAACACATCCTTTGGGGCTGGAACCAGAGCCAATGAATGCTTTTCCATCAGAAGAAGTATTTTCTCTCAATATGCTGGAAGCACTGCAAGTGGGGGCAGCCAACAATCGAGACTATCAACAGTTTAAAGAGGAGATCTTCCGTGCTGCATTGGCCTTGGACGTGGAGCAATTCGAATTTGCAAATCAGTTCTCTGGGACACTAGAGGGAGAGTTTACTGATGACCGATCTGGGGAAGAGGATGTCCGAGGCTGGGTAGGGACGGCCACCGCCGGCGTATCTCGGACGCTGCGCACGGGCGCTGCGTTGAGTACGCGGATTATGTTGGATGTGGTTCAACTGCTCACCTTGGATCGAGAGTCGGTGTATGGATTGATGGCCGATGTGTCTATCAGCATTCCCTTGTTGCGTGGGGCTGGTCGTCATGTGGTCACGGAACCGTTGACACAGGCTGAGCGAAACGTCGCCTATGCCTTGAAGACCTTTGAGCAATTCCGACGTCAATATGCGGTGCGTGTGACTCGTGAATATTTGCAAGTGTTGCAGTCTGCGGACCAGGTGCAGAATGCCCGCGAAAATTTCGAGCGCGTCGGTGTTTCGGCCCAACGGGCCCGGCGATTGGCTGAGGCAGGACGATTGCCTGAAATTCAGGTGGATCAGGCGCTGCAGGAAGAGTTGCGAGCTCGCGATCGGTGGTTATCGGCTCGCGTGAACTATGAACGTCAACTGGACCAGTTTAAGTCCACCTTGGGATTGCCTGTGGATGCGCGCGTCTCTTTGGATTCGGCGGATTTGGACGAGTTGCTGTCAAGGTATGAGGAAATTGTGGAACCACGGCGGGAAGAACTGGCGGCGGGCGTGGACGAAGCCTTTACGGCCGAGACATTGACGGCTGAATCCGATTTGCGCACGGACATCCCTGCTGCTCGCGCCATTCAGATCGCCTTGCAGGAGCGTCCCGACATGATCATTGCATTGGGGCGCGTGGTGGATGCGCAGCGCGGGGTTGTCGTGGGGGCAGATGGCTTACGGTGGCGTGCGATGCTGACGGGGGGGGCGCAGGCTGGGTCACGCAGGGGGCTTGGTTCTGTCGCGGTGGGCGATAGTCGGCTGGATCCGAGCGAAGGACGATATTCCGCAGGGTTGGAAATTGAAGTGCCGTGGAGTCGGCGCGCTGCCCGTAACGCGTATCGGGAGCGATTCATCGCCTTGGACCGGGCTGTGCGGGCTGTGCAGGAGCTGGAAGACTCAATTAAAGCGGAAGTCCGACAGTCCTTGCGCGTCTTATTACAAAGTGAGGAAACGATGGCGATTCAAGCGCAGTCGGTTGCATTGGCACACAGACGGGTGGATAGTACCGATCTATTCCTTCAGGCGGGGCGCGCTCAGATTCGAGATGTTCTGGAGGCAGAAGATGCCCTGGTCTCGGCTCGTAATGCGTTGACGGCCGCTGTGGTGACGTATCGCTTGGCGGAATTGGAATTGCAACGGGATATGGGCATTCTGATGATTGACGAAACGGGCCTTTGGCAAGAACGAGAGTTGTCGGCAGACTTTCTTCAGATGGAAGTGGACTAGAACATGACTAAACGCACTAAGAAATGGGCGATTATTATTATTGCCCACATTGTTGTCTTGATGATTTTGCGAATGGTATTGAGTGGCAGGGATGAGACTGCCACTGCGCCCGTCTTCGAGGTCCGACAAGGACCCCTCACCATCAGTGTAACCGAGTCCGGCACGATTCAGAGCAGAGAACGAGTCACTGTGAGTTCCGAATTGGAAGGGCGAACAACGATTTTATGGCTGATTGAAGAAGGGCAAATTGTCGAAGAGGGGGAATTGTTGGTTGAGTTAGATGCAAGTGGACTGGAAGATCAGTTGGTCGATCAACAGATCCGCGTCATGAATGCGGAGGCCGCGTATATCCGGTCGCGAGAGCAGTTGGAAATCATTCGTAATCAAGCGGAGGCGGATATTGCTCGGGCTGAGTTGGACTACCGTTTCGCAGAATTGAATCAAACAAAATACATCGAAGGAGACTTCCCTCAGGAGTTGCAAAGGGCCGAAGCGCAAATCCGCTTGGCTGAGGAAGAAGTCCAGCGAGCCAATGACAAATTAGAATGGTCGCAACGCTTGGCGGCAGAGGGGTATGTCACGCGGATGGAATTACAAGCGGACGAGCTTGCAGCTCAGCGCGCGGTGATCGATTTGGAACTCGCTCAAGGCACCTTGCGATTGCTGGAAGAATTCACTCATCAACAACGGCTGGAAGAACTCGAAAGCGATTTGGAGCAGACTCGATTGGCCTTGGAGCGCGTTCGCCGCCGCGCTGCGGCTGACATTGTTCAAGCGGAAGCCGACTATCGCGCTCGGGCGTCAGAGCATGAACGACAAGTGGATCGGCTCGATCGGATTGAGGAACAAATCGTTCGTTGTCGCATCTATGCGCCTGCCGCCGGAATGGTCGTGTACAGCACAACGGGGCAGGGGAGACGGGGAAACGAAGAACCTCTCCGCGCCGGCCAGGAAGTTCGTGAGCGACAAGAGTTGATATATTTACCAACGGCTGCAGCAATGATGGCTCAGGTCAGTATTCACGAGTCAAGCTTGCGCAAGATTTCGACAGGACTTCCGGCAGTCATCCGTGCCGATGCACTGCCCAATCAACTATTCCAAGGGACAGTGCGGCGGATTGCCTTGCTGCCAGATGCGCAGCATGGCTGGTTGAATCCTGATCTGAAAGTCTATCAGACGGAAATTCATATTGATGGAGAAGCCACGGAATTGCGTCCGGGCATGAACAGCCGAGCAGAGATCATTATCGATCAGCTGGAGGACGCAATCCATGTTCCTCTTCAAGCTGTGGTGCGGTCAGGGACTGAGTCGTTAGTGCATGTGATGACATCGCGCGGCCCAGTGCCTCGAACCGTCGAAACCGGCCAAGACAACAACCGGATGATTCACATCCTCTCCGGCCTGCAGGCCGGAGAGAGAGTCCTTTTGAATCCGCCGCTGGAAGGCGGTTGAGAGCCAGGCCTTGATGCCCGATCCATGTGAACGTAATGGCCTGATTTTTTCAGGATTGCGTTTACCTTTGCTGTGTAAACGGTATGATGATTTCAAGGATTGGAGAATGAAAGACCATTATACAATTGATCAACGCGGACTTGCCTTGGCGCATGCGATTGTTGCAAAGATCGAGCAGGGCGATGTTGGTGTCGGTATAGCTACGGCTCAAGAGGTAAATGCCCGCTGGCGAGCAATGGTGCCCTCGGCATTGCATGACGAATGGCAAGTAATTCTGGCGACGGATTGGGAGACCATTAAGCAAACATTGTTGTGTCCGTCTGAGTATGGACAACGTCTGCGCCAGAACAACCCGTTCTGCGGGATTTTGACTCCGCAGGAGCGGTGGAAGATCTTTGAGGAATATCGCCAATATGCGGCGTGATCAAATGGAGCATATTCTGCGTGCTGCCGCAGCGGTCACGAATCAACGAGAGTTCGTGGTTATTGGCAGTCAGGCTTTGCTGGCGTCATTGTCGGAATTGCCACCTGCATTGTGCCAGTCGATGGAGCTTGATCTATACCCGGTGGACAATCCTGCTGCATCTGATTTGATCGATGGGACTATTGGTGAGTTGTCGCCCTTCGATTCAACATTTGGCTATTACGGACATGGAGTCGCTCCCGAGACGGCCATTTTACCCATTGCGTGGAGAGAGCGAACTATTATTGTTGAGAATGATAATACTGGCGGTGCTCGCGGGATATGCTTGGGCGCTGCTGATTTAGCAATTGCCAAGATCGCAGCAGGAAGAGACAAAGATATTCGGTTTGTTCAGAACATGATCAAAGCCGATATCGTTTCCGCCAAGGAACTCTTGGAATTAAGTAAAGAAGTGCCAGAAAGCCATCGTGTGATCGTGCAGGAACGACTGAAATGGCTTTGATCTACAACCAATACGTGAGAACAACCCGCCCGGATGAACCGGGCGGGTTGTTTATTGAGAATCCCTGAATCAATCATCCTGTTCGATGAACGGATGTGGAATCAGTTCCTCGAACGTGTTCACATCGCAGCCGCTTAGGCAGGCGTCGATGATCTTGCGACCGAGCGGATCAATGTCCTCGTGCAGGAATCCTTCGAGCTGCTCTTGGAAGAAGTTGCCCAATTGCACGGCACCCAAGTCGTAGGCATCCGGACCGACTTCCTGTTGCGCATCCACCCGCAGGAGAATACGCGGCAAGCTTTGGCCCTCAATGGTGATGCTCCGCAGGGCATATCCCAGCAATGCACAGCGAGCCGGCTCAACCTGGCTTGGCGTGAACTGAGCGCCCCCGCGCCGCGCCAAGTACTCCCGAGCAATCCATTGCGGCATGAAACTGGTCTTCCATGCGCCGATGTGCTGATTGGGGCAGAGGATGTAGCGAACCTTTGGAGTATCCACAATCTGTTGTAGAAGCAAGTTGGCTTGATCTACTTTTCGGCCAGTCGCAAAGGGCCAGTAAGAGCCCACGCCTTCTGAAGTCATCCCTTCTGTTTGGACAATGCTCGGATTCGCGTGCCCACGGGGGGCCACCAAACGCCACAACCAAGCCAGTGCGGGGGGCAGCAGATGCATGATTCCAATAATTCCGTACGAGGGTTTCTCACGCGTACAGGGAGGCGTTCGGACACCAAAGCTGCGGATATCAACAGTCACAGCCCCTTCCACAATCCCGGGGACCGCTTTGCGAGGGACAATAACGCGAGGGTTCGGGCAGGGTTGACCCGGTTCATCCTCGATGTGCTCCCAAATCAAGGCCGTGCTTTCCGGCTTGGCTTCGATGTTCAAGAACAGCAACGGCTCGGAGGGATGAATCGTCATTTCTTCGAGGTGCGGGTCAATGCCGTAGTGCGTGATGTGGTTGACGCGCACAAACCAGCCTTGTTCTGCATCCATCAAGGACAGGCGGCCGTCCTGTCGAGCCAGCGAAGGATGGCAAAGAGCCATATCATCGGTCACTGGACGCAAATCGCAGTTTCGGGGCAACACAATTGAGCGCCGTTCTCCCGTCACAATATTTTCGCCTAGCAAGAGGGCTCCGTCCTTCTCGCGGTGGACCTGCTCCAGCATTTCGCTTTTGCCGCCGCCGCTGGCACCTTCGTGCATGAGGGTAACCTTGTTATCATACGGAGTGATCACTTGCACCGTGGAGCAATGTGCCGTTACCCATTTTTCTCGTTCGCCCAAAGCGAGAAGTACACCGTAAATACCCTTTTTGGCGCTGGGGCCCGGGTACAAATTGTAGCTAAACAGTTCATGACAGTCGTTATGACGATCATGCACGACCATTTGTTTGCCGTCGAAGCGTGTATGGCGAAATACGGGGGCTACGTAAATGATCGCTCGCGGATGGAAGTTTTTGGGAATCTGTTCAATGTCATGGATGCCTTGCAGCAAGGCCAAGCCCAGCGCAAAGAAACCAGCATTGGCGGGCGCGACAACCAGTGCGTCCATACCTTTACCTGGCTCGCCGGCACAGAAGGGGAACAAGGCCAGTTCCTGTGTTTTCAGCCATTCAAATGTCTCGTTGCGCAGAACATCAAAATCTTCCCCAAACAGTTCATGATATCGCGGTTTATCCGTTGGGTAGTCATCTGCAATCACCATGCAGTCGGGATCGCGTCGGCGCATATAGGACTCTGTATAGTTCGCCGCAATGCCATTCTTGACTCTGCATACATTGGCCTCAACATAACGTCCCTTACCGGGCACGTCGTAGGCCACCTCATGCACGCCATCCACTTCATCGCGGATCGCCAGATTAAGCAAGTCGGTCTTGTTCCGACCCACAATATAGCTGGGCGCAGCTTGCAGAATTTCTTGCACCTCTGCGGGGATTTCAAAATCGATATCTTTCATTGCCATGGCTTGTCTCCTTGTTGTGATGTCAAACGGTAACAAAAAAAGCCGAACCCACGACGGATCGCGAACTCAGCTTCACTTTTCAATTGCTCATAATAGCAAATCGAAACTTGCGACTGCCTACTTAATTGGATTCAAAAGAAGAACTCCGACAAGGGGGAATCAGCTTTCTCCTATCGAACATGGGTTGAAAATAGTAAGAAGCGCCCGTGATGTCAAGTTGTCATCAGAAAAATCGAGTCCGAAAGTAGCCGGAAGCGTGCCGGTCTTATGACCACGGATGGTCCAATGTGAATAGAATAATGCGTTCGCTGGTTCGAATACTGAGATCGGTATGCATGCTGACCGCATTGAATCCCAGGTTTCGCAGGATTTCGACCAGCATTGGGCGGGCTTTTTCAAGAAGCTCGATCCGGCTTTGTTTGATTAAATCACGCCCTCGACCTGACGTGTCTGCATTCGCCAGATGATGCTCGGCGCGCGTGATAATGCCCTTCAATCGCACCAGTATCATGTCATCGATGATATAAGTCCTCGCCTCGGTAGGGCCCCGTCCCATAAATTCGCGCTCGAACTTCACCATTGCTTCGGTGATTCGTGCTTCCAGCTCTCCGCGTGTTGCAGGCATGATGTCCAGAGTAGTATCAGAACCAGGCGATCAGTGCAACTAGCGTCGCCACCGAGCGAGCCGTTCCGTTGAATCGGAGATCATAACGAGAGTGGCTGCTAAAGTCGTCAATCAAAATAGGAAGCCCAGCCCGACCGAGCCCAGCCAATTGTCATCGCCATCACTGATTCGGCGATAGCCCCCGATACTGGCAACCAACCGCTGGATGCTGAGTTCCGCGTGGAGACCTAGGAATGATTGATCCCGGTCAACATCGATCGGCTCAAACCACGTACGCAGCAGTGACGCTTTGAGGCCATAGCCCCAACTCGCGTCTCCCGTATTATCAATGCCCATCAGGAGTTTGCCCCCACCAATCCCCGCCTCAACTTGCAGGGGCGGGCGAAGATTATGTGGTGACGGCGTACCGAGTCGGTAGCCTACGGAGCCACTAGCGATCAGAGGCGACGACAAGCGCATGACCGCAAATGCGTCACCGCCGTAGGCGATCTGATTGAATGCAGTGAATAGAAATAACAAGCCACAAACTAAATGTTTCATATCGGTCTCTCCAAAAAATACAGCCCTGAGCGAATGCTCGGAGAAATTAATCGTCATTGCGCAAGAAAGCAAATCTAGACTATGAAGTGGAAAGATCGGTACGCATCTTTTGGGGGAGGGTGACTTCCAGATATGAAACAGCACAGATACAGATTCTCACAGCGGACAACGTGGCCAACAGAGCAAAACTCGATCTGGACGGCGACTGCCGACCTGCGAAAATTAGGGGAATTGTACCTTGATTGCACTGTATCTAACCCAACCCAATGCGGCTGGCCTGCTCCATCGATCGATCTGCGCTTGCCGACACACTATCAACCAGAACCTCTTGGATCCATCGAAGCCCGTCAAGCTATCTCCGCATATATCCATGCTCATGGCGGAGAAGTGCCTCCCCATACTATCTGGTTGGCCTCCGGGACCAGCGAACTCTATGCGCAATTGATGGCTATGACGGCAGATGCCGATGATGTCTGGTTAGTCCCTCGTCCCGGCTATCCGCTCTTCGATTACATTGCTGATATATCGGGGATCAAGCTTCAGTCATATCCCTTGCTGTACGATGGCAATTGGCGAATCGATTTTGCGGGGTTGCGCCAAACCCTTCACTCCCAGCCCCGCGTCCGGGCGATTGTCACCGTTTCTCCTCATAATCCCACTGGACATGTCCTATCGGCGACTGAATGCGATGCGATCATAGAGTTGTGTCTTGAATTTGGAATAGCGTGGGTTGTTGATGAGGTGTTCCTCGACTATCCCTTGCAATCAGGAGTGATCCTCCCCTCGTCCGCCCGCTGTCAGCAAGCACTAACATTTACCGTATCAGGATTGTCGAAAGTTGCGGCCCTTCCGCAAGCCAAAGTTGCGTGGTCAGCCGTTAGCGGCCCCTATTGCGCAGTCAGGGAGGCTCTGCGTCGCGCCGAGTGGATTGGCGACACCTTTTTGACATTGCCAGCGGCCATTCAGCATCAAGTGCCAATGCTGCTTGATCAGGCCCCGCTGCGTCAGCGAGAGATACACGAACGTTGCCGCATCAACCAAAGGACCGCCACCGAGCTGTTGCACGGCACGGCAGTGACCCCGCTGAACGTTACTGCTGGATGGTCCCTGCCGCTGCGCCTACCGGCGACACACACAGATGAGGAGTGGGCACTCAAACTCTTGAATGAATCTCGCATCCTTGTCCAACCAGGAAGCTGGTTTGAAATGGAGGGCACGCACGTGGTGATGTCGCTACTGACACCACCCGAGTCATTCGAGGCAGGTATCCGTGCGATCGCTCTCGGGGTTGACTAGTCTGGTCATAAGTTGTATGTTTCAAAACAACATGGATTAGAAATGAGTACGGTCATATCAACATACGAAGCTAAAGCGCATTTGTCACGTTTGCTGGCGAAAGTTGAAGAAACGGGTGAGGCGATCACGATTTGCCGCAATAAGAAGCCTGTCGTAGATATGGTTCCGCATCGTCTTCGTGATCCGTTGCAACAGGATCCGTCACTGCGTGGTGCCCGATTTCACGGGGATCCGTGCCAGCTCGTTGACGAGGCAGATTGGCCGAGAGGTCTGCGCTGATGCTATTGCTGGACACGCATGCGTTCATCGCTACTGCGCATCAGCAACGAGCCGCGATTCTTTCCAAAGACGGAATGATTGCTCGCTATCCAAATATTGAAATCGTCTGGGAATAGAAGCGGTGCACCGCTATCTGGATCGGTAGGGCTCGGCGACCCGCCGAGCCGAGACTCATAAACGAAGTTAAAAACTGGCATGTGGTCCCATCAGCTCCTGCTGAGTTCGGCAACAAATGCGGCTGGAGATTGGATCGCAATCCCCCGCCACTGCCCCAGATCCAACAGGTGTGCATCGCCAGATACGATTACATCCGCATCCGCTGCCAGCGCGCATTCCAAGATCCGGTTATCATCTGGATCATCCGCAATCGCGCGAACAGTTTTCGTGGGCATAATAACCGTACACAACTCCTGAAGCTCCGATATCAGGGCCATCACGGTTGCATCGGTTAATCCAAATTTTGGTCGTTGCAACACTTCTCGTACCTCGTCCAAAATAGGTGCTGAAATTGCGCCACCAATCTGGGCACTGATGATTTTCTCAAGAATTGTACGAGGGTGGCCGCCAAAGAGGAACGCAGAGATATACACATTCGAGTCGAGAACGATACATATCTTTTTCATGACCGTCGGGTACGTCGCCGAGCGTGAATCTCCTGCTCAACGATTTCGGGTTTTAGCCCTCTCTTCCGAGCAATGTCACGGCCCGATTCAAATATCTGCGCCCAGCGCTCACGCCGTTCGATGTACATCCGGGAGGCCTCGCGCAGTAATTCGGATCGACTGCGCGACTCCTGTTTCGCTACACGATCAATTTCCTGCAGCAGTCCATCTTGAAAAGATATATTCACCGTTCGAATGCTCATTGCTCATCCTCGCTTCCGATTTGAATATACAATTCTTGTATGGAAGTGTCTATGCGAAATAATCCTGCAACGCCTTCACCGTCCAGCCGTGCTCGCGTACGGTTCGGATCGCGGCCAAAGAGGCCCGTGCACCCGGTTCGGTGGTGATGATCGGAATGCCCCGCAAGATCGTCTCTGACCGGATCTTGACCTCGTCCACTCGCGCGGTCGGACCGCTGGGCGTGTTGATGATCATCTGGACTTCGCCGTCTCGCATCAGGTCCATAATGTTCGGACTCTCTTTCTCGGCCAGTTTCTTCAACACGCGCACAGGCAATCCCGCCTCTTGCAAAGCGGCTGCGGTGCCCGTGGTGGATGCCAAACCGAATCCAAGCTCGACCAACTGGCGACCTATCTCAACCATCCAACTTTTATCCGCATCTTTGGCGCTCAAAAAAACCGTTCCCTCCGTTGGTAAGTTTTGCCCCGCCGCGATTTGGCTCTTCCAATAGGCAATCTCAAACGAGGCATCCATGCCCATGACTTCGCCGGTCGACTTCATTTCCGGCCCGAGAATCGGGTCCACCCCCGAAAAACGATTGAACGGGAACACGGCCTCTTTCACCGCATACCATTCCATCGGGCGGGGGGGCTTCGGATACCCAATGTCATCAAAGGTTTTGCCGCTGGCAATTTTCGCGGCCAGTTTTACCAACGGTACGCCGCTGGCTTTGCTGACGTACGGCACCGTTCGCGAGGCCCGTGGATTGATCTCAATCACATACAACTCATCGCCCGCCACCGCCCATTGCGTGTTCATCACGCCTTTGACATTCAACTCTAGAGCAATCTCGCTGACAGCCTGTTCGATCCGCTTCACCATCTCGGGCGACAAACTATGCGGCGGTACACAACAGGCACTGTCGCCGGAATGAATCCCAGCGGCTTCGATGTGCTGCATCACGCCGCCGACATACACCTGCTTGCCGTCACAGACGCAATCGGCATCCACCTCAATCGCGCCTTCCAAGTACCGGTCCAGCAACACGGGGAAGCCGGGACTCACCTTCAAGGCCGCCCGCACAAACGGCTCGATGTCCTCGTCTTTGTACGCCACCATCATCGCCCGGCCGCCCAACACATACGAGGGTCGTACCATCACCGGATACCCGATCCGCCGCGCCACCGCCAACGCGCCTTCCACCGTCAGCGCTGTATCGCTTTCCGGCTGTTTCAATCCTAGTTTTTCCAACAAGGCTCGACAGTGCTTGCGATCCTCCGCCCGATCGATGCTTTCCGGCGATGTGCCTAGAATTGGTACGCCCGCCTTCATTAGAGAATTTGCTAAATTCAATGGCGTCTGACCGCCCATCTGCACAATCACGCCCAGCGGCTGTTCGTTTTCGTAGATGTTCATCACATCCTCGAACGTCAACGGCTCAAAGTAGAGTTTGTCCGCCGTGTCGTAATCGGTGCTGACCGTTTCCGGATTGCTGTTCACCATGATCGTTTCAAAGCCCAGCTCACGTAACGCTTGCACCGTATGCACACAGCAATAGTCGAACTCAATCCCTTGACCAATCCGGTTCGGGCCACTGCCTAGAATCATGATCTTGGGCTTGTCCGAGGGCCGCGATTCATCCTTGTCCGCATAACTGGAATAAAAGTAGGGGGTATAGGCTTCAAATTCGCCCGCGCAGGTGTCCACCAGCCGGTACACCGGCTTCACGCCCAGCGCCAGCCGCTCCCGCCGAATATCCAGCTCGGTGACCTTGCCACCGCGCAAGGCCGCAATCTGCCGATCCGAGAAGCCGGATTCCTTCGCTTCCCTCAACAGATCCACATTCAGCGCCGAAGCCTCAATCAGGCGCTTCTCCAACTCGACGATCTGCGCGAATTGGTCCACGAACCAGGGATCGATCTTTGTCAATTCCGCGATCCGTTCCATCGTGTACCCATGTTTTAGGGCATACTTCACATTGAAATGCCGATCCGTGTCCGTGCGCCGAAGTTCTGATTCAATCTCCGGCTTGTTCACCAAATCCTCAGCCCGCAAATCCAAACCCGCCACGCCAATTTCCAAGCCGCGGAACGCCTTTTGCACCGCTTCGCGGAAGTTGCGTCCAATCGCCATCGTTTCACCGACGGATTTCATGCTGACGCCCAATTTCGGGTCCGCCCCGGGGAATTTCTCAAACGCGAAGCGCGGCACCTTGACCACGCAATAATCAATCGTCGGCTCAAAACTGGCCGGCGTGTCGCGCGTAATGTCATTCGGCAATTCGTCCAGCGTATAGCCCACTGCCAGCTTGGCGGCGATCTTGGCAATCGGATATCCCGTTGCTTTGCTGGCCAAGGCGGAACTCCGTGACACGCGCGGATTCATTTCGATCACCACCATGCGCCCGGTTTCCGGATGGATGGCGAACTGCACATTCGATCCGCCCGTGTCCACACCGATCACGCGCAGCACCGCAATGCTCCAATCGCGCATCTTTTGATACTCCGCGTCTGTCAGCGTTTGCGTCGGGGCCACCGTAATGCTATCGCCCGTATGCACGCCCATCGGATCGAGATTTTCGATCGAGCAGATGATGACGCAGTTGTCATTGCGATCGCGCACCACTTCCATCTCAAATTCTTTCCAGCCCAGTGCCGATTCTTCCAGCAACACTTCGTGCACGCGACTGGCCTTCAGTCCTCCGGCGGCAATCCGCTCCAGTTCTTCCATGTTGTACGCTGTGCCACCACCTGTGCCACCCAGCGTATAGCTCGGTCGGACGATCACTGGGAAACCCAATTCCTCGGCCACTTCGCGGGCGCGGTCCAAATTGTTGACGCGCTCGCTCTTCAGGCATTCCAGCCCCGCTTCGCGCATCGCTTCCTTGAACAATTCGCGATCTTCCGCCCGCTTGATCACATCCACCTTGGCGCCGATCAGTTCCACGCCGAATTCGTCCAGCGTGCCGTCCTCGGCCACTTCCAGCGCCGTGTTCAGGCCCGTCTGACCGCCCAGCGTTGGCAACAACGCGTCGGGTCGCTCGATTTCGATGATCTTCCGTACCGCCGCCGCCGTGATCGGCTCCACATACGTGCGGTCGGCCACGTCCGGGTCCGTCATGATCGTCGCCGGGTTGCTATTGATCAGAATGACCTCATAGCCCTCCTCGCGCAGCGCCTTGCAGGCTTGCGTGCCCGAGTAATCAAATTCGCAGGCCTGCCCGATCACGATCGGGCCGGAGCCAATCAACATGATCTTCTTGATATCAGTTCGTTTCGGCATAATTCATCTGTGGGGTTGAATGGTTGGAGTCGTTGCTTTCACGTGGAAAATTGTAGGGCGGGAACGGTTGAGTCTTCGAGACCTTCCCGCCGAGGATGGGGAGCCGATTCTCTCATGAGGGCAATTGTAGCCGGGCACGGTGGGCCCGGCCTGACGCGCCCATCGTGCGCGTCTACAGCCAGAGATGTCTCGACTTCGCTCGACATGACCTGTGGGAGCAATGCGAGTAGAAAGCCCCCAGTCAGTCATGTTGAGCGGAGCGCAGCGGAGTCGAAAGATCTCTCGCCCGGTACGGGCGCGCCGATTTTCCATTCGATGGAAACTTTTCGCGCTGGTTTTCCACTCAATGGAAAAAAATCCGCCCATTTTTCCACTCAATGGAAACTTTTTTGCCCGATTTTCCACTCGATGGAAATTGGGCGCAGTGGGACTGTTTACCACAGAGGG
>SLBD01000114.1 GCA_007126515.1 Kiritimatiellia bacterium
AGCCGCGCGTATCGATGTTGTTGAAGACAGGGAAGCCGTCCGGGAAGATGTAGTCAATGCGCTGGATGTTATTGTTGTTCCCGTTTCCATCGCCTTGATTGGCAAACACGTTATCGGCGCCGCGGTTGACAATAGGACTGCGCAAAGCGTCCTCCATCGTAAACACGGCACTCGTTTTGAGATCAACAGTGCCGCCACCAACGGCCGATTGTTCGAACAGAATAATGTGATGTTGTCCAGAGATCGTGGCGTTATCGACTCGCTCTAAGTTGATCACATCGGCAAGCAGTACAAAATTGAATACCTCGGCACCGATTTCAAAGCCGCTCAGAAACAGGTTGTTCTGGCTGCCTTCATTGAAGCGAATGTTGTAGGTGGTACTGGCCCCAAAATCGCTGGTGCCGCCGCCCAAAACCGAATAATTATCATTGGTGTTGGTGACGCTGTCATACGCTGCCAAAATTCCCGTAATGGGCTGAACGGCATAGGAATGAGCAGAAGCTAAAACGCTTGACGCACAGATGACCATGGCGATCTGTCGCCAGTCAGCGAGAAGATATCTATACTTTGAAAAACTCTTGAAGAACATTATAGTTTTTCGCTCCGGCAGCGGTAATTGGCTCTACCGATCATCGTGTGATTATTGAGAGTACGAATGAGACCAGCTACAGCCTAAATATATGATTTAAATGTAATGAATGTCTTCCGGTTCGTCAACTTGAAAATGCCCCAAATGTAATGTTTGCGACCATTCTACTTTGTTTACATGGGCAAGAATGCCCATGTCCCCACGTGCCGGAGCAAGGACATTCCTGTCCTTGCAAAATGTCCAAACCCGAAAAACAGGCTGGAAGCCTGTTTCACCCTTTGCCCTCCAAACAAACCCAACAATCGCCGAGCACACATCGGAGCCAGTACCAGACAAAGATACGAATTTAGATGCGTCTGCCCTGCGGTATTGTATGAGATCCCTCGACTTCGCTCGGGATGACGATGGGGGCTAACTGAATGGCTGGCATCCGATGGGGCGCCCGTTGCAAAAGACTCGGCTCACCGAGACGGTTCGCCCTACCTCGGCAGAATCCGCATAACCGGGTAGGGCGAGGCGTCCCGCCGAGCCGCATGTGCGGTTTAGAGCATCTTAAGCGATGTCGTAGCCGCCAGCGTCACACGTTCAGCGGGCGATGGATGTAGAATTCTACACCCGTTGCAGCGCGGCGATCACGGCCGCTAACAGTTCGTTGGCCGTAAAAGGCTTGGACAAAACTTTTGTTTCTCTCGAGTTCATCTTGTCTTGGGAGATGATTTGATCCGAGTAGCCGGACATGAACAGGTAAGTCAACTGGGGATTCAATCCGATTGCCTGTTCTGCCAGTTCTCTCCCATTCATCTCTGGCATGACGATATCGGTGAGGAGTAAATCGATTTCCTCGCCACATCCCTGAATGATTTCCAACGCGCGCCTGGGCGAATCGGCAATCCAAACCCGGTAGCCCCGCTTGCTGAGCGTGCGCTCCGCGATCCTGAGGATGTCCACTTCGTCGTCTACCACCAAAATGCCCGCATCATAACGTACCGGAATCTGTTCCGGATCATCCCGTACATCAACTTCCGCTTGTTCACACGATGGAAAATAGAGATTGAATTTGGTGCCGGTTCCCGGGGCCGAGCTGACCTCCATGTAGCCGCCATTTTGCTTCACGATCCCGTAGACTGTCGAAAGGCCCAGCCCGGTACCTTTCCCCCGCGGCTTTGTCGTAAAAAACGGCTCAAAGATTTTTTCGAGTAGATCTGGATCCATGCCGCAACCGGTATCCCTGACAGAGAGAACAACATAGTCTCCCGGATTCGGTTGTTCGCCAGCCAGCCGCTCGTCGCCGGTCAGGACAGTCTCCCATGTCGTCAAGACGATGGCACCGTGCCCGTCGATGGCATCCCGCGCGTTGACGCACAGGTTGACCAGCACTTGGTCTAACTGGGTTGGGTCCACCTTAATGCAGGCGTTGCCGTCGCAGGGCTGCCATTCCAGTGAGATGCTGGCCTCCAAAAGACGCTCCAGCAGCTGAATCGATTCGGGGACCGTCTTGTGTAAGTCAATTATTTTGGGATTGACCGTCTGTCGGCGGGCGAATGCCAATAACTGCCGAGTCAATTCCAGCGATCGCATGACGGCAGACTTGATCTCGTTCAGGTCTTGCTGAAGGGGGGCGTTATCCCCCGCGTTTTCCATGGCGAGCTCGGTGTTCCCGAGGATTACTTGCAGCATGTTGTTAAAATCATGGGCCATACCACCTGCCAAGCGCCCAAACGATTCCATTTTCTGTGCTTGGAGGTACATGTCTTCGCGTTCCAGTTCCCTGGTCACATCCCGCTTGATCGCAATGAAATGAGTGATGACGCCCTGGGCATCGCGTACCGGTGAAATCGTGACGTCTTCGGTAAAGAAATAACCGTTCTTGTGAAGATTGACCAATCGTCCTGACCAGATCTGTCCCGCCTTGATCGTATTCCACATGATCTCATAAATAGCAGGATCCTGCCTTCCGCTTTTCAGGATCCGGGGATTTCGACCTATGGCTTCCGCCGCCGAAAAGCCCGTTATCCGTTCAAAGGCGGGATTGACGTATTCAATGATTCCCTCGGCATCGGTAATCACCACGGAATCCCGGGTCTGGTCGATCGCTGTAGCCAGGCGCGCCCGTTCCCGCTCCAGGCTCTCCCGCTCTGCCTCGGCTTGTTTGAGGTCGGTAATGTCGGTATCCCAACCAAAAGCGCCAGTCACAACACCATGCTCATTGAGTTTGGGGATGGCCGTTGTTCGCACCCACTTAACTTGACCCTCTTTGCTAACCAGTTGATTTTCGGAGCCTTCGTCAAATTGATTAGCCTGCATGTTGTCCAAGCCGTGCTGCTTCACTTCTTCCCGATATTCGAGGGGCGCTAAATCATAGAATGTTTTCTTCCCGACCAGGTCCTGAGGGGTAAAGCCGATAATCTCCGCCACGTTATCACTCACATACGTGTAAAGTCCTGTATGATCTACCTCCCAGCGGAAAGCCCGCGAATGCGCGATCAACATATCATACTGTTGCTGGCTGTTTTGTAGTTCAGTCGTGCGTTCGTTTACGAGTACTTCCAGTAATCGGCGTTGATGCAAAGGAGCACCTACTAAGATAGCCAGTGCCGCTGTCGTTATGAACCCTATGAATAGTGTTCGCGAAGCAGCGTATCGACGGTGGGATTCGTAAAAGAGTGGTCCAGGATGTGTTTCCAGTTTCAGCACCTGTCCAAAGATGCCGATATAGCGGACTAAGCCAATATCATCTAATGGATGTTCCGCGCGCGGACACGTGTTGTATAAGAGGATTGGAGGGGTATCTTCCGACACCGAAGAAAACGAATAGTGGGAGCTCTGCCCTTCCCAAACCTGGCGCACAAGATTGGGAACAGCCAGCGGCGTGACAATCAAGCCCAGCAAGTCATCACTATCTGCCGCAGAAAATACTGGATGCAAGATCAACAGCGCCTCACGCTCGGGCGCCTTAATCGCCAGATCCACAGGCTGGCTGGCGGTCGTGAGCCGCGTGAAGATGGCTTCCTCGATTGCCGCCCGCCGCCGCGGCTCCGAACCGAGGTCATATCCCAAGGCTTCTCCAATCAGTTCGAATGGTTTCGCCGCCATGAGGGGATAATGCACAGGACGACGGGTGGCTGGGCGGGGAAGACCATCGGCATCCAGTTCCCAAATGGGAGGCAGAATTCCGGCATGACTGTCCTCAAAGTCTTGACGATGCGAGTCGGGGACCACCCCAACCCAGCCCCAGGAATGCAGGCTGGGTCGCTCCAACCGGGCGGTCACCCAGTCATTGAATTGTTGGCGGTCAAATTCAGATTGATTGCTTACGTACCAGTCGAGATCCTGCAGGCTGAAGTCCCGGACATGTTCCAAGCGTTGTTGAACCCGGCTCAAATCCCGGTCAGCGATTTGAGCGAATGAGGTCATAATCCGATGCCCTTCGTGTCCATGCCGAAGCCAAGCTGTGTAGCCGGTTAATAGCAGGCCGAAACAGCCAATGGCAATGAACTCGCCATATCGAACCAGCATATTGGCAAGACGATTGCCTCCTCGCTCTTGGGATCGCAGGGCCCAGCAGAAGATGGCGACTCCAACGAGCAGTAGGAGAGCGCTGACGAATGCTGGCAACAACTGTCGGTACAGCGCCGCCTGCCAGTCCGCTACGTCGACATCCATGCCAAAGAGAGCAATCACCTCTGCCGTGTAGGGATCGCGGATTGGCGCATACACCGATACCCATTTCCCCCAGCGATCCGCCTCGGGGGGGAATACCCGCGGCTGGCCGTGAGCGAAAAGCGCCTCTTCATCTTCGCCTGCTTCATAGTAGACATCGCCCGGCGGCGAATAATCATCCGACTCCGGCGGTTCGCTGTCTGCCAATATAATCACGGTCCCGTCATCGAGTTGCCGCATCAGGTAGGTGAATCGGCATTGATCTTCCGACTGCCGAATGATTGTCAGATGCCGTTTGATCCGCTGGTAAATGGGAGAATCGATGTCTTCCAAGGATCCGGCCAGCGCCTCTACTTTTTGGGGATTGATTCCGCGAGTGTGTTGAACGGCCCGCCGCTGGAATTGAGCTTCCATATGGTTGCGCTGCTGGCGGTACGTAATCCATCCCAGAACGCTGCCGATCAAAATGACCAGACAGACGCCAACAATCAAGCACGCCAGCCAGCAGGTGCGGAATATTCGCATTCCTCGCTGCAGCAGGGCGCTTGCAGATGCAACACGTGTCATGCACTGACCATATCGACCATGTCGCAAAAGGTCAACAAATCACAGGGATGAGTTGCAGTGTTATTTCAACCTGAAAAAGAGCTACTGACCACCCTTGAAAT
>SLBD01000182.1 GCA_007126515.1 Kiritimatiellia bacterium
GACTCGCATGGAATGAATCAATATATCTCTCAGGTGCCGCTGTATGCTGAAATGATTCAGTTCATGAGTTCGCGCAAAACACACAGCAAAACCATTCAAGCAATCATCCCGGAAGAGATCGTGGATGAAGTGATCCGCGGGATCGAGGAAATCACAGGCGATCTGGATCAGGTCGAGGGGGCTGTAGTGTATGTGCAAGAACTTCGTCGTGTGCGAGGCACGATGAGAATGTTGGAATAGGAGTAAAACATGAAATTGGTCTTGGCATCTTTTTCACGAGCGCGCGCAGAACTGCTGCGGGCAGCGGGCTATGAATTCATTCAACAGCCATCGGGTGTCGATGAGCGACCCTATGAACCGGGAGAGGATCCCGGGGCCTATGTCGAATATCTGGCGTCACAAAAAGCCACAGCTGTGGCACAAGAGCATGCTGATTGCGTGGTTGTAGGGGCGGATACGGTTCTGTATCTGGACGGCAAGACCTATGGCAAGCCCAAGGATTTGGATGACGCGGTGCGGATGCTACAGGAATTGAGCGGCAAGACTCACTTACTCATGACAGGTGTTTGTGTCATCGCGCCTGAGGGCAAATCCGTTCAGAAAGCGCACGATACAGTCAACGTGACCATGCGGCAGTGGTCTGAGGCGCATATCCGTCGTCATGTCGAAATTGCTCGTCCTCTGGCCTACGCGGGGGCCTACGCGCTCCAACAGGAAGGCTGCGTCATGGTCGAAAAGCTCGACGGCGATCCGAATACAGTCATCGGCCTGCCGGTGGGCACTGTAGAGCGCATGATCGAAATAGCGTCGCAGGGCTGATCAATCAATCAAACTCACCAATACTTTGCCTTCTCCGGAAAGATCCAGCGCACTCCACCACGCGGGTCCGCTTGATCCCCTGCATACCGAGGAATGACATGAATGTGCGCATGGCCAATCGTCTGGCCAGCTGCCGCTCCATCATTCAAGCCAATATTGAATCCATCGGGTTGATATAGCTGTTGGAGTAACTCCCGCACCTTCGCCACGGCGTCCCACATCTGCTGCCGCACATCGGGCGACAAATCAAAGTGGGAAGCAGTCACCTGTTTAGCAACCACCAATGTGTGTCCAGGCGAAACAGGATAGCGATCATAGAAAGCGATGACTCGTTCATCTTCAAAAACGACCCGATCTGGATTTAGAGGATAGAACGGTGAATTCGACGGCAAGCCGTTGCATGTCTGATCGTCGTCTTGATGATTGGCTTTCATAGGAATCTCTATAGAACATACGTAAATAGTAGTTGAGTGTCCAAGCCTATCAGTCTTATACCATCTGCAAAACCTTTTCGGTGTAAACTTTCTGGGTAGGGCGGGCGGTCCCTCGCCCGCCGCAGCCATAATTAGCGTAGCATGGCGATCACCCCGAATCACTTGCAGCAAAAGCACATCGGGGCTACTATCTCCTCCGCATTGAACGTTGGAAAGACTTTAAGATATGACAAACGACGAGAAAACAACACGAAAACCGATTCTAGACTGTGTCCGCGAGCGCATCCTGATTCTGGATGGCGCGATGGGGACGATGATCCAAAGCTACAAGCTGACGGAATCGGACTATCGCGGCGAGCGCTTTGCCGACCATCCCTGCGACCTCAAAGGCAATAATGACCTGCTCGTGTTGACCCGCCCCGACATCATCCGTGCCATCCACATGGCGTATTTGGAGGCGGGCGCTGATATCTTAGAAACCAACACCTTCAACTCCACCTCGATCGCGATGGCCGACTACCAGATGGAGGACCTGGTCTACGAGTTAAATGTGGAGGCAGCTCGCCTCGCCCGCTCGGCGGCCGATGAAGTGACGGCCAAAACACCCGACCAGCCCCGCTTTGTGGCCGGCGTGCTAGGCCCCACCAACCGTACTGCATCAATCTCGCCGGACGTCAACAATCCGGGCTACCGCAACATCTCGTTTGACGAATTGGTCACAGCCTACACGGAAGCGACTCGCGGACTGCTGGACGGTGGCGCGGATCTGATTCTCGTGGAAACGGTCTTCGACACGCTGAATTGCAAAGCAGCGCTGTTTGCTGTCCAAGCCTATCTGGACGACCACCAATTGGATGTGCCCATCATGATCAGCGGCACAATCACGGACGCGAGTGGTCGCACCCTGTCCGGGCAAACCACCGAAGCATTCTGGAATTCGATTGCTCACGTGAAACCCTTCAGTGTCGGACTGAACTGCGCCCTCGGCGCTCCGCAAATGCGTCCCTATGTCGAGGAACTTTCGCGCATTGCCGATACACACGTCAGCGCGCATCCCAATGCCGGTCTGCCCAACGAATTTGGGGAATATGACGATTCCCCCGAGGATATGGCGGCTACGCTGGCAGAATTTGCCGATGCGGGTTTTCTGAATATCGTCGGAGGCTGCTGCGGATCAACACCCCAACACATCCGCGCCATTGCCGCGGTAATGAAAGAGCGGTCGCCGCGCATTCCGCCGGTCGTCGAGCCCTGCCTGCGACTCAGCGGCCTGGAGCCATTTACGGTGCGGCCCGATTCCAATTTCGTCAACGTGGGTGAGCGCACCAATGTGACAGGGTCCCTGAAGTTTGCTCGACTGATCAAAGAAGGCGATTACGAAACGGCCCTCGACGTGGCCCGCGAACAGGTCGAAAACGGCGCCCAGATTATCGACATCAACATGGACGAAGGCCTGCTGGACTCAGAGGCCGTCATGGTCACCTTCTTGAACCTGATTGCCTCGGAGCCCGACATCTCCCGGGTGCCGCTGATGATCGACTCCTCCAAGTGGTCGATTATCGAAGCCGGGTTGAAGTGCGTGCAAGGCAAAGCCATCGTCAACTCGATCAGCTTAAAGGAAGGCGAAGAAGAATTCCTGCGGCAAGCGCGCCTGCTGCGGCGGTACGGCGCGGCAGTCATCGTCATGGCCTTTGACGAACAGGGGCAAGCCGATACGCGAGCCCGCAAACTGGAAATTTGTCAGCGGGCGTATCGCATTCTGACCGACACCGCCGGATTCCCCCCAGAAGACATCATCTTTGATCCGAACATTTTCGCGATTGGCACCGGCATTGAAGAACACAATAACTATGCCGTCGACTTCATTGAAGCCTGTCGAGATATTCGCGCCGCCTGCCCGCACGTCAACATCAGTGGCGGCGTCAGCAATGTCTCCTTCTCCTTCCGCGGCAACAACCCGGTTCGGGAAGCGATCCACTCCGTGTTTTTGTATCACGCTGTCCAGTCCGGTCTTTCCATGGGCATCGTCAACGCCGGTCAGCTGGCCGTCTACGAAGATCTTCCCGAAGAGCTGCGGGAGCGAGTCGAGGATGTTGTGCTCAACCGTCGCCCTGATTCCACCGAGCGACTGATGGAAATCGCTGGCAACTATGCGGGCAAGGGCAAACAGCAAGTGCAAGATACCCGCTGGCGCGAACAAGGCGTCCGCGAGCGCCTCGCCCATGCGCTGGTTCATGGCATTGCCGAACATGTCGAGGCAGACACTGAGGAGGCCCGCCAGCAGTTCGACCGCCCCATTCAAGTCATTGAAGGCCCCCTGATGGACGGCATGCAGATTGTTGGCGACTTGTTTGGGGCTGGCAAAATGTTTCTGCCGCAAGTGGTCAAAAGCGCCCGCGTGATGAAGAAGGCCGTGGCCTATCTGATCCCCTTTATTGAAGAGGAAAAAGCGGCGAATCAATCCACGGAGACGAAAGGGAAAATCCTCATCGCTACCGTCAAGGGCGATGTGCATGACATTGGCAAAAACATTGTCGCCGTCGTGCTGCGCTGCAACAATTACGATGTCATCGACATGGGCGTGATGGTTCCTTGCGCGAAGATTCTGGAAACGGCCCGCGCCGAAAAAGTGGACATCATCGGATTAAGCGGTCTGATCACTCCGTCCCTCGACGAAATGGTGCATGTGGCATCGGAAATGACCCGCGAAAAGTTTGATATCCCCCTGTTGATTGGGGGGGCGACCACATCCAAGGTCCACACCGCTGTCAAGATTGCTCCAAAATACGAACACGGAGTCATTCATGTGACCGATGCCTCCCGTGCGGTCGGTGTGGTCAGTCAATTGTTGAACAAGGAGCAACGTGGCCCTTATCTGGAATCGATTCGTACCGAGTACGATGACATTCGCGAACGTCACAAAGGGAAGAAATCCAAAGCCAACTGGTACACGCTGGCCGAGGCCCGCCAGCATAAGCAAACGACCGACTGGACCCAGTACACCCCCCCTCGCCCCACCCTGCTCGGCACGCGCGGATTCCGCGAGTATGATCTCGCCACCTTGGCGCGTTACATCGACTGGGGCCCCTTCTTCAGCACTTGGGAATTGCGTGGCCAATATCCGCAAATCCTCACGGACGAGGTGGTCGGCGAAGAAGCCCAGAAAGTCTTCAACGATGCCCAGGCCATGCTCGAGCAGATGATTGCCGAGCAGTGGATCCGGGCTCACGCCGTGATAGGTTTTTTCCCGGCCAACTCGGTCGGCGATGACGACATCGAATTGTACACCGACGACTCACGGTCTCAGGTGCTGGGCGTCATCCACTGTCTCCGCCAGCAAATGTTGAAACCGCCCGGGCGTCCGAACATGTGTCTGGCCGATTTTGTCGCACCCAAAGAGTCCGGCGTGCCGGATTATGTCGGCGGTTTTGCCGTCACAGCGGGCGATGGCACAGATGAAGTCGCCGCCCGTTTCGAGGCCGACCACGACGACTACAACAGCATCATGGTCAAAGCTTTGTGCGATCGCTTGGCCGAAGCCTTTGCCGAACACATGCATGAACGAGTGCGACGGGAATTCTGGGGCTATGCCGCCGATGAAGCGTTGGACAATGAGGCCTTGATTGCCGAAGCCTATCGGGGCATCCGTCCCGCTCCCGGCTA
>SLBD01000139.1 GCA_007126515.1 Kiritimatiellia bacterium
ACTCTGACAAAGAGACGTTTGAGACCATGGACCCGCCGCCCGCAGATCTCTTGGCCTACTACACGTTCGACGGAGATTCAGCGGATGCCATCTTCTGGGATCCTGAAATCACCGCTTCGGAACTGACGGTATCGGCTGGTAGTATTACTTATGGTTGGGCCCATGCATCACAATGGGAAGAAGAGGGGGCATCTCAGCCCTATGCGCAGAGTAGTGGCGGTTGGAACCAGGCCGAACGCGAGGATGCCAAATTCTTTGAAATCGAGTTGACGGCCGAGACGTCAATGACGATTACAAATATCAGCTTCATTCATCGTCGGACTGGTGCTGGTCCAGATACAACGGGTGTCCGTGTGAATGGTGTCGATGTGTATGAAGAAGCATTCGATGCAGATGTTGTTGAGTCGGTCAGTATTCCTGTTTCTGGCTTTGAAGACGTAGAAACAGCCACGATTCGCTTGGAAGGCTGGGGGACTACGACTGGTGGCGGCGAT
The DNA here is from genome assembly GCA_007126515.1 of Kiritimatiellia bacterium. Taxonomy (GTDB): domain Bacteria; phylum Verrucomicrobiota; class Kiritimatiellia; order SLAD01; family SLAD01; genus SLAD01. Next base: position 495 of record SLBD01000139.1, read on the forward strand.
TGGCGCATCGACAACCTGTTAGTGCAGGGAACGGTGGGCGCGGGTCCGCCGCCAACCGATCCAGACTTCATTGATGTCGAGTTCTTCGGTGGCGTGTTCTCATTGACGTTCGGTTCCAAGGTAGGCTTCAATTATCAATTGGAATACACCACGGACTTGACTGCTGACTCGGTCGTTTGGATGCCGGTTCCAGGAATTGATGGTTCTGGAACAGGGTTGGGTGATGAGTTGACCTTGGGCGACGAAGACCCAGATGATCCGATGCGGATCTATCGGGTCATCGAGACACCGCCGCTCTAATCCAGCAGTGAAATAATCAACGGCCCGGCAGGAGCAATCTTGCCGGGCCGTTTTTTTATCAGGCCGGGCCCACCGTGCCCGGCTACAGCAAAAAATCTGGAAACGGCTCGCTCGGTGAGCTCGCCCTACCCCCTGTTGTTCAAATCAAGAAAGGTAGGGCGAGCTCACCGAGCGAGCCGCAATAGCCCTTCTTCCCTCTCTCATTCCTCCGAGGATTTGAAGATGATCTGGCTGCCTGTGGGGCTGAATCGAAAAGGGACAAGCCGTAATGGATCGAGTGCGGATTGGATGGCTGCGTGGTGTTCGGGCTCTGCGTGTACAAGCAAGAAACCCCTCCCTCCGGCACCAAGGACTTTGCCGCCTAAGGCCCCGGCTGTACGCGCAGCGGCGTAGGCGTTATCGACATCAGCATTGCTGATCCCCTGCGCCAGGCCTTTCTTGCGCTCCCAAGATGTGTTGAGCAGTTCTCCCCACACAGATAGGTCCTGGTCGGAGCACAAAATAGATTGCGCCTCGTCAACCAAAGAGCGCATATCCTGAAGAGCCTGCATGTTGCGATTCACGTGGCGGATCTGTTCTTGAAGAATATTTTCGGCTGACATTTCCGTGCCCAGAAAGAAAAGCAGTAACCGCTCTTGCAGAGCATCCAGGCGTTCCGCTGCGACGGGGATCGGTGTGACCTCTACCTGTTGCTCGCCATGAAAATCGATGCGGATGAACCCTCCATAGGCGGCGGTGTATTGATCTTGATGCCCGCCACTGTCGCCGACGCGCTGTCGTTCGACGATGATGGCTTCCCGGGCCAGTTCCTCGGCATTCACTTCATCCTCGCGAAATTCATGTAAAGCATGCAGCAGACCGACAGTAAAGGAGGATGATGTGCCCAGTCCGGTGCGGCCGGGTAAGTCCGACACGTGGGATATTTCCATGCCGTCCCGAACACGCAGATACAATAGGCATTCGCGGATCAGGGGATGCTCGAATTCGGTGGGGGAGACGACAGATTCCGTCCGCGCATAACTGGCCCGGAACCGATGTTTAAAAAAAGGGCTCAAGCGATGCACGGACAAGTACGCATACTTGTCGATGGAGGTCGCCAGTACGCTGCCGCCGTGTTCACGGTAGAATTCAGGAAAATCGGTTCCCCCCCCAAAGAAGCTAATCCGAAAGGGAGTTCGAGAAATGATCATGATCCTGTCTCTTTCTGTCCGATGGCGATACGATCTTCAAGGACATCATCAATAAACGCTTCGACGGTTTCCCGACTGCTGGGGACCGACATGAGATGTTGTAGCTTATCAATGCAGATATCGTATCGATGGATGTCGAGTTCTTGCGCCTGGGACGGAATCGAGCAACCTGGGATGAGCGATACTATGTCCCGTAAGGACAACAAGCCGTCCCCGGCCACATTAATGGTTTCGCCAGTTGCCCCTTGTGCAAGCAGGGTAAACAAGATCCGTCCGAAGTCGCGGGTATGCAGATATTGAAAGGCGGAGTCGGGATGGACGCGCCACGGAGATTGCGTCAGCATGTCGTAAATTGGATTTTTCCAAAGCCCGGGCCCGACGAAGCCGCCCATCCGCAACATCAGGGCATCTGGCCGATGATAGCGCACAAGTTGTTCGGCGATATACTTATTGAATCCGTACGGGGAGAGGTGATCGGGTTGGATTTTTGTTTCTTCTCCATTCTCTGTGGGATCGGAGACGCAGGGGTAGACATCAATGGAGGAGAGAAAGACGTAGTGCTTCGCCACGAAATCTGTCAGGCTGCGCTGCACGGAGCGGACGGAAAGATCGAAATCTAAACTGGCATCTTGGCTGGCGAGGTACTTGCGTGAATTGCCATTGGCGTTGATGAGAAGATCGCATTTGGCACCTTTGAGCGTGTCGTAGTTGTCACGGCCAACCACGCAGACATCAAGTCCGCGTGACTGAGCTTCTGCGACGACACCTTGACCGACAAAGCCGCGTCCTCCGATGATGATGCAGCGGCCGTTCATTTTGCACAGACCATGGCCGCCGCCAATTCGCTGGCCTTTTCGGCACCTTGCATTTTGGCCACGATCGCGAGGGCGAACTCGAGGCTTGTTCCGGGCCCTTGACTGGTGATGAGTTTGCCGTCCTCGACCACTCGATGATTATTGCGGTGGGCATCTCCCAGCCTGGCTGCCACCGACGGATGAGATGTGACGGTGCGGTTTCGTAATAGTCCGGCTGCATGGAGGACGGTTGGCGCCGCACAAATGGCACCAATCCATCCATTGGCCCGGGAGTGACGTTGGAGGGTGTCGATGACGCGCGAGTCGGCAATCAATTTTTGCGAGCCGGGCAAGCCGCCGGGGAGGATGATCCAGTCAAAGGATTGATTTTCGACATCGGCCCATGTCGTGTCGGGCAGGAGGCGCACGCCTCGGGATGCGGTTACGGGGCCGGATTGCAAGCCCGTTGTGGTGACTTTCCATTCAGCGCGGCGGAGAACGTCAATGATGATGACGGCTTCCATTTCTTCAACACCGTCGGCTAATGGAATAAGGGCAGAGGGCATCATTCAACTCCCAGTCGTAGGTTGTGGCCACGTGCGGACGCGAGCATCTAGATAGTCGCGAATGCGGATTTGAACATCGCGAGGCAGTGGGGCATCCGGTTGTTCGGTAAGGACATCTGGCAGGGTGTGGCTGGTGCAGATCAGTACGCCCGCGGAGCCCGTCCGGCCATCCTGCAAGTGTCCGTCGACAAAGCAGAGCACGGGCTGGACATCGAGGCCATGATGGATGGCATCGCGCAAGTCTTGTCGAAGATGCGAAGCAGCGAGCTTGACTTGGTCGATCGGCGGGCGAGTCGGTTCCTGGCCATTGCAGAGAATGCGATTATCCTGCACCTGAATACGGCCCTCCCAATGTTTCGTCTCAACCAGAAAAATACCGGTAGGGCCAATCACAATATGATCATAATCCGATGCAGAGCGAATCGATCCGGACTTTTCGGGAACGCCGTGATAGACATCGAAGCTGGCCGGTAGAAACGCGAGAATCCGAGCGACCCATTCCTCGCCTTGCGCGCCTTTTAAAAAAGACTGCAGGCGGTCACGTCCCAACGTCATAAGAGCGGCCAGCATGCCCGCGAGGGCCAGGAAGCCTGCGCCGATGAGTGTTGCGGATAGCGGGGGGGCGGGCCATGCGGCTCGAGTCAAGTATCCGGCGAGGAACAAGACGAGCAGGAACGGCCATACGATTCGGAAGAGGCCAGCGATTTTGGGGACTTCTCCTGGACTGCCTGCCACCCGGGCAAATTGGTCCGGTCGTTTAGCGGCAGGGCTGCTCATGTGGACCGCGATTCCATGTTGTCCTATGCCGGTGTGCGAGAAGCCTTGCAGGCGGCAACAGATTCTTCCAAATTGGGAAAGATATGCAAGCGCTTGCCCAAGCCAAGCAGGTCAAATGTTTTCTTGATTCGTGGTGCGATCCCAAAAAATGCCGCATATCCCATACAGATCATGGCTTGGCGATGTAGGTTGGCAAGTAGACCGATACCCTTGCTGTTTATATAGGATAATTCAGTGCAATCCACCACGCAGAGAGGGACCGGTTCTTTAAGGATCGGTTGCATGGCAGACTTGAACTGATCAAACGTGGCTGAATCAATGGGCCCGACCAGTTTGACGATAGTCACGGACTCTGATTGATCGAACATCACATGTAAGTCGGCTTGAGCCATATTTATATCCTCATGAACGATTGTTTGTGAGCGCAAGCGTATCGGAATCAGAAGTTCGGGTCCAGACATTACATTGCTTTGGGGGAAATTAGTTCTCTGTTGGAATTATCCTCGCTCTCGTCGTCCGCTATCGTCGATCGAGAATGGGGGTCATTCCGACTGGAGTCCCGGAGTGCAGCGACGGGACGCAGTGGAGGAATCTCCAGCGTTACACAGTGCCGCAGATGTCTCGGCTTTGCTTTCTTCTTCACCGCCAAGTTTTGGGGAGATGGGCTGAGTTTTTGGGATGGCGGTGGCCGAAGCGGTCGCGTCGGGAATGCGCCAGCTACGGTCGATCGCGGCGTTGCGCGGGGCGGCGCGGACACGAGTCCAGCGCCACCCCACGCGCCTTGCGCTCAACCGC
>SLBD01000013.1 GCA_007126515.1 Kiritimatiellia bacterium
ACGTGTGGGCGGCTGGTTCCGCCAAGCGCTGGGGTGAGAATGTCGTTGTTTCAACCAATTCATTCACCTACTCATACGGTCCTCATCAGGCAGCTCAATTTGGCTTTCAAACCACGTTTGACCCTGCGCTGGGCAGCAATGTTTGTCTTGGCGCGGAGTACGATTCCGGAGGCGCAGTGTTTCATTACAATGGCTCGGATTGGGAGCTGGCTGGCATCATGTTGTTTGTTTCAAGATACGCAGGACAGGCCAGAAGCTATGCGGTTTACGGGAATCAAACCTTCATGGCGGACATTTCCTACTACCACCCTCAAATCGCTGAGACCATGGTCAATTTCGACACCGATGCAGACGGCTTACCCGACTGGTGGGAGGAAAAGCACAGTGGCAGCATCACGGGGATGGTAGCTTCGGCGGATTTGGATGGGGACGGATTTACAAACCTGCAGGAATATATTGCCGATACCAATCCCACGAATTCTCTGTCGTTTCCTGTCCTTGCGGCAGAGGTCGACGATGGAGTTTATGAGTTTTCTTTCTCAGGCAGCACGAATCGTCTGCATCAAATTCTTTACTCGACGAACTCGCTTGCGGATACAGCATTTGCCTGGAATGCCGTCAACGATCTTGAATGGGGAGCGGGCACAAATACAGTGATTGGATTTACCAACCAAGCTCCTGCCATCCTTTACCGACTACGGATCACGCTTCCTTGAAGCAATCAATGAAATCGACACCGTCGCGAGCCACAGGCATGCTTTCCCAGAATTGGTGCACAGCCTCACGGACAATGGCGGCCGCGATCTCAGCCCGCCGTCGACGTTCATCCCAATTCCCGCCTGCTTCCTCTTCGATTTGCTGCAACGGGATGCGGATGATTGATTGATCCGTATCCACGTCAGGATGACAATCCCGCGGAACGCTCAAATCCACAATATAGAGCGGCCGGCAGCAACGGATCAGATGCTCTGGCAATAAGACTGGATGGGGAGCGCCCGTCGCAGCAATGATGCCCGTCACCCCATCCAACAAGTTAGCTACATCGGATAAACTCGCACTGGACACGCCCAACCGGTCCGCCAAGTCACCTGCTCGCACAGGGCAGCGGCTGGCAATTCGAACAGGGTTGTTGCTGCGCTTGATGATGTGCCGGGCAACACTGCCAGCGAGCGAACCCGTCCCGATCACCGCAATCGGTTCTCCCGGTTGAACGGATCGGGCAATACGACTAACCGCGAGCGAGGCCACGGATGTAACCAACTGGTCAATGCCACTCTCTCGACGCGCTTTGCGAGCTACCGACAAGACCTTCTGAAAAATTCCGTCCAGATTCGACGGCGCCCCCATGGGACTGGTTTGAAATCGCTTGTAGGCTGCCCTCACCTGCCCCAACACCTCAAGCTCCCCCAGGATCCGGCTTTCTAAGCCAGCCGCGATTCGAGTCAACCGCTCCAGCGCCTCTACGCCTTCATACACCTCCCCAATCGGCGCATCGTTCATGCTGACCGTTTCCGGCCCGTAGACTTCCAACCGGTAACAGGTATTGAGGACCAACGCTCCCGGCAGCTCTGCAATCAGTCGGTCCGCCCACTGGACCTTGCTCACAGGATCCCCGCAGTACAAGATATGACATTTAATCGAAATAGATGGCCCCTCTTTTCTCTGATTATTATTTAATGCCTGCCCGCTTGTTTATCAATCGCTAATCTCTGCATTGAGCCAACACCTCTGCGCTCTTCCTGTTGGCAACCCTGATCTATGGTAGCTTTTTATCATGATGAATCCTCGCAATTTTTTCTATTTGGCCGATTCTGGTTCTCACAGGGCGGAATAGGCATCTTGCCTGTTCTTTTCCAATAAATCGGCCATGAGAAAAGGCCTGAAACCCTGCTTTCAAGGGCAAGAATGCCCATGTCCCCACGTGCCGGAGCAAGGACATTCCTGTCCTTGCAAAATGTCCAACCCCGAAAAACAGGCTGAAAACGAGAATTGCTGCAGTTGACATATTATAATATGTCAATTACTATTTCCTCATGGACTTACTGAAAGACATCCGAACGCGACGAGGGATCTCGCAAAGAGGATTGGCTGCTAAAGCAAGGTTGTCCTTTGGTTGCGTGCAGCGCATGGAGAGCAAGGGCCATAATTGGCGGATGAAAAGCCTGCAACGCTTTGTAGAGGCGCTTGGGCTGCCTGCTCGCGGAATTGATTTCGCGATCGAGCAATATCTCAATGTGATTCCAGATTCGGTGGCAGATATATCTGTCCGAATTCGCAGCGAAGGCTTCCATTCTTGGAAAACTCATCTTTTCAACTTCGTCGATCGCTTCCGAGCGACTGGCGATCCATCTTTGATTGAACAACCGCCCATCTCGGGGATTGATCTTCGACTGCAGAGTCTAATCGCATCCACTGTTGAATCCCTTTGTGCTGAAAAGAACGCCCGCCCGCCCAACTGGTGCCGCAGCGTATTGCCACTGCAGGAACCATGGTTCGTCTCCGGCCTCGAAAACCTCAAAGCAATGGCCCTCATTGAATCACCCGCCTCATTTCGCAAACGAAACATCTTTGTATTGAGCAATTTTCTGGAAAGGGTGTGACCATGCTTGACACCAAACTAATCCACACGCTCTTTGAGGCATTGAATCGCGAATTGCAGAAATCTGGAGTGATTGGAGAAGTCGGGATTTGCGGGGGAGCTGTCATGTGCCTGGTTTTTAATGCCCGCCAATCGACAAAAGATGTAGATGCCATCTTTGAACCGACGACCGAGATCCGAGCGGCCGCAGGTCGCGTAGCCGAAACCTTGGACGTTCCGAAGGACTGGCTGAACGATGCAGCCAAGGGATTCTTTCTCAGCCAACCGGAGCAGGTTGATGTGATCAATCTCTCAAATCTACGCGTTTGGGCTCCCGCCCCGGAATACATGCTTGCCATGAAATGCATTTCTGCGCGATTCGACACCCATGACGCAGATGATGTGCGTTTCTTGATTCGTCACTTGAAGATCAAAACCCCAGAAGACCTATTCAGCTTGGTTGAGGCTTATTACCCCAAACGAGTGATTCCCGCCAAAACGCAATTCTTCATTGAAGAAATCCTCGAAAGCGACTAATTCAACAGATACATGAATTTGCGTCGACTTTTGATATTGTCTCTTTGCCTTGGCTTTGGATGGATTGCCCATGCTGAATCCTCCCTAACCATTGCGGCGGCGGCCGACCTGCGATTTGCCCTCGACGATATTCTCTCTCACTATCGGGCCCAGCAACCCAACGCGCGGATTGAGGTGATTTATGGTTCGTCGGGCAAGATGACCACGCAAATCCTGAATGGCGCGCCCTATGACATTTTTTTCTCGGCTGATATCGCCTTTCCAGAACGCCTATATCGCGAAGGATTCGCCGTAACCGAGCCTAACGTCTACGCGATTGGCCGGATTGTGATCTGGAGCCGACGGCAGGACGCGTCGAATATGACACTGAAGGACCTGCTGCACCCCGCCATTCGGCGGATCGCCATTGCCCAGCCCGCACATGCACCCTACGGATTGCGAGCGCAGGAGGCATTGCAGTCGACGGGTATTTGGGATGAGATCCAACCGAAATTGGTCTTCGCAGAAAACATTGCCCATGCCGCTCAAATGGCTCGATCAGAAGCTGCAGACGTGGGAATTATTGCTTTGTCTCTGGCCCGCTTCCCCGCTCTGGCCGAGCATGGCTACGCGCTAATCGATGATGCCTTACACAATCCCCTCACCCAAGGATTCGTTGTCACTCGACACGGCCGGGACAACCCTTTGGCCGATGACTTTGCGATCTTTATGATGGAAGACAAGGCCCGAAAAATCATGAGACAGTTCGGCTTTGTTTTGCCGGAGGACGAATAGCTCAATGCTTGCTCTGTCTCCATCCGATTGGGTTGCGATTCAACTTTCCCTCAAGCTGGGGTTATATACGACCGGCATCCTGATCCTCATTGCCACCCCCTTGGCCTGGTGGCTAGCTAGCGGGCGATCACCCGTGCGCACAGCTGTGCAAGCAGTAGTCGCACTGCCGCTTGTGCTCCCGCCCACTGTGCTGGGATTCTATCTGCTCATTCTGCTTGGGCCGCGCGGCTGGATTGGCGGCACACTGGAAGCCATCGACCTCCCCCACCTCGCCTTCACGTTCACCGGCATCCTGATCGGCTCTGTGATCTACTCGTTACCGTTTGCCGTTCAACCCTTGTATCAGTCGTTTTCGGCCTTGGGCCGCCGTCCGGTTGAAGTGGCAGCCTCGCTGGGCGCTGGTCCACTGGACCGCTTTTTTACGGTCATCCTGCCACTGACACGAGGTGGCTACATGGTCGCTGCGACCTTGGCGTTCGCCCACACACTGGGGGAATTCGGCGTCATCTTGATGCTGGGTGGCAGCATCCCTGGACGCACCAAAGTCTTGTCCGTCCTCATCTATGATCATGCGGAAGCCATGAACCATGCGGCCGCGCACAGCCTCTCCCTATTGATGCTGGGTTTCGCGTTTACCGTTCTCTTCATTGTCTACGCCGTCAATCGTCGTTTTGATTCCGTTCGCCTATGAAATTGAATGTCACAGCTAATTTGCAGTTGGGTACGTTTGCGCTGGATGTGAACGACCTTTCCATTCCGCTGCAAGGTGTCACCGCCTTATACGGACGGTCTGGCTGCGGCAAAACCACATTGCTGCGCGTGATTGCTGGCCTCGAGCATGCCCCTGGAGCGCGCGTCTGTTATGGCGACCAAGTCTGGCAGGAGGCCCAGACCTTCGTCCCGTTGGCCAAACGCCGCATCGGTCTTGTATTCCAAGAGCACAGCCTGCTGCCTCATCGCAACGTGCGTGGCAATCTCGACTATGGCTACAAACGGAC
>SLBD01000185.1 GCA_007126515.1 Kiritimatiellia bacterium
AATTCACTCAGGAGCACGCCCGCCGCGGGCGGGTACCTGAGTAGTTACTGACAATTAATAAAAAGGGATGCACATGAAGAAGTTACTGTTGGCGACCGTTTGCGCGGTCTTTGTGTTTACTGGTATGGCCCAGGGGCAGTCTTGGGGCTTGTGGGAGGGGGATCGTAGCTGGATTGGGCTCGGTGACGGTGCTGCAGACGATTGGTATAGCCTTTGGGATGATGGCGTCGGAACGTTTGACTCGGCCGATCTCGGCACGTTCAACGTGGGCGACAACTATCAGATCTGGAACTGGGACATCAAGAGCTGGGGCGCAAACGCGGCTGGCGCGGCGCTGTGGGTGACCATCTATGAAACAGGCGACCGCCCGGCAGAACCCGTCTTCGACGAATGGTGGCAGACCAATGATGAAGATCTCGGTAGCGGAGATCGCGTCTGGCGCGGTTATGTCGACGGTAGCTCAGACCAAGGCGGCGACGCGTTCCAAGTCAACATCCTTGAAGGACTCGATGTTGGCGATTACCAAGTGGAAGTCCATGCTCGTATGTGGGGTACCGATCCGGACGAGCAATTTGACAACAACGACGGCGACAACTTTGTCGCGAGTTTTTCGGTTATTCCTGAGCCCGGCACGATGGCTCTGTTGGGTGTTGGCCTGCTTGCTTTGTTCGGACTGAGCCGTCGCATCAAGTAATTGACGAAGACGTCAGTCGAATTGAAAAAGCCCTCCTTCGGGAGGGCTTTTTTGTAGGGCCGGAACGGTTGAGTCTTCGAGACCTTCCTGCCGGGTTCCTGTCGCGCGGGCCTCATGCTTGTGCTGGGGGCTGGGCTGGTCGCTGTGGCCCGGAGGCGGCGGCAGTCCCGCAATGGCTGAAGCCCTTCGATCCGTCCTTGTCCAACGGAACGGCGGCCGCGAGTCCAATTGCCTCGCGTTGGTAAAGGTCCACGTCTAAACATATAACATTTGCGTGGCGGCAGTTCATTGAGCCGGGGCCGCCCCTTCGTACTCTTCGTGTCCTTCATGTGAACAATGTGGCTGTCGTGGCTGAGCACCCAGTGAGTCTCTTGATGACCTCCGCGGCTCACCCTGAGGTTCGCCCTGCCAAGCAGTAAATGCGGGCGGGAGACGCGTTCCGCTGAGCCGTGAACGAGAACCCTAACCTGAAACCCAACACCTCAGCGGCGATTCTTTGCCGCTCTTTGCCGCTCGACCTTTAACCTTTCCTTACGGCCCGATTCCAGATACCTTTACATGTTCGAGTGTGAGCACGAGTAGAGTTTTGTTGAGTGAAGGAAAGGCGTTCGATGATGATCCATGACACTGTATACCACCGAGTCTACCTCTTCTTGGTCGTGGGAGTGGGGCTGTTTGCGGCGACTGGATGGGGCGATGAGGTGGAGCAGCCCCGCCATCATGCTGCTGTGGCAGCCTCCTACGCGGCGGAACTCCCGACACCGGATACCCCGCTCCATGGATTGGTATGGGTTTCGTTTGATACCGAAACGACAGGATTGAGCCCGCGCCATGATCGTATCATTGAACTCGGTGCCGCTCGCTATGTCGGGCTCCGCAAGGTGGCGGAAGGGAATTGGTTACTGAATCCGCAGCATCCCATCTCTTATCACGCGGAAAATGTGCATGGCATTACGCAAGCCGATTTGGAGGGGGCCCCGACCTTTGAGGAGATCTATCCGGAATTCGCGGCCTTGACCGAGGGCGCGATCTTGCTGGCGCATAATGCGCGCTTCGATGTGCAGTTTATGGCCGCCGAAATCGAGCGGGCCGGATACCCGATGCCGCCTCATGTCACGGTCGACACCTTGCAATTATTCAGACGGACGTTCCATGGTTTGGCGAGTTATCGGCTGGAATATGTCGCCAACGTCATGGGCGTTAGCGGTGGCGAGTTCCATCGCGCGTTGGATGACGCATTTTATGTGGCCGATGTCTATCGCATCATTCTGCGGCAACTCGGTCCGTATGCTACGTTGCGCGAGATCTACGAAAACGCGGGGAATCTGGTTCCATTCGACTCGCCCTGACGGAGACTTGTGCGGTCTCTTTTGACAGTACACCGCAAGGGGGGCAGAATGAGGGCATGAACACCCTTTTGATCACGGGAATCAGCGGAACGCTCGGGCCGGTGGTGGCGCAGACGTTCGCCCGGTTCGGTTGGCGGGTGGTGCCGTGGGATCACCATCGGATTCCGCCGGATGATCTCCCTGCCGCAGAACACTTTTGGCAGGACTCTCAGGCGGACGCGGTGTGCCACGTGGCATTGGGTCCAGAACACTGGGCGGCATGGCTGGCGGCCGAATCCGCCCGGGCCGATATCCCCTTTGTGTTCACCAGCTCGGCCATGGTGTTTTCCGTTCCGTCTCAGGGGCCTTACGGCATTGATGCCGAGCGCAATGCCCGCGATGACTATGGCCAATACAAGATGCGTTGTGAGGACGCCATTTGGCAGGCCAATCCGCAGGCGATGATTGCCCGTCTGGGCTGGCAGATTGGGGAAGGCCGCGGTGGCAACCAGATGCTGGAACATCTTTGGCAGCAGCATGAACAGCAAGGAGTCATTCGTGCCAGTGAGCGGTGGTTGCCTGCCACCTCAAGAATGGCGGATACTGCGTTGGGCCTGATGCGATTAATTGAGCGCAAGGAACCGGGCCTCTATCATTTTGACAGTAATGCCGAGGATGCACTGAACTTTTTTCAGTTGGTTGAACGCCTACAGCACTATTTTGACTGTCCCTGGCAGGTGACGGCAACAGAGGATTATGTGCATGACCAGCGGCTGGTCGATGAGCGTTTCAAACTGCTGGCGATTCACGATTGGATCCCGCTCGGATTGCCAGAAGAATGAAGCACGGCCCACAGTCGGTTGCTGCTGGCTATGCCGGGTGCTCTGAGATCGTCAAGCGGGTTTCCAAATGGCCCGGGATCTGCCGCTCGCCGTAGTAGGTGCCGCTGACGGGGGCGATGTCTTCCGGGGTCAATCCGGCGGCGGCGGGAATCGCGTGGTGATCGCAAAACACGCCGTTGGTCGGATCCAGTGCCAGCCAGCCTGCACCGGGAAAATACGCTTCGACCCACGCATGCAGGGCATGGTCGGCGACGCGCTGGATGAGTGTGGGGTCTTCCCATAGATAGCCGCTGACAAGTCGGGCTGCGACACCGTTTTGACGCAGGACTTCCACCAGCAACGCCATGAAGTCGCGACAGGAGCCAACCCGTTGCTCCAGCAATTGTTCCGGGGGTAACGGATTCCCTTCATCGCGGCGTTCATACCGAATGTTCTCGTGCATCCAGCGCAACAGCGTCATGAGCGTTTCGACCGTGGGCCGGGGAGCTTCCGGTGCCAGCGGTGCGGGCAGCGGGGTGGCGAAGGGGGTCGTCAGGTGCGGTGCCAGAAGCGCAGTTTCCGCAGGAGAGTATACTGGTGGCAAGGATAGTCCGTGCGTATTGAGCAAGAACTCCAGCGGATTTCTGGGCGTGATTGCCAGCGTGGAGCTAAACGTAATCTCCACACGGTGCGTATCGAGTGGGAAAAAGCAATACGCGGTATCGTTGTCGTGCAGATCGCGATGGAACTGGATACTCGCACCACCCCCGCAATGAAAGCTCTGCTCGATCACACGCGTACGTATGTCACTTCGGGGAAACACGCGGATGATGTGCGGGGACAACGACACGCGTTCGTCATAGGTGTACGTCGCTTGATACTTAATTCGGATGTTCATGGCAGTGCGTACTCGGACCGTAGTCCATCAGTGCAATCTTATCGTGAAACCTCCGTCACGGGATATCCGATCGATATAACTGCAAGTAAACGGGATAATGATCGGAGGCCATGTCTTCATCTGCGCCGGCGACGGCCTCGGCATCGGCCGTATTCACCCCCTTCGCCAGCACCTCCGTCTGTCCAGCCACCCAGGGACCCTGGGCAAGGCCCGGGGTGACATAGAAACGATCAAACGCGACAGGCGGAAACTCCAGTCGGGGCACTCCGTACCGTGTGGGAACAGTTATGCGCTCTTTCAAGGAGCGACCGGCCCAAAGATCCAGCATATCATCGAGTGTTCGCAGGCTGGGATCGTCTGCAAAACTCGGATGTTCCGGGTCGACATTGAAATCACCCGCCACAATGACTTCCCATGTTGTTGAGTCGGATTGCGTGTCGGCCCACGCTGCCCAATCCTCCCGCAATAACACCATCGAGTTATGACGCTGGGACTGATTCCGGTGGGTATCGCCCCAGTTCGATTTCAAGTGAAGATTATAGAACAGGAACGACACCGCATCGCATTCTGTCAGCTCAAAGCGCAGCAATCCGCGCGTCGGACGGCCCGGCCCCTCCAATGGGGCAAAATCCAGCTCCGTCACATTTTGTAGAGGGAACCGCGACAACACGGCCAGGTTCAAGCGGCTGAGATCGCCCCAGGTGGAGCCAAATGCCGTGATATACCCTACGGCATAGGGTTGTTCGATGTACTGATTCAAGAGGCGCACCATCTCCGCGCTTTCAAATTCTTGAAGAATCAGAACGTCCGCCTTGACTTCATCGATGATGGCCGCAGCGACCTGGGCTTGTTGATGGGCATGCTCCCACGTGCGTTCGCGCTCCTCATGTCCTTCCCAGAAATCTTGAATGTTGTACGTGCAGAGTCGCACTTCATCGGATAGGGGCACATAGAGATCCTGATCTTCGAAGGCCTGAATCGCCGCTTTCGTCTCCGGGCGACCCTCGAACGCCAGAAAGGCATCCCCCGCATGTACCCAGCCAGTCAGTCCAACACATACCCACAATACGAAACATCGCTTCATCGTCGTCTCCTCTTCTTTTGTCATCCT
>SLBD01000181.1 GCA_007126515.1 Kiritimatiellia bacterium
CATCCAAGACCACGGAGGCGGTGCAGGACATCCCGTTTGATGTGGTGGTTACGGTGTGCGGCCATGCGAATGAGACCTGTCCAGCGTGGTTGAGCGGAAAAGCCCGAGTGGTCCATGTCGGATTCGATGATCCGCCCGCCCTGGCAAAGGGTGCCAGAAGCGAAGAAGAAGCTCTGGAGCACTATCGCCGGGTGCGGGATGAGATTAAATCGTTTGTTGAGGTGATGCGCCTATGAGTCGTTAGTATCGATACACTCCGCGCTGCAGCGCGTCGCGAAAAGCCGAGATAATCTTAATGGCGCGGATGGTCGCGCCGCTGTAGCCATCGACCTCCGTCTGAACGATGGGGCCTGGGTTGTGCAAGTTTTGTAAATGACTGGCTAACGCTTTCCCGACCAAATACTGCAAAGCTTCTTCATATTGCTGAATGACTGAGCGGTAGGGTTCCTCGTCCGTCGTCCAGTCGTACTGCGGTTCGACTCCCACCAAGTGGCGGAATTCGGCTTCCGTCACAATACCGTCCTCCAATGTGAATTCTACACTGACTTGGATCAGGCCGCTGTCGATAAAGGATCCGCGATACGTTCCGTTCTCGTGCTGGAAATGCTCGACATTGACGAATGGAGTTGACCGTTCACACGCGGTCAACAAAGGCAGGATCAGTAGGGCTAGAATAGGGAGGGGTAGGGCTCGGGAATTCATCAGAGTCTCCTTCTCTTTTGGGTGAAGTTGCACTATAAACAACCTAGCACTGCAACAAGATGTGGCAAGATAAAAGGACCCTGACAGTACCATGAATGAACCCATCCAGCGTGATTTGGGCGAGCAACCGATCGCTCGCATCATGGCAGAGCGGGATGTTGTGCGCCGCGATCTGGTGGTTGCATCGAATCAGCGGGTTACGCACAAGATGGTGGCGCGAGCCTGCAAGGGGCGTCGGCTGACTCTGCACTCGCAGCACTTGGTGCTCGATGCGTTGAATAAAGCGGCAGGCGCTGATTATGAGATGGCCGACTTGTTTCTGTACTGATTTCGAGGCCAAATTTGTTTCTGCGTTCTTGTTCTGGGTGCCGTCCATCTGATATGTCATCTGTATGAATATTGCTTGCACACCGGAAGTGGAATTGGCTCTGGCGGAAGGCCGCCCTGTGGTGGCCTTGGAAAGCACTCTGATCACGCACGGATTGCATCGTCCGGTGAATCTGGAGGTGGCGAAATCGTTGGAACAAGTGGTTCGCGAAGAGGGCGCAGTTCCTGCGACGATCGCTATTCTTGGAGGGCGCATTACGGCGGGGCTATTGCCCGAAGAGTTGGAGTATTTGGCCAACTCGGATGCTGTGCGTAAATGCAGCCGTCGCGATCTCCCGATTGTCATGGCACGGGGAGAGGACGGGGCCACGACTGTGGCAGCCACTATGATGATTGCCCATGCCGCTGGCATTCGCCTGTTTGCCACCGGCGGTATCGGCGGAGTGCATCGTGGTCACCCCTTCGACGTGAGCGCTGATTTGATGGAGTTAAGCCGGACTCCCGTGACTGTGGTCTGCGCCGGTGCCAAGGCGATTCTCGATTTGCCGTTGACGTTGGAGGTTTTGGAGACGCAGGGGGTTCCAGTGATTGGTTTTCAAACGGATGATTTCCCGGCCTTCTATTCCCGCTCATCGGGGTTGCCGGTGGATGTGCGATGCGATGTCCCTGAGGAGGTGGCCGCCTTAATCCGGGCTCGCGATCAACTGCATCTCAGCGCGGGGCTGCTTGTGGCCGCTCCTGTACCCGAATCAGATGCATTGCCGCGAGAAGATGTGGAGCAGGCCATTGAGCAGGCGTTGGCGGATGCCGACACTCAAGGGATGCGTGGCAAGGCCGTCACGCCATTCCTGTTGCCGCGTGTTAGCGAATTGACCGGAGATGCCAGTTGCAAAACCAATATCGCTTTGCTGCATAACAATGCCCGGATTGCCGCTCGGATCGCAAGTGCTTTGTCTTAGCGGTAGGATTTCGCATTGTTAGGCTGTTCCGTTTCCTGGGTTGGGCTCCAGGCTTGTTTCAGTAGTGCCCCGACGATTAGTAAGACGGCCCATGCGGCCAAGGGCCAGAGAGTTTGCCAGGTGAAGCGATCTGTTGCGGAGCCCGCCTGTATTTGATTGTGGACTGCGGCGGTGTAGACATATCCTTTCAAAGTGAGGCCGATGGCTGTGCTGGTCGCAAAGACCCATACCCCCACTTGCAGTGCCCCCGCACTATAGTTGATCATTGAATGGGGGAATCCGGGAAATGTCCGGAGTGCCGATAATTCAAGGAAGCCAGCGTGGCGCCGAAGTAGGTCGATCCCGCTGCTTCCGGTTCGCTGATTGACAAAGTCGGGTGATAGAAAACGGACTAAGGCGTATGCGGCAAGACCGCCGATTACCCCGCCAACGACCGTGATCAGGGTCGCGACCCAAGGCGAGTACAAACTGCCGGCCAGCAGGATGAGTGTCGATGCGGGCAGGGCAAAGGCGTACATCACTGTTTTCAGGACAATGAGCGCGAGCGGTGCCCACCACTGACCGGCGTGGGTTTCGAGATAAGCGTGAGCAGCGGCCATGTCAATCCAGCCGAGACGATGCGCAACGAGAGCAACCACCAGAATGGTGATCAATAGGAGGGGCTTGACGTAGCGCTTGATCGGCGATGACTTTTGGGAATTCAATTCGTGCATTTTCATCATTTGATCGTACCATACGCACAGTTGTGTGTGACAGCAACCGGTGTTGCTGCAAAATCTGAGAAGTGGAGGTGCATATATGTCCGTTCAAGAGTGTTCGCCCATGGAGTGGGTGGCTAACTCGGGGGCGAATCCTGCTCATTCGTCAGCCGCGATTGACGATTTGTTTCCGGCCAGTATTGCCCTGAAAACCCGTAAGTTCCATCGCCAGTTGGAATCGTATCGGATGAGTCCCTTGAAGAGTCTCGGCAGTTTAGCAACGATGCTGGGCGTGGGCGGAATCTGGATCAAGGACGAGTCGGTACGACTCAGCTTGAATTCGTTTAAGGCCTTGGGAGGATCCTACGCCATTTATCGCTACGTGACCGAGAAGCTCGGCGAGGAAGTTCCCGTCTCTGTGCTTTTTGCTGGTGAGGCGCGCAGAAAGCTTGGCGACCTGGTGTTTGCGACCGCGACAGATGGGAATCATGGCCGAGGCATTGCTTGGTCGGCAACCCGGCTCGGGTTCAAGTCGGTCATTTACGTGCACAAGAATACGTCTGCGGCCCGCATCGATGCCATTCGCAAGAACGGCGCAGAAATCGTGGTGGTGAATGGGACGTATGATGATGCAGTTCGGCAAGTCAGTGTGGATGCTCAGCAGCACGGGTGGCAAATCATTTCAGATACCTCATGGGAAGGATATGAAGACATTCCCAAATGGGTGATGCAAGGCTATACAACGCTGGTTGCAGAAGCCCAGGAACAGCTGGCGGGGCAGGGACTGGCGCGGCCCACGCATGTCTTTGTGCAGGCCGGCGTCGGCGCGCTGGCGGCATCGGTGATGGGATACTACCAGCAATTGCTGGGAGCTCAGCGTCCCAAAACCATCGTTGTAGAGCCGGCTGAAGCTGCGTGCTTGTTATCATCGATCCAGAAGGCGGACGGGAACCCGCATCATTTTGGTGGAGAATTGGATACGATCATGGCTGGATTGGCCTGTGGGGATCCCAGTCCGCTGGCGTGGAATGTCTTGCGCGAATGCGCGGACGTGTTCTGTGCTTGTCCCGATTTTGTGGCGGCGAAAGCAATGCGTGTCTACGCCGTGCCGTTGGATGGAGATCCGTTTATTGTTTCTGGTGAATCGGGAGCGGTCACGCTGGGGGCGTTGATGGGAATGATGCAATGGGAGGGAGCTCGAGATGTGCGAGAAGCCTTAGAGCTAGGGCCGGACTCGCAGGTGCTGTTGATTAATACCGAAGGGAACACAGATCCTGATGATTTTCGTCGAGTGGTCTGGGAGGGAGGCGATCCTGTACCTGATGCCTACAAGGTCCCTGTATCCCGTAGTTTTGGGGGGTAATCTGCAACCAGTTAACGATGCTGGATGACGGCGGCAGAAATGAATTGCCCTGCCTCACAAAAACAATCCTGCAGGCAAGGACTTCCGAAAAGACAGAATCGTATAATAGAAAAAACAAAACAACAAAAATGTACACTTGTTTATCGATGTGTTACTTTTTTGTATCACTGAGGGTTGTTCGGTGTGTCCGTTTCTCAGTTTGTGCGGATAAATCTTCTGTAAACTCGAGATTCGAGGCCGATTTTCGATATGGTTTCAGTTTTGATTCCGAATTGGCATGAGACATGCTTATGATGAGTCACCGATTCACTCGGATGAGTGATGAGTTGTGTTTTTGAATTTTTATGTGGGGCCGATCGTGAGCGCGATGGTCCTGAAACCCCCAAGCAGGAGACAGAAAAATGACGACGATTAATGCCCGGTACGCGGCGGTGTCCGCGATTACTTCGTACAAGCCGATCGAGAAGCCGTTGAATTTCACGGAGACTCCATCCAAGGAACTGTACGGAAAGAATGTATTTAACGACGCAGTGATGCGGGATCGCTTACCGAAGGCGGTATATAAGGCCTTGATACGTACGATCAAGAATGGTGATCAGCTCGATTCGAGTGTGGCTGACGCGGTCGCGACGGCAATGAAAGATTGGGCGATTGAGAAGGGCGCTACCCATTACGCTCACGTATTCTATCCATTGACGGGGGGAACGGCTCAAAAGCATGACAGCTTTTTGTCCCCGGATGGGAACGGTGGCGCGATTGCTGAGTTCAGTGGCGACCTCTTGATTCAAGGTGAGCC
>SLBD01000236.1 GCA_007126515.1 Kiritimatiellia bacterium
GTTGCTTTCATGCTTACAAGTAAACTGTATAGCTGTATGCCCGTCAACATACGAATCGCAGGCAGGGCAGACGCATCTACATTTGTATCAGATTACAGTCGTCTTCTTGCCCACTACTGCGCTTTAGCAAAGGGATCATACTTATCGAAGTATGATCCCTCTCGATAGCTTGACCAATACTCTTTGGGGGAAGATTTTGCAGGCATCTTGGCTGTGTGATGCCCAGGCAAAGACCCAAACTTTGCCTAGACTATACCGCCTGACTGGCGAGTTCCCGGGCCCGGGTGACGCGGCGATTGATGGACGGATGGCTATGCAGTAACGCTTCAATCCAGGGGTGGGGTTCACGATCTGACAAGTTCTGATCCGCCAGCTTCAGCAAAGCATTGGAAAGAGCCTCTGCGTCTCCGGTCGATTGGACGGCATAGGCATCGGCTGCATATTCACGGCGACGTGAATATGTGTTGCTGAGCGGCATGGCAATGACGGAAAACACGACCAAGGCAAAAATGAAGATTGGGAAGGCGCCAATATCGGCAATACTCGCAAAGCCAAAGTGTCCGACCAAAGCCAATAACACGTGATGTGCAGCGAAAAATCCGGCAGCGGCCAGTAGGGTGCCGACGGTCATCAAGCGCCAGAGATCTTTGTGCTTGAAGTGGCCGACTTCATGAGCCAGCACGGCAATAATTTCGGCCTCTGAGTACTTATCGATCATCGTATCACTCAAGATGATCCGCCGCGTCTTCCCCAGTCCAGTCAATGCCGCATTCGCAGTTTCTGTTTTTTCTTCCAACCCCCACCGATATACTCCGAGAACGGCAATCCCAGCTTGTTCGGCAAAGCGGTGTACGGCTTCGGTCAATCGGCCCTCCTCTAGAGGTTCAAAGGAATGAAACAAGGGCATGATAAAGACCGGCCAAAGTGCGGAAAGAAAAACCGACAACATCACATAGACCAGAGTGGCGGCAATCCACCAAGTCTCCGGAAAACGATTGAGAAGACCATAAATAACACTGATAAAGGCCACGGTCAGGACCAATTCAAGTACCAATCCCTTCAGATAATCCGCAAACCAACTATTCAAGGATTGCCGACTCAAGCCGTAGCGGTGTTCCAAGTAATGGTCACTCCACCAGGACAATGGAAATAATACGGCCGAAAAAGCAAACAAGGTGACCAGTAAATAGACGGCATTCGTCCACCACCAACGATCGCCAAACCGATTGGCCAACCCATTCGCCAATTCGGCCGAGGCCCCTGAGAACAAATAGGCGGCAATTAATGTGGCGGTCAGCAGTAAACGAACGAGAAACAAGCGATTATGAATCGATTCGTACTCGCGAGCCTGCTGCGCCCGCTGCGGATCTTCGGTTGAGGGCTGGTCCGAACTCGATGACTGGGGGTCCGTATCCATGCCTAAAACGACTCTTCCACACCCATGCACTGCATGAGACGTTCCAAATCTTCATTGGAATAGTAGTCAATTTCGATGCGTCCAGGCACCTTCTTGCCATTCGATAAGGTCTTTGAAGACTGTAGGCGAACACTGGTCCCCAAAGCGTGATGAAGTTGGTCACTGATCTGCAGCAAATGGGAAGCGGGAATATCAGCGCGCTCCACGCGAGCTCGACGCGGGGGTTTCCCATGCGCCTCGACCAAACGTTCCAGCGCGCGGACCGACAAGCCTTCCTTGACGACGCGACGGGCAAACAAGGCCTGTTCCTCCGGAATGCTGAGCCCCAACAACACCTTGGCGTGGCCGACTGATAATTGTTCCTCCGACAACAAGGTGCGTACGGCGTCGGGCAAGGATAAGAGACGTAAGGAATTGGCAACCGATGCCCGCCCCTTCCCGACGCGCTCGGCAATCTGCTCCTGCGTCATGCCGAATTCATTCGACAGCGATTGATAGCCCTCGGCCTCCTCAATCGGATTGAGATCCTCACGCTGCAAATTCTCGATCAAGGTCAGCTCGACGGCTTCCTTGTCGGAGACATCCATCAATAGCGCCGGGACTTCTTGCAAATCCGCTTCCTGGGAAGCGCGCAAGCGTCGCTCACCGGCAATCAACTGATAGCCATCACGAACCGGCCTAACCAACAGTGGTTGCAAAACCCCATGACTACGAATGGAATGAACCAAGTCCTCCAATGCCTCTGGCTCAAAGTGTCGGCGGGGTTGCCACGGACTCTTGTGGATTTGATGCACAGGAATCTTAACGGGTCCGCGCTCGACTTCTGTCGAGTCTGCGGCAGGTGTAGGCTCTGGCTGCGGTGTTGCTGTGGCCACTGGCTTTTCTTTGATCAATGCATTCAGGCCACGTCCCAGCCCTGCAGATTTTGCTGACATATCTTCTCCTTCGCTACGAATACCTCTGTGTGTAAAGGAAATACCCGTCTGTAGTCAAGAACGGCTAAGGCCGACACTTTCCGCTGGTCATTTATCTGCTACCTCTTAAGATGCTCGCATTATGGCAAAATACATTTTTATTACAGGGGGCGTTGTTTCATCTCTGGGCAAGGGATTAACCGCCGCATCCATCGGTCGGCTACTGATCAGTCGAGGGCTATCAATCCGCATGCAAAAGCTGGATCCCTATCTCAATGTGGACCCGGGGACCATGAGCCCCTTCCAGCATGGCGAAGTCTTTGTTACGGATGATGGCGCGGAAACCGACCTGGATTTGGGTCATTACGAGCGCTTCACAGGACAACGGACATCGCGAAAAAGCAATTTTACCGCCGGACGCATCTACTGGGAGGTACTGAAGAAGGAGCGGCGAGGCGATTATCTGGGTGGTACGGTGCAAATGATTCCGCATATAACAGATGAAATCAAAAGCTGCATCCGAGCCCAGGATGAAGACGATGTCGACGTCATCCTCTGCGAAATCGGCGGTACGGTGGGCGATATTGAAGGCCTGACATTCTTGGAAGCGATCCGCCAAATCGGCTTGGAGGAAGGTCGAGAGAACGTTTGTTACATTCACCTCACTTATGTCCCCTTCATCAAAGCAGCGGGCGAAGTCAAAACCAAGCCGTCTCAGCAAAGTGTCGCCAAACTACGGGAAATCGGCATCCTCCCCGATGTCTTGATCTGTCGCACCGAAGTCGACTTGCAAGACGACGTCCGCCGGAAACTATCTCTCTTCTGCAACGTCCCCCCTCACGCTGTGATTGTTGAAAAAGATGTCACCCACAGCATTTATGAATTGCCCGTGGTGCTCTCACGGCAAGGCCTCGATGACCTGCTCATGGTTCACCTGCGCCTGGCGCGGCCACCCGCGCAATTGGACGAATGGAATGCGATGCTGGATCGGCTGATTCATCCACAGGGCAAGGTGCGAATTGGCGTGGTAGGCAAGTATGCGGAATTGCAGGATGCTTATAAATCTATTTTTGAAGCCATTCAACACGGTGCGCTGGCGCATGGTGTTGCCGTTGAGATTATCAAAATCCCGGCCGAAGAATTGGAAGACGACATGGCCGCCGACCGAATCCTCAGCGTGGATGGCCTGTTGATTCCAGGCGGATTTGGCGGTCGCGGAGTGGAAGGAAAGATCAAAGCAATTCAGATGACTCGCGAACACCGTATTCCGTTCCTCGGCATTTGCCTGGGCATGCAATGTGCGATCATCGAATTCGCCCGCAACGCCTGCGGTTTGGATGGAGCTCAATCGACTGAATTCGACAAGGACACCCCGCACCCGGTGGTCTGCTTGATGGAAGAACAGGAATTGATTCAAGACCTCGGGGGCAGCATGCGACTCGGTGCTTCCACCACCCTATTGCAACCGGAAACAAAGATTGCCGGAGCCTACGGAAGCGAAACAATCGAAGAACGGCATCGGCACCGCTACGAAGTTAATCCTGCCTACTATGACACCTTCAGAGAAGCAGGCCTTGTGATCTCCGGGATGGATGGCAGCCGTCAATTGGTTGAATCGATTGAAATCAAGGATCACCCTTGGTTTGTTGCGACCCAGTATCATCCCGAATTCAAATCGGAGCCGTTGAATCCGCATCCGCTATTCCGCGATTTTGTGGGCGCAGCGATGACTGGCTCGTGGGCAAGAACCTGAATTATACCAAACACATATACGTATCGGTATTAATCAGGAAGGTAGGGCGAGCTCATCCGCCTTCTCAAAGCTTCGGCGTGACAGGCCGAGCGAGCCGCGGCGGGCGAGGTGCCGCCCGCCCTACCCAATCGTTTGTACCGATACGTATATGGCAATGGTATAAGACCTACGATTGATATTTTGACATGGCGTCGTCAAACGAGCTCTTTAACGTACTCCACGCCTTGTCTGCGCCATCCCGGATCTCGCCCCAGGCGTCTTCGCTGGCTCGGGATAGTTCCGCAAACCGTCGCTCTGCATCGGCAATTTTTGCCTCCAGCGATCCAATGTGCCGGTTCATGTGCAGTCCGGCATCCGAGCTGGCTTTCATGGCCTTTGCCTTTAGCTTTTCCATCTCCGCATTCCACTCATCTAGTTGAGCGCGGAATTTCTTTTCTTGCAGTTCCCTATCCTTCATATCATATCCTCCATCATGATTATCTCTGATTACGACTTACGCCGCTTGGTTTTTAAAACTGAGTCATTTCGAGCGAAGTCGAGAAATCGCTGTCCTTGTCAGCAAAATCGAGAACCCTCGACTTCGCTCGCGATGACATTTGGCGCAAAACTGCGACTATAGTTTTATTTACAATGCTCTAATCGCTGACAACGACGCGATACAAGCGCATCTCATCCAATTCCCA
>SLBD01000228.1 GCA_007126515.1 Kiritimatiellia bacterium
CGCGAAGAAAACGAGGTAGGGCGAGCTCACCGAGCGAGCCATGTACTTGAATCGGAGGACATAATTGGAATGGCTTATCCTTTATTTCCCGGTTCGCCAAGGATTCCGGAAAAAGAAAGGGCCGATCGCAACCCGTGCTGCGATCGGCCCCTTCGAATCAATTCAACTTGTTCTTAGTATCGATAATGATCCGGCTTGTACGGACCGCTTTGGGGCACACCCAAATACTTGGCTTGCGCCCGCGTCAGCTTATCGAGACGGACTCCAAGCTGTTCGAGGTGCAACAGAGCGACTTTCTCGTCCAAGTGCTTCGGCAGCGTGTACACACCCACCGGATATCGGTCGTGATGCTTGTACAGCTCGATTTGCGCCATCACCTGATTCGTGAAGCTGTTCGACATTACGAAGCTGGGGTGGCCGGTGGCACATCCCAAGTTGACGAGACGGCCTTCGGCCAGAACAATCAACCGCTTTTTGTTCGGGAAGGTGACTTTGTGGACCTGCGGCTTGATCTCATCCCACTGGTACTTCTGCATCTTCTCGATCTGGATTTCGCTGTCGAAATGGCCAATGTTACAGACAATGGCAAGATCCTTCATCTGCTTCATGTGCCGTTCGGTGATGACGTCGCAGCAGCCGGTGGTGGTGACGAAGATGTCGCCGATCTTACAGGCTTCATCCATGGTCATCACTTCCAAACCATGCATGGCGGCCTGCAATGCGCAGATTGGATCCACTTCAGTCACAATGACTCGTGCGCCTTGGCCCAGCAAGGATTCTACGGATCCCTTGCCGACATCGCCGTAGCCAGCCACAACCGCAACCTTGCCAGAGATCATCACATCTGTGGCCCGCATGATCGCGTCCACAAGGGAGTGGCGGCAGCCGTACAAGTTGTCGAACTTGGACTTGGTGACGGAGTCATTGACATTGATCGCGGGGAAGAGGAGTTCGCCGCGTTCATGCATCTTGTAGAGACGATGGACGCCGGTGGTGGTTTCTTCGCTGACACCGAGAATATCCGGGGCAATGCGATGGAACCGACCGGGATCTTTTTTGATGGCCTTCTTGACCTGAGCCAACAACACCTTCTCTTCTTCGCTGCCGGGCTTGCGATCCAGAATTGAAGGATCTTTCTCCGCAGCATAGCCCAAGTGAACAAAGAGAGTTGCATCGCCGCCGTCATCCAAAATTACGTTGGGGCCTTTGCCCTTGCCCCAATCGAGGATGCGATCGGTGAACTCCCAATACTCCTCCAGGTTTTCGCCCTTGAACGCAAACACGGGCGTACCATTGGCAGCAATGGCTGCGGCGGCATGGTCCTGCGTTGAGAAAATATTGCAACTGGCCCAGCGCACTTTGGCACCCAACTCTTCCAGCGTCTGGATCAAGACCGCAGTCTGAATGGTCATGTGCAAAGAGCCGGTGATTCGTGCGCCTTTTAATGGCTTCTCTTTGCCGTACTCGGCTCGCAGTGCCATCAACCCGGGCATCTCCGCCTCAGCCAGTTCAATCTCCTTGCGACCATATTCCGCCAAGGACAAATCGCGCACAGCGTAATCGCCAGCTTTCTTGCCTTTCAAATTACTGATCACTGTCAGCTTTGGCTTGCTACTTGTTTTGCGCTTCCGCGCAGTTGTTGTTTTACCCATTTCGTTCTCCTTTTCGGGTTCTTGTTTGTTCGATTATTTCCTCGCCACCATCATTAATACATTGATCGCAGTGCCCCCACCGACCAGAGCCTCTCTGCACCGGGGATTCAGACCTGCTTGCACAATCCACTGCTCAACCTGATCGGGATCGAAACCCAACCAGACATCCGCCCACTGCTCTCGCATCCATTCCTGATCATGTTGTTGCAAATCCAACACAATCAGCCATCCGCCGGACCGCAATATACGAGCCGCTTCACGAATCGCTACTGCCGGTTGCCCGACGTGATGAAGTGCCTGACTCAAAAAAACAGCATCCACTGACTCATTTGACATGGGCAACTCTTCCAGTTCGCCCAAAACAAGCTCGACGCGCGCGGCATGCTGTTCGCGATTTAGTCGAGCTCCAACATGTTTCAACATCTCTGATGACGCATCAACCGCCATGACCGAGCGCGCGAAGCGAGCGAGTAGCAAGGTCAAGTCGCCTTCGCCAGCGCCTAGGTCGGCAATGTCGCATCCTGCAAAGCCAACCGCCATCGCCCCGGCCAAGGCCGACCATCCTCCACCCGGTTGACTTAATTCACCATATTTCCCGGCAACCTGATCAAAAAACTCGCGGCTGCGACGGCTGCGCATTCCGATCACGCGCATCACCGCTTCACTATCCAACTCGCCGCCATCCAACGAGCGCAGTTGCTCATCGACAAACTGCGCCAGCAGTGGATCTGCCAATGCAGATCCGCGTCGATAATAAATATACGTTCCATCACGCCGAGTCTCGACCAGCTTGACGTCCCGCAAAACCTTCAAGTGCCTACTGACCGTCGATTGAGGCAACTCCAAAACTTGGACCAACTCCGCGACAGAGAGTTCAGACGCGGAAACCGCGCGGATGATGCGCAACCGCACCTCATCTGCTAACGCCTTCAATCTTTCTACTGCCATCGCCATACTTCATCTGTAATTTCGGATATACGAATATATCCTAACACTATTTGTTTGCAAGCTCAATGTCTGCGGTATCATCATGGCGCCATGCAAATATCTAAAAGAGCGGATGTGCCTGATCTGGACGTACGGCGGGTACGCGGGAACGTCATTGAACAACGCCAAATTTCGCCAGACGGTTATCATTTGATTCTGGCTCGAGACGGTGTGGACGTTGAAGCGGGCCGCTTGGTCACCCTCCATGGAAGGAGCTTGGTCGAGGATCGCAGCTATACAGTCGTCAGCGGAGAACGGGATGAGCACATTGAAGTCTTGTACCGCTTGATTCCAACCGGCGTGCTGACACCTCAACTGGCCGCTTTACAATCTGGAGACACGATCGAATGGTCGGGACCGTACGGACAATTTGTGTTACGCGATCCAGCTCGCCCAATCTGGTTTATTGCCACCGGCACCGGGATTGCCCCCTGTCGCTCCTACATTCGCACCCATCCAAATCTAGATATCACCATTTTGCACGGCGTTCGCCATACGGCAGAATTGTATTTTCGAGATGAATTTTCCTCCTACAAATACCACCCGTGCCTGTCAGCGGACACCGCGCCCGACTGCCATTCAGGCCGCGTTACACAGCGGTTAAAAGACATCCACTGCCCCCTTGAGGCTCACTACTATTTATGTGGTGCCTACGAAATGATTTACGAAGTTCAGGACATGTTACTGGACAAAGGCGTATCCCCGGACCATATTTTCAACGAGGGATACTACTATCGCTTGGATCCGTAATCCACGGATCGATTTCACCCAGAGACATCGTATTGACCTATGACCTTGTTGTATTGCATTTCAAGAGAGAAGATCGCCTATCTTGCCTGGATCGGATTCGTCTACGTTTGTTCCTGCGTTCTCGTGCAGGCAGCCGACCGCGATGCCTTGGGCCCCATTCCTCCAGGTATCATGGACCCCCTCTTCAGCCCCACTGCAGACGAGCAACAGGCCCCACCCACTCCGCGCCAGCAGCGACCTACACGAACTATTCGGCAAACAGAGCAGCCGTCCAATGATTCCTCGGGATTGCGAGCCCGAGAGATACAACATCACTTGGCGGAAGCTCAAACTCATGATCGAGCCGGGCGCTGGCGCAGCGCATTAACCGAGTACCAGGCGCTCATCCGCTTGGAGCCGAATAATCCCTCTCATCGCTTGCGTGCAGCGATCCTCGCCACAATGGTACATCAACACAATCTTGCTGACATTTATTTTACGGAAATCCATGAAGCGTTGGGCTACCTCAGTCCCAATCATTCCTTGGCTTGGGTTGAAGCGTTGCTTCATTTGAGAGAGTTCGAGCGGGCCGATGACGTTTTACACGCTGCTTTGACGACAGCCCCCTCCCACTTACGGGGGAGATATTACGAACTGATTCTCAACCAGAGACACCAACGCGCTACTGCTGCAGAGTTTTGGCGGGACAGGAACTTGGCTGAGCAAATTCGGGTAGCAGGCTGGATCATCAACGATGAAACCAGTTTACGCACGTGGCTCACGGAGGAGGGTCTCCGAGGACTGATCACGACCGTGCTTGGGGATGTTTCGCCTGCCAATATGCGTCCGGTATTCGACGCTCTACGCGATGCTTGGACCGAGCTCGAGAGGGAGAATTGGCAAGACGCGATCACCCAACTTCGAACCGCACAACAACGTGGCGCCTCTCAACCTCATATCACCCTGGAAATCGCGCGCAGCTTTCTGAATTTGGACAGCCACAGCACAGCCACCCTATTAACGTTAAGCATACTCGAGGCTCACTCTCATCCCCCTGAACTCGCCTACCCCGCTGCCTACATATTAATTGGCACTGAGGAATACGAGCAAGCGGCAGAAATCTTACAAGCTGCCCTGGATGATGGCCTTGAAGCAAATCAACGCATCCAGATGGCGTTGGCATATGCCTTGGCAGGTACGGGCGATACAGATAAAGCCTGGCCGATCATCGCCCCGATGGCAGAGGAGTTCGCAGACGACTTTCGTGGATGGATGGAGCGCGATGCACCACATATTCGTGCGATTCGTGCTGATCCGCGCTTCTCGGATTTACCCTCTCGATCTCAACCATCGTTGCAGATCAATGCCCGATGACCACTCACCAGAGGTCCTGCGAGTTCACGAGTCCAGTTTTGTCCCAGACTGCCTCAACTCCCAGAACCGCCTCGACTGTTTCGGCAAACATTATAAACAAATCGGATTTTGCGAGCCACAGGTTCCACAAGAACTTCTGGAACGATATCAAGCAATCCCATCGTCCGGCTCATCTCATTTAAGCCTAGGCCAAGTCGCTGGTAGAGAGTGATCATCTTGTCCATGTCCTGCATATCGAATTCCGTCGGAGGCAGGAATCCAATCCAAGTAGCGGTTTCCAGGGCGCTGATCATATCCAGCAACAAAGCAAAACTTTCAGCCCAATCTTCCCAGGGATGCATTGAAGCGTAGGCGCTGGGAAACGCCCGCTGCCAATGCGGACGCGGACCTTGAGCATAATAGACCTCCATCGCCTCCGCGTAGGATGGATTCCATGGATCGCCAAACATCTTCGTAAACTCCGCCTCACGCTGACCTCGAATCAACAGCTCCCAATAGTAATGGCCGATTTCATGGCGGAAATGTCCGATTAATGTGCGATGAGCTTCGCCCATATCCACACGCAATCGCTCCCGCTCGACTTCATCCGCTTCCCGAATATTGATTGTAATTTTGCCAGCTTGATGCCCCGTATAAACGCGCTCCTCATCACCCATGGACCGCCAAAAATCCGCACTAGGAATAATATCCGCTTTGAAGTCAAACGACAGCGGCGGAACAAATCCGTCTGCAGCCGTCCCATGCGGTAATCCCAGCAACGCCAAATCGTAGAATAAGCGGCGCTTTGCCGATTCGAGTCGATACCACTTCTGCAAATTGCCCGGCACCGACAAATCCGGAATCGTTTGATTATACCTGCAACAGTCGCAATACAGCGGAGGTGGCGAACCATCTTTGGGGATCTCGATACAGCGATTACAGACATCGTAGTCGACATAATTGGCGCATTTCACCAACGCAGCACCGCACTCAGGATTGCCACACCGATACGTGCCATCACTGCTCGCAAAAATCGGCCCCAGCTTTTGACAGGCCGGGCAAAAGCCGAGTTCCGAGCCGCACTTCAGACAGACGTTATTATCACAGAACAAGGTCTGCCCGCATGTGCATGTGTAGGTTCTCATCGAACCACCCGCCATCCCCGAGCCGGGACCATCAAAGATCCAGCCGGCCATGCAACTCCAGGCGTCCACACGTCCTCAACGGCCTGTTCCAACTGAAATTCCATGTCTCGGTCAGAGACATTCAACAGCACTACAACCCGATCCGCACCCAGCCGCCTCTCAAAACCCAGCAACTGCCGACGCCCTGTAACCAACCAGGAAAAATCTCCGCGTCGCAACACTTCGTTCTCCTTTCGCATCTGTATAGAACGACGGAAAAAGGCCAGCAACTCTGTGTCAGGCTGACGCGGATTGGATGTCTCCAGGGACTTCCCGGCCGGCCCATGAGTTTCTGGCTCATACTCAATATCGTCCCACAACATGGGTTGACGATTATCGGGATCGTTCGCGCCCCACATGCCCACCTCATTGCCATAGTAAATCATTGGAGCGCCAGGATAGGTCATTTGAAACACGGTCAATTGACGCAAACTTTGCCAGGCCGCTTCGCCTGGCTGCGTCGTAATAAAGGCCGGGTTTTGCCGAACGCGGGCCACATTGAAGTGATCGGGAGGAGTATTCGCAGCCTGCTCGGCATTTTCCAGTACCGAGGACACTCGCCCCACATCGTGAGAATCCAACAAGTTCTGCAACACAGGCATCACTTCTGGAGGGTATTTTCGACACAACCGATCCAGAAGATGCTTGAATCGAGTCATCGAAATCGGCTTCCCTCCTGGCTTAAAATAGGCGATCGCGGCATGCAGCCATTCATAGTTCATCACCGCATCGAACTGATCCCCTTTCAGATACGGCGCACAACCCTCAACAATTTCCGCCGTAATATACGCCTCGGAATTGATCGACTTAACGTGCTGACGCCAGTCTCGCCAAAAACCATGCGGAACGCAGAACGCCACATCCAACCGCCAGCCATCAATCCCTATTGCAGGATTGCCTTTCCCAGAAGGATCCATCCAGCGTTGCGTACAATTGAAAATATACTCACGAACAGGCGGGATCAGATTGCCTTTCGTACGATTGAACTCGGGCAGAGATTGGTGTCCCCACCAACCTTCGTAGGTAAACGATCCGTCCCGCTTCCAACGCTTAATCCGAAACCAATCCGCATAGCGGGATTTCTTTCCATGTTTGAGCACATCTTGAAACGCAAAAAATTCTCGGCCACAATGATTGAACACGCCATCAATAATGATCCGCACGCCCCGAGCATGCACATCTTTCACCAACTCCAGAAAAAATCGATCCGCAGCCGTCCACACCCAGGTCTTGGGATCTTCTGTTTCCCGTACCTCGGCCAATAACGCCAAATCACCGGCCCGATCCGGGCCAAAGGTAGGATCAATATGATGGAAACTGGCTCCATCATATTTGTGCAGAGATCGGGCCATAAAAATTGGATTCAAATAAATCGCGTTAATACCGAGGTCCTGAATGTAATCCAATTTCTCGCGCACCCCGACCAAGTCCCCGCCGTAGCGACGCGCCAATACACCCCAGAACGCGTGCTCCCCCTTGGGTGCCCAGTCATCTGGACGATACCAATCTTGCCCCCATGGGGTGACACACCAATTCGCAATCGGATGATCCGTCACATCTTCACGCTGCGG
The DNA here is from genome assembly GCA_007126515.1 of Kiritimatiellia bacterium. Classification (GTDB taxonomy): domain Bacteria; phylum Verrucomicrobiota; class Kiritimatiellia; order SLAD01; family SLAD01; genus SLAD01. The sequence goes on from SLBD01000228.1 coordinate 7,477, forward strand.
ATTGCTCTGCGGACAGCCATTACGAAAGCGTTCTGGAAAGATTTGATACCAAACTGCGTCGTGGGCCCAATCTGGCACAACCCCTGGATAGAAATTCTTGCTCATTCGCTCTCCTTCAATTTTTTTAAAATCATGATTGCCGAAACGGTAGCCTACTCGTCAACCGACTCCTAGTCCGAAATCAGCAGACCCCCTACAGGCTTCTGCTTGTACCAAGGCACAAAAACGATATTCTCAGGCCATGATGAATTTCTTTTCAGCCCAAGATGATGCCCGGCGACGGACCGGCAGGCTGGTCGCCTTGTTTATGGTTGCCGTCTTGATGATCGGACTAGCGGTTTACACCGCCGTTTCCCTTGGCTTCTTCATCTATGATCTTTTTGAACATCCGCACGAATCTCTTTTTTCCTGGTGGTCGCTGCCGCGCTTTGTCATCACGCTAACCGCATCTTTTTTGGTGATTCTGTGCGGCAGTCTTTACAAGCAGATGGAACTGCGTCGGGGCGGGCACGTGGTCGTTCGCATGTTGGGCGGGTACAGCGTGGATGCGTCGACTCAAGACCCCCTGCATCGACGCCTCCGCAACATCGTTGAGGAAATGGCGATTGCGTCCGGCGTGCCAGTTCCCGAAGTCTTTGTTCTCGAGCACGAATACGGAATCAACGCGCTGGCCGCAGGATTCACGTTGAACGATGCCGCGATAGCTGTCACGCAAGGCACCCTGCAGGCTTTGGATCGAGATGAATTGCAGGGAGTGATTGCTCACGAATTCAGCCATATACTCAATGGCGACATGCGCCTGAACACACAATTGATGGGATGGTTACACGGTATTTTGATGCTCACCATTCTAGGCCGCATATTGAGAGAGCCCTGGGGCGGCGACAGCTACGCGGGGGGGCGCGGCTATATCGGACCTCGTATGCGCGGCGGGGGCAGCCGCGGATCGGGCGGATCCGGCGCGGGTGCCGCAATTTTGGCAATCATTGTCGTCGCCGTTTTCGTGACGGTGATCGGCTACGTCGGCGCGTTTGTCTCACGACGCATCAAGCAGGCAATTTTGCGCCAGCGCGAATACTTGGCCGATGCAGCGGCAGTCCAATTTACCCGCAATCCAGCCGGCATTGGCGGAGCCTTGTTGAAAGTGGGCGGCTTACGCAACGGCTCCCATATCATGTCCGCACACGCCGAAGAGGTCTCCCACTTCTTTTTAAGTAATCCGATGTGGTCGGCAAAACCGCGCGCATCGGGAACCCATCCGCCGTTGCCCGAGCGCATTCGTCGCATCGATCCCCGCTGGGATGGCACCTTCCCCGAGGTAGAACGCCCTGGCCCCCACCCCCAAGATCCGACGCAATCGACGATCAAAGGGACTCAGGTCAGCGACCCGCTGCTACGCGGTGTGATCACAGCCACCATGGCCAGCTCGATACACCCCCCTGCCTCTCCCAGTTCATTGCCTGAACTCGTGGCCGATTCTGGCCGCGTTGCATTGGAACGCCTCCCAGAGGCAGTAAAAAATGCCGCCCATCAAAGTCAAACCGCTCGCGAACTACTTTTGTCGCTGCTGCTTCACAAGGAGCAAGCGATCTACTCCGTCCAACTCGAGGCGATCGCAAACAACCACATTGAAGTAGACGCTCAGCAGGTGGCAGAACTACAAGCGGCAACCATCGAATTGGACGAGGACAGCCGACTGGCGCTCGTCGACATCCTGCTGCCAACTTTGAAGCATCATCTCTCCCTGACCGAATATCAGGGATTGTCTCAACTGATCGACCAGCTGATTCGCTCCGATCACCGAACGTCAGCTTTCGAATTTCTCCTGCGCCGCAAATTCCATCAAAATGTTGGGCCCACCGTTGCAGATGGCCAAATCGATCAAGGTCAGATTGATTCCAAACGCATTGATCAGATTGCGCCGCAAGCCAGCCTCTTGCTTTCGCTCATTGCCCGCCAATCGACACCGGATCTTGCCGAAGCCAAAGCTAAGTTTAATGCGGCAATCACTCGCAGCTACGTATTAAACGGCTACCTGACCTTTGATCCCACTGAAACCATCGACTTTGAACATGCCGACGAAGCCCTGGACAACCTCAGCCACGCCACCTTTGCTTTGCGGCGGCATCTAATTGAAGCCGCTGGCCACTGCACCATACTTGGCGATGCCCCCACTCCAGAAGAGCTCAATCTCCTGCGGATGTTTTCTCAAGCACTCGGCTGCCCCTTGCCACGCTAGAGCCAAAACCCGTATCAAAATTGTAGTCACAAACATTAAAAACTACATTATTGAATCATTTTTCAGGGTATACTCAGGGAAAATCCGGCCCAAATCCCTGCTTTTTCGCATTAAAACAGCTTATTTACTTAAATTGATTCGACATTGGCACGGCATTTGCTTCCTATCCACGACAGAAAGAAAAAGAATTTGAGGTGACGTATGATCATGACAAAAAGCAATATGGCGGCAGATCTCGGCGAACGATTCTCTGAACAATCAATGAGGAGACCTGCATTTGGGAATTATGAAGTTCGAGTCCCAGCAGACCGGAATGAGCTCATTGAAGAAATCAATCAAGGGCGTGGCTCATTTGTTGTCATCGACAGCGCCTTGTCGGCTCGCAGCAGCCGGGAATTGTGCCGACTTTTGGAAGATGAGAATGGCAGCTTACGCTTTCCAGTCTATTTATTGCGCAGCAGTGACTCGGATGGGAAAGAACGACCGTTAGACAAAGCTGAAGCAGCTGCTATATCGGCTGGTCCCTTGCACCCCTCTGTAGCGCAGCACATACACCAAGCAGGCGAATGGGGCGAGGTGATTCGACTGCGGGACCTTGAAATTCATGTACAACAGCATGATGTCATTCTGCATGGATCCCCCATTTCGTTGACCGGCAGCGAATTTCAACTGCTTTGTTTGCTGGCTCGTCGTGTCGGCTGGGTGCTGTCCAGAAAAGATATCATCGCCGAACTCCGAGGGAATGATCAAGCGTGCACAACCCGCAACGTCGATGTCCTCATCGTCGGATTGCGCCGCAAACTACAAGAAGTGGGCAAACGCATTCAAACTGTACGAGGAGTCGGATACCGCTTGCGCGCATAACCAATCTACACACACACCCAGGACGCACACACGTCCTACACACACACACCACGCCGCCAGGCACCCGGAAAGACCCGCCTTCGCAATGAAGCCGGGTCTTTTCATTTCCCCCTTCTCGCCAGTCATTCTCATTATGTTCTCCCATTCAAGCACACGGCTCGCTCGGCGTGCCACGCCGTAGCATTGCGAAGGCGAGCGAGCCGAGGCGACCCTAATGAGAATGGCTGCCTTATCGCTTGCGAACCTGTACCAATCCCCCTATTCTTTTTTAAAGGAGGAAAGAGGTAAAGATACGTGGCAATACACCCACAGCAATCCGCAACAGATGTGAAAGCCAGACGAATGCAGCGCCAACCCCTGCGTAACTGGCTGAGGGTGCTGCGCATCCCCAACTTATTTACTGTTCCAGCCGAACCCGTCGCGGCTTTTTACATGGCCTCTTCTGCAAGCCTTCGCGACAGCGTGACCTTGGCATGGACGCTGGCAGCTATTCTTTGCATTTATGCAGCCGGATTGATTTGGAACGATGTCTTTGATCGGCGACGGGATGCACAAGCCCGCCTCTTACGCCCCATTGCAATGGGGCTGATTTCCCCTCGAGTAGCTGCCAGCGTGGCATGGCTATTAGCAGGGTGCGGCAGCCTCCTCGCCTGGCACGTGGGCGTGGTTCCTTTTGCTATGAGTATCGCCCTGATCGCGAGCGTGCTTGCCTATGACCGCTTTTTTAAAAAAATATCTGTGTTGGGGGTAGTTACAATGGGGCTATGTCGTGGCCTCAGTTTCTTGATGGGGGCCGCTGCCGCCGCCACAGGCCTCTCTTTTTCTGCTCGGATTTGGATTGCAGCCGCCATTGTCACTACATATGTCGCCACGGTCACCGAGCTCGCTCGACGCGAACGATACCCCCACAATCCATCACTGGAAGTCTGGGGTCCGGCCACAGCCACCCTGCTTGGTCTCTTATTTTTCATACCGTTCATCCATGAATGGACATGGCCGTACAGCCTCCTCATATTTTTTGTGCTCGCTCTTCCCGTTGCTGCAGGCGCGCATCTACATGGATTCCGAACCACGCGAAATTTGCCCCGCACACTGGAATGCAAAGAGCGCATTGTGCGTGTGCTGCCCCCTTGGGTCGGCTATCTCATCGCCCACTTACTTTGGTTAAGCATGTTCTTCATCCTCAGCGCCGGGATCACCATCGACACACTCACGGTCTGTGCTATCCTGTTAGCATGCTGGCTGATCAACCGCGTTCTCGCGCGCTGGTTCTACGCCAGTTAAGCGTAACGAGGCTCAGATCATGAAGAAGAAAAAACTGCTGCTTGTCCAACTGGCTGCTTTTGGTGCCAACATGGCCGACCGACTCCGCCGTAGTCCCGGAGCAATTTCCTTTCGTTCAGTCGACACCGTTTTCCCAGCCCTCACCTGTACCGCGCAAGCCACACTCCGCACTGGGGCTGCACCCTCATCGCATGGCATGATCGCCAACGGTGTCTACCACGAACGACTCAAGAAGATTCTTTTCTGGGAACAGGCCGCCTCGCTGGTCGCTGGTCCCCGGATCTGGGATGACTTCCGCGCCGCAGGAGGCACCGTCGGCCTGATGTTTTGGCAACAAAGTCTCGGTGAAGCAGCTGATCTAATCGTTTCCCCCCGCCCCATCCACAAACACAGTGGCGGCATGATTCAAGATGTCTACACCACCCCGAGCGGTCTCTACGACCGCCTCTGCCAACGCATCGGGCGGCGCTTCAACTTAATGAATTACTGGGGACCTTTGGCATCTCGGCGTAGCACCGAATGGATTATTGAAAGCATTGGGGCTGTCCTCGACATGCCCGACATCGCTCCCGACCTACTGTTTACCTACCTGCCCCATCTCGACTATGACCTGCAACGCCACGGAGAAGATCACGCCTCCGTCGACCGCGCCCTCCGACAGCTGGAAGGCTACCTGGATCGCCTTTACCAAATGGCTCAACAAAAAGACTACGAAATCCTCTTTGTCGGTGACTATGCCATCCGCACCGTTGAACACGGAGCGGTTTTTCCCAATGGCGCACTGCGAATTGAAGACCTCTTTCTCACACAGAGTGTCAAAGGCATGGCCTATCCCGACTTCTTCTCCAGCCCCGCCTTCGCCATGGTCGACCACGAAGTTGCCCACGTATTCGTGCCCGATGCCGATGCCTTGGAACGTACCCGCGACGTACTGAACGACCTCGCCGGTATCGGCAGCGTCCTCGATCGCGCCGCACAGCGAAAGTTTGGGCTCGATCACCCCCACAGCGGCGACCTTGTCCTGGTGGCCGAGCCGGGGTATTGGTTTGCCTATCCCTGGTGGACAGACCGACGCGAAGCGCCCGACTTTGCATCCCACGTCGACATCCACAACAAGCCCGGTTTCGATCCCTGCGAACTCTTCTTCGGCTGGCCGCCCGGTTCCGTCAGCCAAGACACCACCCGCATTCTCGGTTCTCATGGCCTCACCGGCCCCGGCCGCGAGATCGCCTGGGGAGGGACACTCGATCTCGATCAATCCCCCAAAGACTTGGCAGACCTCGGCCGCTTGATCGGCGCTTGGTTGACAGACTAAGACCAAACACATATACGAATCGGCAGGAACTAGAAAGGAAGGGCGAGCTCACCCAGCGAGCCGCAGCGGGCAAATTGATACCGAAGCGTTCGCGTGAATGGTTGTACGCGTTGGAACATAATGCAGTTTGTATTTCAAATTTTAGCCGTATTCGCCCTGATTAGCTGCGGTGTCTACGCGCGCCGCCGCAGCTTGATTAGCGCTCAAGGCACTTCCGAACTTGCCCGGCTTACCACCGACTTACTCTACCCAGCCTTAATTTTCACCTCCACCATTCGCCTCTCAGTGGCCGATCTAAGAGCCAATGCGCTACTCCCCCTTTTGGTGATGGTCATTGCCCTGGTCGGACTTGGACTGGGACTGATTGCCGCCCGCTTTCTCGGCAACATTCCCCGCCAAACGCATCGGGCCTTCCTGTTTCATTGCATGATCAACAATTACCTGTTTCTACCTCTCCCCCTCGTTCTGTTCCTGTTCGGAGATCGCGGTGTGGCGCTCTTGGTCTTTTCATCCGTTGGCTTCGAACTGATTGTCTGGACCTTGGGCGTGTTTTTGATTTCCGGCAGCACCGGCTCCTGGCGCACGCAAGCACGCAGTCTTTTCAGCCCCCCCTTCGTCACGTTGATCGGCAGCCTCAGCTGGGTCTTCATCCGGGACCACTTCGGCATTCAGTTCACTGGCGCTCTCGAACCCATCACAATGACCATTGTCTCCGTCGTCCGATTTCTTGCTGAAGCCACAGTGGCGGCCTCCGTGATTGTCGCCGGTAGTCGATTCGCTGTCCTCAAAATCCAAACCATGCTGAGCTGGCGTATCTGGTTTGTTAGCTTGATCCGACTCGTACTGGTTCCTCTCGCTCTCATCCCCCTCTTTCAACGGATGCCGTTGGAGGACATGGCCCGCAGTATTTTATTCATCGTTGCCGTCATGCCCTCTGCCATGTTGAGCGTCTTGTTCAGCGAACGCTACGGCGGTGACAGCGAGTTCATCGCCGGCGGACTTCTCCTCACCCATCTCTGGGCCGTCGTCACCGTACCTTTATTCCTGATGTGGTTGCTGTAGATCATGGCATTACTGCAACTCCAGTCGATTCATGTTGCCTTTGGCGGACCGCCTCTGCTGGACGGCGTCAACCTGCAACTCCAACGCGGTGAACGGGTGTGTCTTGTGGGCCGTAATGGCGAAGGGAAAACCACCTTGCTACGCATCCTGATGGGCGACCTACAGCCCGACACAGGCACCGTCACTCGCGCCCAGTCCGTGCGAGTCGCCCAACTGGAGCAAACGGTGCCAGACTCTATCGCAGGCACAGTTCATGACGTGGTCGCCGCAGAGGCCAACGACCCAACGGAAACCCACGAAATTGACCGGGTGTTATCGCAACTAGAGCTACCGCCCCATGCTGAATTCGCCACGCTATCCGGAGGTATGCAGCGACGCACCTTGCTGGCTAGGGCCCTGATTCACCAACCGGATGTATTGATTCTTGATGAGCCCACCAATCACCTCGATATCGAATCCATCCAATGGCTGGAAAACTGGCTGCTTCGCTGGAACGGCACGCTGTTGTTTGTCACCCACGATCGCGTCTTTCTCCAACGCCTGGCCACCCGCATCATCGAACTCGATCGCGGCCAATTGACCAGTTGGGATTGCGACTACGCCACCTTCCTTGTCCGCCGCGAAGCCCTGCTCGATGCCGAACAACAGGCGTGGGACACGTTCGACAAGAAACTCGCGCAAGAAGAGCAATGGATTCGCCAAGGCATCAAGGCCCGCCGCACCCGCAACGAAGGTCGCGTCCGCGAGCTGGAACAAATGCGCATCCAACGCGCCCAACGCCGCGAACGATCGCAACGCATCACCATGGGCCTAAACATGGCTGAGCGAACCGGCGAAAAGGTCATACGAGCTCAAGGCGTTACGCATCAGTTCGGCGACACACCCTGCATTCAAGACTTCACCGCTGACATCGACCGCGGCAGTCACATTGGCATCATTGGTCCCAACGGTTGTGGCAAAACCACGCTCTTGAATATTCTACTTGGCCGCCTTACACCTCAAGAGGGCCAAGTCATACATGGCACACGACTCAACGTCGCGTATTTCGATCAACATCGGCAGCTCATCAATCCGAAACAAAGCGTCAAATACAACCTCTGCCGGGAAGACGAATACATCCACACAGCGGCCGGACGCCAACATGTCATTGGCTATTTACAGCAATTTCTGTTTTCCCCCGCCGATGCCATGCAACCCGCCGGCAGCTTATCCGGAGGCGAACGCAATCGACTGATGCTAGCCCGTCTCTTTTCTCGTCCTTCCAACGTCCTGGTTCTCGACGAGCCGACCAACGATCTCGACATTGAAACACTCGATCTGCTCGAAGAGCTCGTCGCCGATTATCCTGGCACCGTCCTCGTTGTCAGCCATGATCGCGCCTTCTTAAATCATGTCGTAACCGACATTTTGGCATTTGAACCCGGCGGCCGAATCGGTCAATACGCAGGTGGTTACGATGACTGGCTGCGGCAACGACCGGCAACGCAATCTGGATCTAGGGCCAGCAATCCGAGTACAACGGCTGTGCCCCGTTCGCGCAAAAAAACCAACAAGGAACGGGCCGAGTTGCGCGATCTACCCAAAACCATCGAGGCGCTCGAGGCTGAACTTAACGCATTGCAAGAACAAGTGGCAGATCCCGCCTTCTATCAAGCCGACAAAGCCATAATTCAAGTCGCAACCGAGCGCCTCGAAACCCTGCCGAAGTTGATCGAAACGGCTTACGCGCGATGGGCAGAGTTAGAATCTTTCTAGGACCTATTCAAAGCCTGATTGCGGAAGTATAGGGCAAACGATCTCGGGGAGCTGAATTTGCAACTCCGGTTCTAATCAATACCCCTTTCTCCTTGTCGCCGCGATGTCCATACCGCTAAGATCAAGCTATGAAACGAGTCACGCTGAGCGATATTGCAAAAGAGGCCGGCGTGTCGGTGGCTACTGTCTCGCTGGCTTTGCGCGGGCGTGGTGATATTTCCCAGCA
>SLBD01000203.1 GCA_007126515.1 Kiritimatiellia bacterium
GCTGTCCTCAGATTCGACATTCCAAAACCAGTGATAATTTTGCACCTCATGATTGCCAATTCCAAACAGGATGGGTACCAACCGGCCTGAATCATCAATCAACGTATTCATCATCGCCTCAAAGAACTCTTCCCAGCGATACCAAAGCCGGGGCCGACCATCGGCATAGGCCAAATCGCCCCCCCAGACAATCATATCGAGGTCGTATCGCATCGCGACGAGATTCATTTCCTCCATCCACTCCTGGCGATGACGAACATCCCCTCCCATGGCTATCCGCAGTGGCCGATCCAACGTGGCAGGCATGGTTCGAAATCGGTAAACAGGGCTTGAACCCGAACCGTCGAGGCCCTCCAAACGAAACGTATACTCTGTCCCCGGATTCAATCCCGTCAATTCGGCGGCATAGACCCAGCGATCAGTTGAAGGAATTGTGCGCCCTTGTTGCGGATGATGTGTGCCGATCTGCTCACCGTTCGCATCGCCAAGCAGAACGCTTGCCTCCGATGATCCAATGGTTTGCCACTGAATCGTCATCGTCGTTGTGGGATCCTGCTGCCACGTCAAGTAGAGAGCAATCGGCTCGACGTCTTGAGGCACCATGGTCATGCGAACACCCAGGCAAATGTCCGAACTCCCCGGTCCCGCATTGTGCAAGGACACGGCCAACACATTTTCGCCGTGTCGCAAGGGAGGATCAAATACCTCCAATACCTCATGATCTTCCCACGGATCGGTCCAATGAGTGGCACGCGTGCCGAATCCAATGTCACCATCCGGCATCAGGGCGCTGCGGGCAATTTCAACACCATTCAGATAATAAACAGCGCCATCATCGAGGATCTGTTCGATCAATAGCACCTGTCCTTCAAGCGGACCGCGATAATCAAAGGTCGTTCGCAAATAATATGTGATCAATTGCGGTTGCATCTCCGTCTGTAAACCGGGCTCTGGCCAACGATACTCTCGTCCCCGTGTATCATAGCCCAACAATCCTGGCCCATCGGCCCAACCACTATCATCAAATTCAAACTCCAGCCATGTGTCTCCTAAATCTTGTTCGCGATCATTAAATTGCCACACCGAATCAAAGTCGACGAGGACAGTGGCAGATGTTTCCAGCGCAACCGCAGAGGAGACACTCATCAGCAGGCCCACCCCTAGCATAAATAAAACCTTCATGCCCTGTGCGCATGTTGAAACGTACCATCCATAGTATTGATATGCTCTCATTGTCATTCCTTCGTTGATCTGGCTTGCAGTCATTCATCCTAGCATGCCAGAGGATACAGCTGCTTCGCTTCTATGCACTGGCGGTCAACAATTCCCCACCGAGAATTTTTCACACAATTGATTTACAATACCACAACATTGCGCTATGTTCTACTAATTATTGCATTTATACGCGAATACAAAATTTGCGCTCACAATCGATAACGTGTCGTATATTTCCAATACAGGCAAATGCTATGATGATCGGACAATTACTTAAATCGCCCCTCTTGATGATCAGTGTGTTTCTTGTATCTCTTTGGGTAAGCACAGACAGAGGCGAGGCCAGCACATTTGTGAAGGCAGATGTCACTGCATTGCTTGGACCAAGTTTTTTTGTTGATGATGCTTCGTTGGGAGGTGGGGATTTAACAATCATTGAGCCAAACTCCGGCGAATTCGTCCGCTCCTTCTCCGGGCTGCTAACACCGAATCAGGGCCCCACCACAATTTCGATTACAGGTCTTGGATTTGCATCATTCGTACAGGCGGCTAATAACAATGCCAGCAATCTGATTGTTTCAATCACCTATTTGGGTGCTGACGGTGCGCTGGGTGGCGGCGATAATGTTTATATAGGAACGCGGACGAACGCCTATGCGTTTGCAGCCAATGGCGAATACGCGGCCTTCTTCGACCCGCCACTCGTGGCCGAACTTGATATCACGGATGTGAAATTCCTGATCACGATCGCTCCCACCACTCCAGACGGCGACGGACGCGTATCCTTTAAGCTGGGCACCATTCCATTTGATGGACTGACGGATAGCCCGAAACTAAGTGTAGCCGGTCACGTGTCCGGAATGCTGCCGCACTCGGCTCCACGCGTCAATTTAGCCAAATACCAGTTCAGTGCAGGGCGCACCACAAATAGTCAGTATCGAGCTGCTTTTGCCACGGATGGCGTGGTCGGAAATGTAAATAGCTGGCGCTCTCAGGACGCTTGGAATCAATGGGTTGAAGTGCATTTTCCATTACCGGTCACCATCGCCAGCGCCCATGTATATAGCGGCATCAATGATCGACCCGATCGCGTGATTCCCCGTTTCCGCATCGAAGTTCCCGATGGCGAGGATTGGGTCGAGGTGCCGGGATCAGAAGTCGGGTCGAGTCAAGATCCCAACACCTCCCCTGAAGAGGCCGTCACCTTTGATGATCCGGTCACGTCCGACGTTTTCCGCTTGTTTTCTTCCGGTCAAGGTGCGCGCCGCTTGAAGGAGTTAGCGCTGTTTCCGCCGAATCCGGATCCGATGACTGGCGACGAGCTCGGTTACCCCATTGGCACGGACGTGGAGTTGAATTTAGCGCATCGTCGGGCCGTCTTCGCCACATCCGCCAACAATCCACATTTTGCCCGTAACGCCGTGGATGGGTACGCCCACCCCGCCTCCCAGTGGCAGACCACGGAAATCGGCAACAACACTCTCGAAATTGACCTTCAACATGTCACCAAGTTGGGCAGTGCCCATTTGTATTCCGGGGATGGCGACGGCATTCCTCCCCTCGCCGCCTTCGTCATGCAATTTTGGGATGATGAGGAAGAGCAATGGTTTGAGATCCCGGGCAGCGATATTACCGGCAACACGGAAGCCAACCGCATCATCACCTTCACAGAGGAGCCAGAAGCGAATCGTGTTCGCCTCCTATTCAATAACACGTCCATTAGCTCAGTACGCCAATTGAGCATCTTCCCAGCCAATCAAGGTGTCGGTTATCCCATTGGACAAGACGTACTGGGTATCGCGCCGCCCACACAAACGTTCAACGACTTCGGCGATGCGTTTTATCATCTTCACAATCAGGCAGCGGATCTTCCGATTCAGGTGGTAGATGGGCAACCGGTGCTAGCTTTGGCGGACTCAGACAGCGCGGCGAATCAGTATCAGATTGTGCTCAATATCGGCACCGATACCTACCGGTTGCGGAATCGCGAAACCGGCAACGTGCTGGCTGGCGCCGGGCTTTCGACCGAAGCTGGCTTGCCGCTGGAGGACGTTGAGTACGCCGCTATGCCGCATCAGCAATGGCGGCTCATCCCAGTCGACGGGAATAACTTCTACCTGCAAAATGTCTGGAGCGGCCTCGTCATGGATACAGAGGACGGGGGTCCAGATGCCGATAGGCTCTTAATCCAGAACGCCCTACTCGGCACTGCTTCCCAGTGGTGGCAGTTCCCCTATCAAACCTATTATCCCAAGAAAGGCTTGGCCTCGACCAATCCAACTCGATTTGACGAATTTGACGCGAGCTGGGTTTATACCTGGGGACGACAGACCGACGTCGAGTTTGACCAAGACACCGTATATCACCCCATGCAGTGGGGCAATTTCAACTGGGATATTGGCAGTAATCGTGGGCCGCTTGAGCAACACCGCTCCGAATGGCAGCGCGAAGGAAAAGCCATGTATTTGATGGGATTTAACGAGCCCGATGGCTCCGATCAAGCCAACATGACCGTGGATACCGCCCTGGCAATGTGGCCGCGCCTTGAACGCATGAACCTACCTTTGGTCAGCCCGGGAACCGTCAATCCGAATAACGCCTGGATGAATGAATTTATGACCCGAGCCCTGGATCTGGGCTACCGCATTGATGCCATCTCTGCCCATCGCTACGCGGGTCCCAGTAGCGGCAACCCTAATCAATTGATTCAGATCTTAGAGAATTTCCATAATGAATGGGATCGGCCTGTCTGGTTGACCGAATTTTCTACGCGTGACTGGACCGGGAATCAAAGTTGGTCGATGGAAGACAATTACACCTGGTTAGCGGAATTCATCTGGCGTGCCGAATCCTTGCCCTGGCTCGAAAAACACTCACTCTTTCTTTGGACCGCCAACGCGGACCATCCTGAGCCCGCTGATGTATCAGAAAGCATCACGCCCGGCCCCCGCTCCAACGCCTTTGAAGCGGATGGGGTCACCCCCACCCCGTTTGGCGAGCTCTATTTTGCATGGGATCAAGATACGGTTATCCGTCCGGATAAGCCCTATTTCATCCATAACCGGGCCTTTCGCAAGCGAATCAGTGACCAGATGGATGACGAGCCCGAACACAGCACGATTCGAGACAGCGATGCATCGACTCAATGGGTCTTGCGTCCTTCCGGCACGCCTGACCAATGGCACATCATCTCTCTTCGCGACGGCCGCATGCTGCGCAATAATGACGGTTCGGTGGACTTTGCTCCGCCCCACACAACGGGCACCGGAGTACAGTGGCAATTGGTTGAACAGGAACATGGTTGGTTTTTCATTGAGGATCCAAGCGCCACCAACACCGTTAACTTCAGGCTACTAGACGAAGACGGTGAAATTCGATACCGATTGGTGGGCCCCGGATTTGTCGGTGATCGCGTCCAGTGGCGTTTCATTGTACCCTTCGAAGCCGTCGACCTAACTCCTCCCAACCCACCGCTCAATCTAACCGTCTCGGCAGGTGACAGCCAGATTGAGCTGACGTGGGACGCCGCTGCTGAAACAAA
>SLBD01000030.1 GCA_007126515.1 Kiritimatiellia bacterium
AGGGTGTTCATGTTGAAAATTAAATCGGTGGTTGCATCCGGCACTGATGGGACGGCATCCACCTCATTTGGATCGAGTGACCAGGATTCAACCCGAGCCAGTCTTGGGTTGGATGTGTCCGCATTCGTGTAATAATAAGGATTACCCCGCGCCACCTCGGCCACAAATGGCCCAGCTACTAACATCACCAACATGCCCGCTACGATTCGCTGTTTCGTATATCTTGTTTTCATCTGAGTCTCCTTCTCTCTGTTTCTGCGTGATAGCCCAATTGAAATTGGACATATCAACATACACACTATGTGGAGAGAGTAGAGGATGGTTAGATGGTCGTCAACATAATTATATAACTTTTTTTATGGTATTGCGCATTTCGTGGGTGGTTGGTCAGGGCCCTTTCAGCTCGTGATGTCTTTGTGTTCGCGGCGATACTTGAGCGGGGACATGCCGGTTTGTTTGTTGAATAGGCGGATCAAATACTGAACAGAAGAAAATTCCATTTCGTCGGCAATTTGCCGAATGGGTTTGTTTGTTGTAACAAGCTCGTCTTTGATGCGGTCGATGCGGGAGCGAATCATCTCATCCTGAAGGGAATAGCCCATCACCTTTTTGAATCGCCATTGCAGGGTGCGCGTGGCTAAGCCGACATGTTCGGCGATTTGATTGATGGAGCGCCATTGCGTTGAATGATCCCAAATGAATCGGATCGCGCGGGCAACTTCAACGTCTTCGACTGCACGGATGTCAGAAGATCGACGCACAATGATGTCTTTCGGGGAAACAAGATGTGTTTTGATCTTTACGTTTTTCCCATTCATCATGTGGTCTAATTGTTCTGCGGCTCGATATCCAATTTCTTCAAAATTTGGGTCGACACTGCTGATCGGGACGCGTGCGAACGGACATACGAGAGGATCGTTATTCACTGCCACAACGGCAACTTCTTCGGGAACCGCAATGTCTTCAGCGAACAGTTGGCGAATCAGTTCGGTCGCGTCGTCATCATCAATGCAAAAAACGCCTACCGGGCACCGCAGCGTTTGCAGGAGTTGTCCAAATGATTTGGGCTGATTTGCTCCATTGGAAGAATATCGGGGCTGGCGCTTGCGGGTGAGGCGAATGTCCAGGCATTCGGTATTTTGTACGGATGCGATGGCTTGATGGAAGCCGGCAATTCGATCCTGAACATATGTGTGACTGGCGCGGCACAAGGTCATGAACCGATGAAAACCTCGCTCCAGAAGGTGTTCTGCCGCCAACTGTCCAATGGCGCGATTGTCAGCATGGACGCGAGGTAGGTGCAGGCCGCTATCAAAATCCTCCAAAGCGACAACGGGGCCTGAAAATCGTCTCGCCATTTCGATTCGATTCCGGTCGTGGGGACCAAATTCAACAATCAGTCCGTCCAAATCTGGGACTTTTATAACATCTTCGGGCATGTGGTGGGACGAGTAGACATCCCAGTGATGCTGCTGCGCATACTTGAGAACACCCACGTGCACACGCATTTCATACCAGCGCGTCGAAAATAGTATTTTCTTGGACATAACCACCCCTTCACCTTGTTAAGTGAAGCGAGAGTTATACTTTTGCGCAATATTGTCAATCGTGATCTTTGACTAAGCGAAACCCGATATGGCTGGTCCCGGTGTCCGGTGATGTGCCACGCCGGGCCGCGGGTCGATAGCTTTCGCAGTAATCTGGGTGACACAAGAAAGAACCGCCTTTTATGACGCGACGCTTTGCGCCGGGCACGGTTGGGGGGGAAGGGTCTCCTCGCAGAAAGCGTTCTGGCTGATCGGTCGTAGGTCCCGTTGGGTTACAGCAAACGCCGTCTCCTGTGGCTCGGTCGACAAATGCGGCACCATGGTATAGGTCCGCGCACCAATTCCAGACATTGCCCGCCATGTCATACAGCCCATATCCATTAGCGGGAAATGAACCCACCGGTGATGTCCGAGCAAAACCGTCTGCTTTTGTGTTGTGGTAGGGGAAGTTCCCCTGCCAACGATTTGCCATAATAATTCCATCCGGTTGTTCTTGATCCCCCCACGCGAAACGAGTGCCTTCAAGACCTCCTCGTGCTGCAAATTCCCACTCGGCTTCTGTGGGCAATCGCTGGTCAGCCCACTCGGCAAAGGCCGCAGCATCCTCCCATGCCACGTGAACAACAGGGTGATCCATGCGATTGCTAATCGAGCTGCCTGGGCCTTCTGGATGTCGCCAAGATGCTCCGACTGTCCATTCCCACCATTGGCCCATATGGCGCAGATCAACCGGACCTTCTGTGGGACGAAAAACCAAGGATCCGGGGGCCAGTGCTTCGGGCGGGGGGCGAGGTGTCCCTGGAGGAACTTGTGTGCGGATTTCTTCCCAATCCAACGCTCGCTCGGCGACAGTTAGGTAGCCCGTATCTTTAACAAATTCCTGAAAACGGGCATTGGTGACAGGATAAATATCTATGTAGAAGGAGTCGACTCGGACGCGGTGAGCTGGACGCTCATTTGGGTAGGCATACGCTTGGTCCGATCCCATTAAAAATTCACCACCGGGAATGAATGCCATGCCCGGAGGCGGTGATGATCCTGCTTCGGCTATGGTTGCAAGCATGCCCGCGAGATTCGCCATGGCAAAAAGAGTGTGAAGGGAAGTTTGTTTAAATTTCATCATCAGCTCCTATGGAATCCCCACGAGGATGGTATCCTGCTGTGGTGCAGATTGCCATCACGCAATGCGCTGTCACGTTTTTTGTTTGCACTTTGTTGGTTTTGCGGTATAACATAATAATAGTAACATAAAAATGCAATTTTGCCACAGGTGGAATGGGTGCATTTTCAATACAGCAATTATTGAATGTGGCACTACCATGTCACTACGTAATCAAAAGTAAAGGGATGCAATTATGAAGAAAAACAACTTATTTCGACGAATGTTGATGGGGGGGATGTTGATCGGATGGTTGATTCTGGCCCCTACTGCGCAGTCAGCAGGTAAAACACCCAATGTCCTGTTTTTCTTTGTCGATGACATGGGGATCGGAGACACGCGTATTTATGATGAGCACGCGGCGGTACGGTTGCCCAATTATGAGCAATTGGCGGAGCGAGGGATTGTGTTTGATTATGCGCATGCGGCGGCTGCGGTGTGTGCTCCGACTCGTTACAGTGTGTTGTCAGGCAATTATCCGTGGCGGGGCCGGCAACCGAATGGGACCTGGATGGCTCATCAGCCCTCGCAGTTTCGTCCGGGACAGCCGTCGCTGGGCGATCTGTTGAAGCGCCTCGGGTATCACACAGCCTTTTTTGGCAAGGAGCATCTTGGCGGCGGGCTGATTGATCGCAACACGGGCCGGATCGTTGAGGGGTGGCATTATGATGTGGCCGATATCGATTTCTCTCAGCCAATGCCGGAAGGTCTGCAGACCAAGGGATTTGATTATGTCTATTCGTTGCCGCAAGGCATACAAGGCCCTCCCTATGCCTGGTTTGAAAACGGTCTGATTGTTGGCGACCCAGCTGAGGTCAAGACGTGGGAGGAGGGCCAATACGGTCGCTCTGTGATCAAGCGCACAGGATGGGGCATGCCAGGTTTTGATACTTCGGAGATAGGGCCTCAAATGACCCAAGCCGCACTGGATTTTCTCGACCGTCATTTCGCCGGAAACGAGGCCGCGGGTGAACCCCGTCCATTCCTGCTTTACTACAGCAGCCAAAGTTGTCACACGCCCCATACGCCGCCCGAAGAATTGTTGGGCGTGCGGATTGAGGGCGCGAGCGGTCATTCAGATCATCTTGATATCATTTATGAGGCCAATGTGACATTGGGCATGCTGCTGGACCGGATCGAGGCGGCAGGCGAGCTGGAGAATACCCTGGTGATCTGGACCAGTGACAACGGTGGGTTGAATTGGACTCGACGTGAAGAAGGAGATACCAGCCATGACTCCTCCGGAAATTTGCGTGGCGGAAAGGCCCAGATCTGGGAGGGCGGTCACCGAGTACCTCTTGTGATGGCTTGGGGCGACGGTTCGGAGTCCTCGCCGATTCCGCCCGGCCGGCGCACAGATGCGCTGATCGGTTTGCAGGATGTGTATGCCACCTTGGCAGAAATGACAGGACAGTCGCTGGCGGAAAATGAAGCCGTGGATAGTTTCTCCTACTATCGACTGCTGCGGGGCTATGAAGATGCGCCCACGCGGGCGGACATGTTGATTCAGTCAAACGACGAGCCGGAATGGGGCCAGGACAACACACGCGCTTACCGAGCGGGGCCCTGGAAGTTGGTTGTGAATCGAAATCATCAGCCCAGGAATTTCTTCAATCTGGTTGATGACCCTGGCGAACGCAATGATCTGATTCATGATCCGGAACATGAGGATCTGATTGACGAGATGCTGGCAGGGTACAATGCCATCCGTCACAGCCGACGCAGCGTGGCCCTGCCGTAGGGGGGCTGTAGTCCTCTCATCAAGGCGCCCCACGACCTTGCGTCGTGGGAGCTAGACGCTGGGGCGAATATGAACTGGGAGAAGGAAAGCGAGCCCAGATTGAGCAAGTTGAAAATCGCTTTCTATCCTTGCGCAATAGGGGCTCAATCCCAGATCATGTTTATGCGCGAAAAGTCAGCATGCCTTCCCACGACACAAGGTCGTGGGGGAGGTGTGTCTACGTAAAGGTATTGTCTGAACATGCTGGAATCGAAATCAAGTCAGTTGGGTTGGGCCAGTGGGCCCGCGCCCTGGCAAACGCGGCC
>SLBD01000033.1 GCA_007126515.1 Kiritimatiellia bacterium
GACCGACTATGTGATTGAGACGCAGGACGATTTAATGCCATTTATCAGCGTGCTCGATGGACCTCGGATCCTCGAGAAAATCGCGTCGGAGAAACGGCATTTGAAGGCCTAATTTTGCAGTCCACGCAGTGTGTGTAGTGGACAAATAACGACTAAACAGGAAGGATCAGAAAATGAACAGATTGGAATGGACTCTGGTAATTGTCGCCACCCTAGCGATCGGGCATGTGCAGGTTCAGGCAGATGAAGATCGTATCGAGGCACTGGAAGCGCGCATTGAACAGCTAGAAAGCGCGGGCGGGCCAGGGATTCCGTTGCATCTCAGTTGGCACAATGGTCCACGGATGCGCAGCGATGATGGCTCGATCCAGTTTAACCTCTCCGGTCGTGTGCAATATGACTTTGCTGGATTTGATGCAGATTCGGAGCTTTCAGAAGTGGCCGAGTTTGACAGCGGCACCCAGTTTCGACGGGGACGCATCGCTCTGGGCGGTGTTATGCACGAGCACACGATCTTTAATGTCGAATACGAATTTGCCGGTGGCGATGCCAAGTTCCTGACCACCTTTATCGGTGTCCGAAATATTCCGTTTCTCGGCACAGTCCGCGTTGGCCGCTTGCTGGAGTTCTATTCCTTGGAGCAACTATCCAGCAATAATTTTCACACATTCATGGAACGCGGCCTTTCTGCCGCCTTCAACAATTACTGGGCCAATGGCATCGGCATCCACAACAGCGTTTTTGAGGGTCGCGGCAGTTGGGCGGTCGGCGCCGCCAAGCGCACCGATAACTATGGCAATTCTCAGGCCGGCCGGGGAGAGAATCTGTCGGCCCGGATCACGGCCGCGCCCGTGTACTTGGATAATGGCCGAACCTGGGTCCATCTGGGGGCGGCGACCATTCAACGCAATCCAGACGATAATGAATATCGCGTCGGTTCCCGCCCGGAATCATCGATCGCCCCCACCTTGATTTCTACGGGGCCCGTTCCGTCCGACCGCGTCAATCTCGTGGGGCTGGAGTTCGCGGCTGCCCACGGCCCCTTCTCGGTTCAGGCGGAATGGCACAATGCCCGTGTCAGTCTTGAGGCGACAGACGAATTTCCGCATGACGGCCATGCCAACCTGAATGGCTTCTATGTATTGGCCAGCTATTTTCTGACGGGTGAAACTCGATCCTATAATCCAGCGACCGGGACACTCGGCATCATCCGCCCCAATCATAATTTCCGAGGCGACGGCCACGGACTGGGCGCGTGGGAAATTGCCGCCCGCTACTCTGAGTTGGACTTGAACGATGGTCCTGTTGAAGGCGGTCACTTACGCAATGGCACCCTGGGCTTGAATTGGTATTTGAATCCAACCATGCGCGTGATGGCCAATTATGTGCGCGCTGACCTGAAAGAGTCGGGAACCGCCGATATCCTTCAAATGCGGGCGCAGTTCACATTCTAAATGGTGCCTGCACCGCGAAGATGAAAACGCATCCAGATCCCGCGGCCGATGCCCAAGGGCAGAGCCGATCCACCGCAGAATTGAGGTTGGAATCCATCCTCAATGCCGCGGTGGATGGGATCGTTGTGATCAATGAAGAAGGTCGAATCGAGTTATTCAACCAGGCAGCAGAGCGCATCTTTGGGTACCGCAAAGAGGATGTGATTGGCAAAAGTGTCAGCATCTTGATGGGAGAACCTCACCACGCTCACCATCAAGAATATGTTGAGAAGTATCTCCGTACTGGCAAAGCCAAAGTCATCGGTATCGGCCGGGAAGCCGAAGGGCGTCGGGCTGATGGATCGTTCTTTCCGATGGATTTATCAGTGAGCGAGACGGTGATTAACAATCACCGTAGTTTTACGGGCCTGATCCGCGACATCACAGAACGAAAATTACTGGAACAAGCGATTGTCGATGCCAGCGAAATGGAACGGAAGCAAATGGGTCAGGACCTGCATGACACAGTCAGCCAGCATCTGGCCGGATTGACCATGTTGACGAAGGTTCTACAAAACAAAATCACCCACTCCACAGACAAATCGGTCCAGGCGTTAGCATCAGATGCTCACAACATCTCGGAATTAGCTGCTATTGCTTTGTCTCAGGTGAAGAATATTTCACATGGACTGTATCCAGTAGAATTGGAACGCAATGGCTTAGGCGTGGCCTTAGCCCAGCTGACCGCACAGCAAGCAGCGCTATTTGGAATCGATTGCGTGTACATAGGGAAAACCGAAATCCCGACACTGGAACCATCCGTGGCCATGCATCTCTATCGGATTGCCCAGGAAGCATTATCCAATGCAATCAAGCATGCGAAGGCGAATCGGATTCAAGTGAATCTTTCGGCTTCCAATACAAACGGCAGCATGTACTTGGAGGTGAAAGATGATGGTTGTGGCATGCCCACACCTCCTCCGAGAAATACTGATGGCGGGTTAGGCTTGGCAATCATGTATTATCGTGCCACAATGATTGGATATGAATTACTTATTCATTCGCGACGTGGACAAGGCACTAAAATTACCTGTGCGTTTTCGTCTCATTTGGTGGATCCGGAACAAGGGGGGCGGTCATGAGTGATGTACTAGAGAGCAGTGTAACCACAGTAGCAGAGAGTCGCATTTTTATTGTGGATGATCACCCGATTGTTCGACAAGGACTTCGGTCTCTGGTTGAACAAGAGGAAGACCTGCATGTTTGCGGCGAAGCAGGCAGCGCCCATGAGGCCATGAAAGTGTTCCCTGACACACACCCAGACCTTATTTTGGTCGACATTTCCCTAAAGGGGCCGGATGGACTTGAATTAACGAAATCGATTCGTTCCTCGCGTCCAGATCTTCCCATTCTGATTGTTTCGATGCATGATGAATCGCTCTATGCGGAGCGAGTTCTCAGAGCGGGCGCCAATGGGTACATCATGAAAGAGGAGGTGGCTCAAAATATTGCTGGAGCTATCCGCAAAGTTTTACATGGTGACATCTATATCAGCAGTAACATGCGCCAAAAAATCTTGCGCGGAGTTGCCGGACAACGAGCCAACACGGTAACCTCCTCGATCGAGCGTTTGAGCGATCGCGAACTCGAAGTCTTTCGCCTCCTTGGACAGGGACTGGGCACACGGCAGATTGCCGAAGATCTTCACTTAAGTGTGAAGACCATTGAGACCTATCGAGCTCACATCAAAGAAAAAATGTCTCTCAAAAATGCCACTGAATTAGTGCGACAGGCAGTGCAGTGGGTCGAGCAAAGCGCCACAGTTTAAGGCGCGGCCAGACAAGGGATTCCCCGATAGAACAAACGGATTCCGCCTGATTGCCCAGGTCCTGCGGCCATGGCAAGCTGTATCCAGTTAGTGATGAAACGCATCAACATGTGCCAATGAGCGCATGCCACTTTCAACACATGGATGTTGCAGCATGGACAGGCAAACATTATCAGTTGATCTGGTAGACCCGGATCCCCGCGTCACACCTGAAATCGAACAGGCCTTGCAGCGACTCGGTCAGGACGTTGTATTAACCGTCTACGAGAGTTATGCTGAGGCATCAGATGGCTTGCAACACTACATGCCAGATCTGCTTATCGTCGACACCGGGTTGTCTCAAGGCAATGGGCTAGAATTTGTTCGCAAGCAGCGGATTGCCATGCCTGACGTACTGATTCTGGCCTATTCACAACAAGACGAGTTATTGTATGCCGAACGAACACTGCGCATTGGGGCCCATGCGTATGTCATGAAGGGAACCGGCCTGGAGTTACTTGAAAAAGCCCTCGAGACCATTCTCAACGGCGAACTGTTCGTGAGCCCGACAATCGAAAGCAAAATCCTTCGCACCATCGCCGGAGCGGAACAGCAACAGAAGCCAGATCCAGAACGAGTTCTCAGCAATCGCGAACTAGAAATCCTCATCCTCATCGGAGAAGGATTTACGAGCCGCGGTATTGCAGAGAAACTGATGCTCAGTATTAAAACGGTCGAGACGCATCGCGCCCATATCAAGCGCAAGCTGCAAACCCCTTCAGCCACCAACCTCGTCCGTTACGCCAAGGAATGGGTTCAGCAGATTACGACCGGCATGGAAAATTAACTCTTTCCGCTGCACCCGCAGTTGGGGCCGCAACCTTGTTTTGGGAAATCGTCTTCGGTTGGGACGCGGCCCAAGCGAAACGTTAGGGATACGTATTGCCCCACGGTCTGCTGCAATTTATGCATCGCCTGCTGAGCTTCCATAAAGTTTCGAGCGACTTCGCTGGCCATAAACTTCTCTCGGTCCCGATCAAATCCATCGACTTCCTCGTCACTCAAAGTCTCTCCTCGACCGTGCTTCTCCTGCAGTTGCTCTTGGCGAGCAAAAAGATCGCTGTACTGTCCGCGAAGACCTTCATCTGCGTTAAATTCATCGATCCCTTTGCGGATTTCCGCAAAGACGGGTTGCTCGACCAAGGTCTTGCAGAGTTCTTTTGTTTTTTCAATGACAGGCGAATCTTGCGTTTTTAATTCCATTCTGTATATCCTCCTTTTTTTACGGCAAACAGTTTGTACCGTAACTCGATTTAGAAAAATCGCAACCATTCAAAGAAAATATCAACGTGTGAGGCTCCTGTGAATATTCCTAAAGAGTTAGTTTTGGCTGCAGCCGATATCTTGGACACAAATAAAAACCAACCCCGCGTATTCGTCGGTTTCGATGGTTTTCTAGATACGATCCTGCATGTGGTCGACGAGCGAATCGACACAAACACGTTCAAACGGCTGGATTCGATGGAAAAATACGCAGAACGAATTCACGCGGCGGCGGGCTACAGCGCCAATATCGAACTCGTGCCCCAAACGGTCAAGTTGGGCGGGAACGGCCCCATCATGGCGGACGGGTTACTTGCCATGGGATGTCGAACATCGTATGCAGGCGCTCTCGGCGCACCGGAAATACACCCTGTATTTGCGGAGTTTGTGGCTGCTTGCGATCATGTCATATCCATGTGCGACCCGGCTACCACCGACGCGATTGAATTCGTAGACGGCAAATTATTAATGGGCCGGATGGAAAATACGGCCGAATTGAATTGGGAAAACTTCTGCGCTCACATTTCAGAATCCGAGCAGATGGATTTATTGAAAGAAATCGACCTCATTGCCGCCGTGAATTGGACCATGTTACCCGCCATGAACAGCATCCTTTCCGGCTTGCAGTCAGCTCTGCAACAGGCACAGCGCCGTCCCCTGTTCTTTATTGATCTTGCGGACCCTCGCAAACGGCTGGAAGAAGACATTCGAACAGTTTTGCAGCTGCTCACCGGTCTTCAGGAACAGGCCGATGTTATTTTGGGTATGAATGAGCAGGAATCGGCACAGGTGGAACAGGTACTCCTCGGAGAAACGGACATGGATTTGCGGAATCGAGCCATTCGCATCCGCTCGACCCTCGGCATCCATCATGCCGTCATCCATCCGTTGCGAAGCGCCTGTGTGGCGGCCGGAGACGAGGTCTATCTTTTCGATGGCCCTTACACATCATCCCCCAAACTCACCACGGGCGCGGGTGACACTTTCAACGCGGGTTACTGTCGGGGGCTTTTGGCCGGGCTCACTCCCGACCAATCTCTGGGCACAGGCGTTTGCGCGTCCGGATTTTATGTTCGGAATGCCCGCCCCCCCAGCGTTGCTGAACTAGCTGGATTTATGCGGGAATGGGCTGCCGCGGACTGCTGTTCCGAATTCTAGCGTTTGATGTCGGCGTGGAATATCTGGCGACAAATAGCCAGGGGGGCGTTCATTTCGGACGGTCACGAATGGTCAGCCACACGGACAGGGCAGGTCGACAACACACACCCAGTCGCTCAATTCTAGGGGAATGATGTGACGTATTTCTTCTCGCAACCGCCAGCAAAGCAGTCAACCTCGGGACTGATGAGGCTGCTGCGATTCATGCGGCGCCATGCCTGGTGGCTGGTTCCGCTGCTGATTGCAGACATCCTGCTCTTTCGCTGGCTGTTACAAAACCGGGAAGAGAATACGGAGCCGGTGGAAGAATCGATCCCCGTCGAAGTTGCTTCGGCGCCAACGCCGATCCCCCGGTTGATGTATACCTATCCCACAGATCAGCGGGACTTGTGGGACACGGAATCGACCGACGTCTTTCAACCCACCGCATCTGGACGAATTGAATCAGCCTTGTTCGGATCCACTCGCACCCGCTCGATTGGCGGACGACTCTTGCCTGTATTCCATATGGGTATCGACATTGCCCCGCTGCGGCGCGACAATCGAAATCGTCCGCTCGATGAAATCTATGCGGTCGCCGACGGCCGGGTGGCCTACGTCAATCGGGTCGCAGGCAACTCCAACTACGGCATCTATATTGTCCTTCTCCACGATGACCCACTGGGCGAAATCTACACCTTGTATGCCCACTTGGCCCGGGTTGCGAGCGGCATTACAGAAGGGACTCGCGTCAACCGAGGCGACGTGTTGGGGGTGATGGGCAACACGGCCTCCACAGGATTGCCGATGGTGCGCGCTCACTTACACTTCGAAATCGGAGTCGTGAAAAATCAAAACTTCACAGCGTGGTATCGGACACAAGATCTGCCCATGGTGCATGGCACATACCATGGCTTTAATCTGGTCGGTATTGATCCTCTGGCAATCTATGGAGAGCGAGGAGCCTCGCGTCGCTTTAGCATGGGCCCCTATCTCGAGCAGCTGGCGCCTGCCTTTCAAATGGTCGTCCGAGCCGATCGTTTGCCCGACTATTTTCACCGCTACCCAAGCCTCTGGAGAGGTCAATCCTTTGCAGGCCATGCGTTTGTCATGACCGTTTCGGAAGCAGGCGTGCCCATGCGCGGGCGCAATGCGACGGCGGAAGAAGTCGAACGCTTGGGACGAGCACGAGCGCGAGTTATTGATGTTGATGAGGAGGTCTTGGGCAGGAATGGTCGACGACACATCGTGCGGCGCGGACAGAATTGGGAGCTCGGCCGGAATGGCGAACGTTGGCTGGATATACTCACATTTTGACCGCTTCAATTTTGAACATATACTCGGATCCCGAGTCGAAAAAACGTTAGCGGGAACGTAAAAAGGAGTGTGGAATGATTGATGTCACCGAATTAAATAAACGATTCGGCCCCCGCCATGCTGTGCGCGATGTTTCGTTTAGCGTCAACCGTGGCGATGTTTTGGGGTTTCTCGGCCCCAACGGAGCGGGCAAAACAACGACCATGCGGATGATCACAGGCTTCTTGCCACCCAGTTCAGGACGTATCCGGATCCAGGGAAAGTCGATCGCGGAAGATGCCTTGCACGCTCGCCGGGCCATCGGATATCTGCCCGAAAATGCACCGTCCTACGGCGAGATGCGGGTGCGGGATTTTCTCCGGTTTATTGCTGAGATGCGCGGTTTCTTTGGCCGCGAGCGCAACCGGCGTACGGATGAGGTCATGGAGCGCTGCTTTCTCACTCATGTCCAGTTACAAACCATCGAAACCTTGTCAAAAGGGTATCGTCAACGCGTTGGGCTCGCCCAGGCATTGATTCACGAGCCGGATATTTTGATTATGGATGAACCCACCGACGGCCTCGATCCCAACCAGAAACATGTGGTGCGCAACATGATCACAGAAATGGGCAAGGACAAGGCCATCATCTTGTCGACTCACGTGCTCGAAGAAGTCGAAGCCATTTGTTCCCGTGTCATCATTATTGCTGGGGGAACCGTGATTGCAGACGATACAACGGCGGGACTAAAGCAGCGCAGCCCCTATCACAATGCCGTCACCGTTGACTTGGAGTCAGAAGTAAAAGGAGCCGCAGAGACACTTCAAACCATAAAGCCTGTGGACCGGATAGAGAAACTTTCAGAAACCTCGTTTCGCGCATATCCGCAGGATGGCCAGACCATCTTAGCAGCGGTACTAGACTTGACTCATTCCCGCAAATGGCCGGTCCGCTCAATCCGCGCTGAAGAAGGTCGATTGGATGAAGTGTTCCGGCATCTCACAGCCACGCAAGCGGAGGAGGAAAGAGCAGCATGAGTGCCTATCGTTCGATTCTCACAGTCGCCAAGCGGGAATGGCGTGCCTTCTTTGACTCTCCCGTCGCCTACGTGTTCTTGGTCATCTTTTTGGCGATGATGGGATTCTTTACGTTCTCTGTCAGCCGCTTGTATGAATCAGGCAACGCGGATCTGCGCCCCTTCTTTTTTTGGCATCCGTGGCTTTATCTCATCCTTGTGCCCGCTATCGCTATGCGGTTGTGGTCGGAAGAAAAGCGCAGCGGCACCATTGAACTGCTCTTCACACTACCGATCACCCCCTGGCAAGCGATACTCGGCAAATTCATTGCGGCATGGGGCTTTCTGATCACCGCGCTGGCTTTGACCTTCCCTGTTGTCCTCACCGTCTTTTATTTGGGGAATCCTGATGTCGGTGTCATCATCGCCGGATACTTGGGTAGCGCCTTGCTGGCAGCGGCCTATCTGGCCGTAGGCATGTTCACGTCCGCCTGCACGCGCAATCAAGTCATCAGCTTTATCCTTGCCGTGGTTGTGGGTCTTTTTCTGATGTTGGCCGGCTACCCGCCTGTGACCGATGTGCTGATCCGTGTTGTGCCTCTCTTTGTGGTTGAAGCGGTGGCGGGCCTGAGCTTTATGCCTCATTTTGAAGGCATGCAGCGCGGCGTCGTCGATGCCAGGGATCTCCTGTATTTCACCAGTGTAGTGGCCGTGCTGATTGTCGCTACGCAGGTCGTCTTACAGGGCAAGCACACAGCCGCGTCGGGCGCTGGCCCACATGCATCTCCCTCTCACAAACTGGCAGCCTATCGCGTCAACCGCGGGGTCTCCTTACTTGCGTTACTGGCGCTGGTGGTGTTGGTGAATGCCGCTTTTAGTCGCGTGCTTTGGCGAATCGATCTGACCGAAGACCGCTTATACACGATCTCGCCCGGCACGCGCGCCTTGTTGGCGGAACTGGATCGGGATGTGACGCTGCAATTTTACTTCTCCCGCAGCCTCGATGAGGTTCCCATCCCCATCCGCCAGTTTGCCCAACGGGTCGAAGAGTTACTGGGAGAGTATGCACTGCGCAGCGGTGGCCGCATCGAAGTCGAGTCCCTCGATCCGCGCCCTGACACCGAGGTGGAAGACTGGGCCCAACGCTTTGGACTGCACGCCACCCCAGTGGGGGCCATCGGCGCCCCCTTCTATCTTGGGGTAGTCGCGATCAGCGGTACGCGCGAGGCAGCCATTCCTGTCCTGTCGCCGCACCAGGAAGAAGAGCTGGAGTACAACCTCTCCCGTCTCATTCAAGAGGCCACGCGAACGCATCAACCAACAGTCGGCATTATTAGCCCGCTTCCTGTGTTAGGCCAGACCGAAGGCCCTCCAGGCACGAGCGAAGAATGGATGTTTGTCCAGGAGTTGCGGCGATTGCATGAAGTTGAACGACTCAGCCTCAACACCACGGAAATCCCCGATCACATTGACCTCCTCATGGTGATTCAGCCAACCGATACGCAACCAGCCACGCTGTATGCGATCGATCAATTTCTGATGCGCGGGGGACGGATGATCGCATTTCTCGACCCGTGGAGCGTTGCCAATGAGTTTCTCAGCGGTGCACAACCTCAGCCCCACGGAGGCAACGTAGATCCCTTCAACACGTTGCTGCAAGCGTGGGGCTTCCGTCTCGATCCCAACCAACTGGTTGCCGATCGCCGATTTGCCACCACGCTGGCCAATCAGCACGGGCGCCCCGTCAATAACGTTGTCTGGTTATCGCTGACTCGTGAAGGAATGAATCGGCAGGATATGAGCACGGCAGCCATGAGTGAACTGATGCTGGCGGGCGCGGGGGCATTTGTGGGTGAACCGGTTGAGGGCATTACCCAAACTCCGCTGCTGAAGAGCTCGGGGGCCAGCGGTACCGTTGCCACGTTTATGGGCAGCCGACGAGATGACGGCGGCGCCAGTCTCATGCAACCAGCTCAGGGCCGACAAGTGATTGCCATGCGACTACAAGGTCGTTTCCCATCCGCCTATCCTGATGGTCCCCCACCCCGCCCCGGCGCCCCAAAGGAAGAGGACGCGTTCACATCATCCGCACATATCGCCCTTGGGGAGCGCGATGCAGCCGTGGTCTTGATTGCTGATGCTGATATCCTGTTCGATCAATTCGCGGTTCGGCAAATCAACATCTTTGGCCACACCATGTTTGAACCCCTGAACGACAACCTTCCCTTCGTCATCAACATCACAGAGCAAATGAGCGGCAATGAACACCTGATCGGGTTGCGTGCTCGGGCTGCGTTTTCACGCCCATTCGAACGTGTGCGAGACTTGGAACGCGCCGCCCAGGAACGGTGGCGTCAGGAAGAAGAGCGCTTGCAACAACGCATGATGGAAGTGGAGCAAAGCATTCAACAGATGCAGTTCGCCCAACAAGATGGTGCGCAGCAATTGATCCTGAGTGCAGCCCAACGGGAAGAACTCGACCGCTTCCAGGAAGAGCTGTTCGAGACGCGCATGCAACTTCAAGAAGTCCGCCGCAACTTGCGCAGAGACATTGAGCAGCTAGGCATCCGTATCAAGGCCATCAATGTTGCGGGGGTGCCTCTCTTGGTCGGGCTACTGGGCACAATCAAGGGATTGTGGCGACGGCGGCGAGCTCTCTAAAGAATACAAAGGAGAATCAACCATGAAGCTGTCAACGTTGTTAGCGGTCCTCGGTGTGGGTATCCTCCTGGTGGTGGGGATTCAGATGACGAACCGGGAGCGAGTATCGCGCACCGCAGGTGTCCAGGCAGGTGATTTCCTAATTCCCTTCGACATGAATGAGGTGGCCGAATTGCGCATCCGCCGGGGCGAACAGGATACAGTCATTGCCGTTCGAGACGGGCGATGGGTCGTTCCCGCTGCCTTTGGATATCCTGCCGACTTCAACCGATTGGCAGGCGAGCTGCGCAGCTTAGCGCGCATGCAAATCGGACAAGTCATCCGCGGCGGAGAAGACCTGTTGGACGAATTTGGGCTGGATCCAGAGGCCGAGATGCCCGCAGATCAGCCAGCGCTGATTCTCACATTTAGGGATGCTCAAGGACAGCATCTCGGTGAGTTGAAAGTAGGGCGAGTACGACAGACAGAGCGAGATCCCCGGCAACCAGTCTTTCATTCTGAGGATGCGTATATGCGACTGGACGATGGGCCTGTGGTATTGATGTCCGACGCATTGCGCATGTTTCCCACCACGACAGCCGAGTTGATTCGATCCCGGCTATTTGAGCTCACTGCAGAAGATATCCAATCGCTTCATTTAGCCCAGCGTACAGGAGAAGAAGTCCATATTGAACAAGGCACGCCAGGCGAATTCTCCGCCGTGGATCTGACGGCTGAGGAAGAACTAAACTCCAGTCGAGCTCGACAATGGTTCAATGCGTTTCGATTTGTTGAATTCGCCGAAGTAGCCGCCCCGCGGCACGAGACAGTTGAGGACGCCTTTTTAGAATCCATCGATCGGTTAACGATTCACACACAAGATGACCGACAGATCGAATTGCGACTCGGCGAACTCTCAGCCGCAGGGACCCCCTACTTGCAAGTAGAAATCCGCCAAGCAGAGGATGGCTCGCATCATCCAGATCACGCCGAATTCGATGGGTGGACCCTGACCCTGCCCCCCCACCTGCAAAATCAGATATTTTTGCAACGCGACGCCCTGATTCAAGTCATTCAGATCGAGGAAGAGTAAAAGAGACAGTACGTTTGGCTACGAGCTGTAAACGGCCACAGAGGGGCTGGCAAGGAGCCGCGCCCAGAGTGGCTCGGCATTCTAGCTTCCCCCATTGCAATGATGTCACGCGCCGCTGAGCAGGCTTACCTTTACTGCTTTCCGTTGTCATGTTCTTTGAGGATGTGCGACCATATCCCCATGATTACGTCAATTTTAAAGGTATGCATTTTCGGGGCGGCCATCACGACCCTTTTCACTACGACCAGTTGCGGTCCGCCGCCAGCTGCAGGTGGCCCTCCGTCCGAATTTTCGGTTCAAGCAATCATAGCGGCTGTTGAGCCGACCCAGCTGGAAGAATCGATTCGCGTCGTTGGTTCACTGCGCGCCTTGCGCGAAGTTGAGGTGGTAAGTGAATTAAGCGCCGTCGTCGAAGAATTGCTCTTCAGTGAAGGGGCACCGGTTGAAGCGGGAGAGGAACTGGTGCGTCTCCGTGATGATCGTATTCGCGCCCGGTTTCGCGAAACACAAGCTCGCTTTGACTTGGCGGCTGCCAATTTTCTTCGTGGACAGGATTTGCTCAAGGCCAACACGATTAGTCAGTCCGACTTCGACCGGTTGATTGCTGAGTATAATGTTGCAGCCGCTGTGCGCGATTCCGCAGAGGCCGATCTCGCAGATGCGGTGATTCGGGCTCCGTTTGACGGCATTATCTCGGAGCGCATCATCAGTGAAGGTGCGTTTGTCCGGGTCGGCGAGCCGATTACACGGCTTGTTCAAATCGATCCGCTTGAAGCCACATTCTCGGTTCCGGAGCGCTTTACCGGTCGGATTGCGCCGAATCAAGAGATTCGCCTTCGGACAACGGCTCGGCCCGATGAAGAATATCGAGGTCGCGTCGCTTTTATTGATCCCGTTGTCGATCAACGCAGCCGCACCGTGCTGATGCGGGCTCGGGTTGAGAATGCAGAGGGGCATCTCAAGCCAGGCATGTTCATCACCCTGGAGCTGGTGATCGAGGTGGACGACCATGCCTTATTGATACCTGAAGCGGCATTGCAGTTGCGACGCGATCAAGCCTTTGTTTTCGTCCAGAATGAGGATGGCGTAGCAGAACGTCGAAATGTGCGGACGGGTTTACGGCAACGCGAGCGCGTTCAAATCACGGAAGGCTTACAGGCCGGTGATCGTGTCGTTGTTGAGGGCCATCAAAAAATGGGTCCGGGGACTCGCATTGACGTTTCACCAGATTCTATTCGCTACGGCATCGAGGTGGAAGACGCGGTGCCCGACACAGCTGATTCATAATTCGTTGTTGCGCCCACCAGGATAGCATCATGGCAAAGTCCCCCTTTGAAATCTTTATCCATCGCCCTGTGGCGAGTATCATGCTGAACATATCTTTGTTTGTGTTCGGCGTGATCGGCTTGACGCAATTACCCGTTCGCGAGCTACCCGACATTGACCCGCCCATTGTCAATGTGTTGACGGTGTTCCCTGGAGCATCAGCTGATGTTGTTGAAACAGAGGTTACCGAACGCCTGGAAGAAGCCATTAGCGGTGTTGAGAGTATTAAATTACTGCTCAGCGAAAGCCGTGAGCAAGTCAGCAACATCTCGGTGGAGTTTGTGCAAGGACGCAATGTGGATGTTGCAGCTCAAGACATTCGTGATGCCGTGGGCCGAGTCCGCGGGGCGCTGCCCGACGATATTGAAGAGCCTGTCATTAGCAAACAAGATGCAAATGCTCGTCCAATCATGTGGGTGAGCGTCTTCAGCGAACGATTCGATACTGAAGAGTTAAGCCGAATTGCGGACGATGACATTAAAGACCGTTTACAAACCATCCCGGGAATTAGTTCGGTCATTATTGGTGGTGAAAAGCGCTTGGCTGTTCGCATCTGGCTCGATTCCGAGCAAATGGCGGCTCGCGAGGTAACGGTTCTCGATGTCGAGCGTGCGTTGCGCCAACAGAATGTCGAGTTGCCAAGCGGGCGAATTGAGAACATCAACCGCGAACTGACGATCCAAACTCGTGGCCAGTTTCCAACTCCTGAAGCATTTGGCGATTTGGTGATCCGCCAAGAGGGTGTCAATGTGATCCGATTAAACGATGTCGGTCGCGTTGAAGCGGGAGTGGAAGACGAGCGGACCGTAGCCCGATTCAACTCACAGCCCAGCATCGGCTTAGGCATTGTCCGACAATCCCAAGCCAACACCATCGCCGTTGCCCGTGCAGTTCGAGAACGGATGGCTGAAATTGCCGAAACCTTACCCGAAGGCATCGAGTACCGAGTCCCCTATGATGAAGCGATCTATGTCGAGCGCGCCGTGATTGAAGTGTGGCAGACGCTGGCGATTGCATTCGCGCTCGTGGTCCTGACGATTTTCATCTTTCTGCGTAATGTTCGCTCCACCCTCGTTCCGGCCGTGACGGTCCCACTATCCGTGGGCGCCGCATTCGGCGTCCTGTACATTTTCGGCTTTTCGATCAACATCTTCACCCTATTGGCGCTTGTCCTGGCCATCGGCATTGTGGTCGACGACACCATTGTGGTGCTGGAGAACACGTATCGGCATATAGAGGATGGATTGACACCTCTCGAAGCGGCCAAACAGTCCATTCAGGAAATCGCCTTTCCCGTGGTTGCCACAACGCTTTCTCTGTTGGCCGTATTTTTGCCTCTGGCGTTTGTGGGCGGCGTCACGGGGACCCTATTGCTCGAGTTCGCGCTCGCTTTGGCCGGGGCCGTCCTGATGTCCAGCGTCGTGGCATTGACGCTTTCAGCTATGTTTTGCTCGCGCGTGCTGAAGCCCGTTGCCTCGGAGGAGCACGGTCGTCTCTTTCTCTATTTTGAAAAGAAGCTGAATGGATTAAATGATCGTTACGAGCGCGGACTTGGCTGGGCATTGCGTCATCGCGTCGCGGTGATCGGCATCGCCGCACTCTCCTTGTTCATGGCCTATTATTTCTTTGCCAATTTAGAGCAGGAATTCTTACCAGAAGAAGATAAGGGACGATTTCTGGCTTTGGCAATCACTCCAGAAGGGAGCACACCCGACTACACGGATCGGATGATGAGACGCATGGAGGAGATTGTCGCTGAAACACCGGGGATTGAGACATTCTTCACGGCTGTGGCTCTTCCCTTCGCCGGCCCGGGCGATCCCACGCTTGGCTTCATGTTCGTCGGGTTGACCGATGGTGATCGACCTCATGTGCGCGACATTGTTCAGGGACCTCGAGGTTTGGGCGTACGCTTCATTACTGAAGTTGAGGGTGCGCTCTCAATTCCCATCCTGCCTCAGGCAGTCGACTTATCGTTTGGCCAGCCTTTCGAGCTGGTTATATCTCATCCCGATTTAGACGAGCTCGATGAAACAGTGCAAAGCATCTTAAACCAATTTCGGCAGGCAGGTTTTCTTTCCAATCCGCGCTCCACCTTCGAATTGAACAAGCCGGAAGTGCGAGTCTTAATCGACCGAGATCGCGCCAACGCATTGGGAGTCTCGATTCTTGATATTTCCCGGTCCATGCAGCTCCTTTTCGGCGGCCAAGATGTCTCGGACTTCAAGCAGGATGGCAAGCAATTCGATGTCATCGTCCAACTGGATCGGATGAATCGACTGACGCCCAGTGATCTGGATCGGCTCTTCGTACGCGGCAGCGACGGGAGGTTGGTGCAGCTCAGCAATGTGATCCGAATTGAAGAAGGCGCCGGGCCCAACCGCATTGAACGCTTTCAGCGACAGCGATCCGCCACCATTGAGGGAACTCCTGTCGGCATGCCTCTCGGTACGGCCATGGAGCGAGCGGAGCAAATTCTCGCCGAGCATCTGCCGGAGGGCTTCCAATTCAACTGGAAAGGCGATGCGTTAAATCTGATTGAGTCGACGGGTGATATCTATCGGTTTCTGTTACTCGCCATTTTGGTTGTCTACATGGTTCTGGCGGCGCAGTTTGAAAGTTTTGTGCATCCGTTCACGGTTTTGCTTGCCTTACCGCTTGCATTTTTAGGGGCATTTGGATTGCTCTATACCCTAAGCTGGGTCAATTTCGCTGGCGAGATGATGTTCGGCTGGGCCAACTTTGCGCCGGACCCGCCGGCCATTGCCCACATCCTATCCTCCATCATCCCTCGGATCAGCTCGATGAATTTGAATATCTTCAGTCAAGTTGGCCTCATCCTTCTCGTCGGTTTAGTGACCAAGAACTCGATTCTCTTAGTGGATTTTGCCAATCAGCAAATGGCCAAAGGTAAAGATAGCCGAGCCGCAATGCTGCAGGCCGGACTGATTCGTTTGCGCCCCATTCTGATGACGAGTCTTGCAACAGTGGCGGGCATTTTGCCGATTGCCATCGGATTTGGCGAAGCGGCTGAAGGCCGACGGCCGCTGGGTGTAGTGGCAGTCGGCGGCATGATCTCCAGCACCTTGCTGACCCTGTTTGTCATCCC
>SLBD01000170.1 GCA_007126515.1 Kiritimatiellia bacterium
CCGTCGCGCTCGGCATTGAAATAGAAGCCGACGGCTTGCACATCGGTTAAATCTCCTGATGATGTTTCAAACGCCCCGGGGACGGCTGGTATCGTACTCCCTGTAGGATCCCACGCCGCCCAATTCACAGTATCGAAGGATTGAGTGAACTCGCCGTTGGTCGATTCTGTTTCGTACTCAGAAATGTACCAGGAAGTGCCATCGAGCACAGCAAAGCGGAAGGTGCCATCGGTCGGAGAGTTCTCCTCCAACAGCAACCGCCCTTGCAGATTGGCGGCTGAGATGCTGCCGGAACCGCCCGTCAGAAAGTCGCTTCTTTGGAAGAAGATCAGTCCTTGCATCGAGGCGCCGCCACCCGTTAGCCGTATAAAGTCACCGGCAGCAGAGCTGCCGATATTGGCTGCAATAAAATCTACGGGGTCATCCGTCCCAACCGTTTGTAAGGCTCCATAGAAGGTGCCGGAGCGGTCCGCGGGCGCTGTATAATCCGTTGACGGTGACAGCGGCGTGGTGGCGCTGTATTCCCACGTGCGGGTGTTGCCATCGTCCGAACTAGCCGGCAAATTGAGATTGACGGTTCCGGAGACATAATCGCCGCCCCAGAAGATGATGGGATCGGCGGAAACGGCTGCAACCATTCCCATAGTAGCGAGTGCGAGCATGATCTTTTTCATAGCTGGGTCCTTTCCATTCGAGTTGATCATTACCAATCGATTATTCCGGTTTTCGCTCAATGGCATAGAAGATCAAGGGTGCTTCAATGTGGGGTAGATCACTGACGCTCGATTGTGTGCTTGGCAGATCTTCTGCCTCCGGTACTACCGTCCACTCAATTTCACCGGTTAAATCCGTTGCAAACAGAAGTGTATAGAGAAAACCAGGTTCGGCATTCCATGAAAGAGTCGCCCCGCCGGGAGATAGAGTGATGACAGGGAGGTCGATAGGTGGGAGGGGATCTCCGGATGTGGACCCGAACAAAATCAGATCATCCGCCCCCCCATGGGCTTCGCCATCGTAGCCAATCGCGGTGGGCGAGAAGTTGTCAGGCGCATTCCAGGCAACAAGTCGAAACTCGACTGCCTCGTCGATGTCTGCCAATTCCCCCAAAGCAGAGAGATCAATCGTATGGCTGCCTCGCTGTACGACTTGCCACTCGTCGATGGCATCGCTCGCTTCCCAGCCAGTGCGGCTGGAGAATAGTGCCAGTTCGCGAGGTGGGTTCGGGGCGGACGAATTTTGCGCGGCAACACGAATATA
This sequence comes from Kiritimatiellia bacterium, assembly GCA_007126515.1. Taxonomy (GTDB): domain Bacteria; phylum Verrucomicrobiota; class Kiritimatiellia; order SLAD01; family SLAD01; genus SLAD01. The sequence goes on from SLBD01000170.1 coordinate 1,258, forward strand.
AAGGCTGGTTACGGTCAGGGTTTCATCCGCAACCGGCTGGAGAGTCCATGAAATATAGGCCCCTGCACTAATGGCATCATCAAGACTGCTCTGCTCATTGTCTCGCATCATAAATGTGTTGGCTAACCCGCTGCCACCGATGGAGGAGGTCCGAGTGAGTGCTGGATCACAGTACTCGGGCTCTGGCAAGGGTTCGGATATTTCGCTGATGAAGCCGTAAACAACGAGGTCGGCTCCTCCACCTCCATTGAATGCCCAGCCTATGCCCGTATTTTGGAACTCATTGCCTGCACCCCAGGCTACCAAGCGAAATTCAACTGAACTGCTGAGACTTTGGAGTTCCGAGACCGACAGAAGGTCAATCTCGGTAATGACGTTTGCTCCTTCTATTGTCCAGGTGGCTAGTTCATCTCCCTCGTCGTATCCGGTTGCGTCGCTGAACAGGGCGATCTGTCGGGTTGTATTTGCGGCGCTCATTCGGATAAACAATTCCTGAATCGAGAATTGATGATCTTCAGCGGGTTCGAGCGTCCATGTGATGAAGCTGCCGTGATTGATCGCATCGGCGAGTGTCTCCTGATTGTTTTCCCTCATGCTAAAGGTGTCTAGATATCCTGAGGAACCGTTGTTTTCTACAGTTCTTGTTATCGACGCGGAGGAAATATTGTCATCGGTCTGGTCTGCATCTATGGCCACCGCGGTGGTGACACCCTGAAAATCCCAGCTCGCTAAGATATCTGGCTCCTCGCTGCAAAGAGCGCCGGTGACTGTGGGCGCAAATTCGGTCGCAACGGAGCTCCCCTGATTTCCCGGTTCGCCTTCCAGCATCCAGCGGGCGACTATATCCGCTTGAGCGGCTCCAACCAGTAGGCTGCTCACGATCAACACACACCATTGCTTCATGATTGTTCTCCTTGGTTTTGCTTTTTGCACACGTCAGGTATAGTGTGAAATTAAATGTTTAACTATACTTTGTCAATCGGAAAATGACATGGACAAATTAAACGCTTAATTTTACGGTTATCGATTATGGCAAACCTTAAAACTATTGCGAAAGAGGCGGGGGTGAGCGTGGCAACCGTCAGCGTCATCTTGAATGCCCCGGAGAAGGCAGAGCGGTTTCGGGAGGAGACGATTGCAGAGGTGCGGGCGATTGCCCAGCGCGTCGGGTATCGTCGCAATGCGTCGCGCCGAGGAATGACGCTGCCCGCTCGCAGTCCCAGCTTGGCGGCGGTGGCGCGGCAGGCTCAGGTCAGCATTGCGACGGCGAGCATTATCCTGAATTCTCCAGACAAAGCCGGCTCGTTTACAGAGGAACGGATTCGGCAGGTCCGTGAGGTCGCGGCGAAGATGGGGTACCAGCGGAACATCCATGCCAGTCGCTTCCGGACACGGCAGGCGCAGGCGATTGGATTGGTGATTGAGTACCTGAAGTCGCAGCATCTAGTGGATTTGCCATTTTGGGCCTGGCAGCTGAGCGGTTTGGACTACGCTGCGCGGTTGCGCGGATATGAGGTGGTGATTGTTGGACCGCTGAACGATCAAACGGCAATGGCGCATGCGGTTATGCAGTATCATCAGCATCGGCTGGATGGTATTGTGGTGCCGGGCGAGTTGCTGCCGATGTCGGCCGGGCTCTTGCGGGAGTTTCCGGGGGCGTCTGTGATGACCGCGAGGCCGTCATCCAGGCAGGGACATGCGATATTTGAAGATGACAGCGCTGGATTGCGGATGGTGGTCGAGCATTTGCATGAACTGGGCCATCGTCGGATTACCTGGCTCGGGCCGGAGCAGTGGCCGGGTCGGGCGGCGAGCCATCGTCGGCGGGTCGTGCAGCGCGAGACGAGGCGGTGGGGCATGCGGTGTGAGGAGGTTGTGATACCGAGGGAGCCGCGAACAAAGAGCGTGGAGGAATTGGTCGCAGCGGCGCGGCTCGCGGCGACACGGTTGTTTCGCCGGTCGCGGCGCTGCACAGCGGTGGCATGTTTTAATGACGAATGTGCGCTGGGAGTCTATCAGGCAGCATACGAGCAGGGAGTGCGGATTCCTGAGGATGTGTCTGTGACTGGATACGACGATCATCACGGCATGTATTTTCATCCGGGCTTGACGACGGTGCGCAGCAGCATTGTCGATGTCGGCCAGGCTGCGGCGGAATGGCTGATTGATGCCATTGAGTCTCCGGATGGCGTTAATTACGATCAGCCGGTGCGGCAGAAGATTGCTCCGTCTCTTTCTGTGCGCGCCAGCACGGCCCGGCCGCAGTGAGGAGCGTGTGTGGGCTACGTTCGGGTGTTGGGAATAGCGGGGGCCGAAGCGGTCGCGAAGGGCACGCGGCAGCTACGGTCGATCGCGGCGTTGCGCGGGGCGGCGCGGACTTGAGTCCAGCGCCACCCCACGCGCCTTGCGCTCAACCGCATTTGACGCATCCCCTTCACTCAAATGCGCTGCGCGCATTTGCCCGCTTCGCCCCCCGCATAGCACCCCTGCGGGGCAGTTCTTCCTTTAGAGCCATTAAAGTAATTTCGTAGCCGCCGTCGTTAGACGGTGGAGGACTTTTATCGAGCACATCGACATCCACGTCCTAACGGACGCGGCTACACTGTAATCTATAATTATCTGGCCTCTCTGTATCTCGCTGGTCACCCCGAGCGCAGGGCGTACTGTCAAAGGAGGAATTCGGTTAACGAGAGCGGATTACGAGTAGAGAACTCCTAATCGTCCATCGTTCTCGTCGCCCGCTATCGTCAACCGAAATAGAGTGGCGAGGAGAAAGGTCTTACTCACCGCTCTTCACCGGACTTACGGACGTGATTCGGTTTTCGGGAACAAGGACATTCCTGTCCTTGTTCTGCCACGGGCAGGAATGCCCGTGGTCCGATCTGTTTTCCTTGAGTTAAATAGTGAGACATCCGAATCAACAACACTTGCATTAAAAATCAACAAGTTACACCGCCATTTAGCGCACTCTCTTTAGGTCAATTGCTCTAGCCCCGCATCGCGCAATGCGTTGCCGTACTTGGCAAGCAGGGCATCGGCGCCTGCGGCTCGGCCGGTCTTTTTGAGAATCTCGAGTGATCCATGTGGACCGACCCGTTGATTATGCCTGCGGATCAGGTCGGCATCGTCGAGATGAGCAGGCAAGGGATCGTCCGCAAAAGGTTCACCATATTCCATCGGCGTCCGGTAGGGTGTGTGCGCATCCCAGAAATTGACGTGCAAATACCAGTGGTCGGAGGCTGCATTGCGTTCCAGCCACGGAAAAAGAACCGGATCGATCTCCTCTGCGGACTCCTCTCCGCCTTTGCCGATGTTGTGGATTTCAGCGGTGGCGAATCAATCCAGCTGGACGCGGACCCGGTAATAGCCATGGCGGTCTGCGGGGGCGATTTCCCAACGCGCCTCTGTCCAAGGAAGATCGTCTGCCACGGCCTCGAATTCCA
>SLBD01000053.1 GCA_007126515.1 Kiritimatiellia bacterium
CAAACGGGCATAGACGGGAACAACCGGAGTTGGGTCCATCAGAGGGATGCCTAAGCGGAGAAATGCCTCAACGCGTTGAGGATCATGTCCAGCCACCGTTGCGCCATGCCAGAACTCGCCCCGATTAATCATGGCCGCCAGATCGATTTCCTGCACGATTCCCTGTCCCATTTCCGTCCTGACAATGTGAATCCGGCCCGGATGCGCATCGGGAGTCAGCCCTCCGGAATTCATGATCGCGTCCAGCACGGTCATTTCCGAACGCAGCAGCAAGACACCCGGTCGGCGCACCTGCCCCATCACATAGGCCATTTGGTCGTCGCTGGTCGGGATGTAAATGAAGTCGCCATGTTGCAGGCGCGGATTGAGGGCCAGATTACCCCCTTCCAACAGTTCCTTCAAATCGATCCAGAGCACCATTTCCCCGCCCCTCATAATCACGCACCGCGAAAGGAACGAACCTCGCGTGTCGGCCGGCAATCCGCCCGCCAGCGACAATGCTTCCAGCAGTGTGCCCGGTCCGCTCATATGAATGGCGCCGGGGTTCGCCACCCGTCCCAGGACATAAACCCGATTGTTGTTGAAATGCCGCATGGCCAACGTCACATCCGGTGTCGTATAGAAACGGCTTAGAGACTCGACCAATTCCTCCGTCACATCTCTCAGCGTACGCCCGTTCACATTGACGATGCCGACGCGCGGCAGGGCGACCTCACCGTCAGGCGAGACAACCACTCCTTCGAGGGAAATCTCCGGTCGGCCCCGCACGAGGAAGCTAAACATATCACCCGGCCCCAATCGATATTCGGTGACGGCACGTCGCGTAAATTCCTCGACCTCCTCCGCGTCAGCAAACTGGCGATCCGGGGACTCGATCTCGGCACGGAACGTCTCAATGACTTCGTCAGAGGCGCGCCGATAGCGCTGATCGGGCTCCACTGCCGTGAAGACGCGTTGCTGCGGACGACTCGCACACCCGGCCAGCAAGCTGGCGCACATCATCAACAGCATGACGGCCACGGCCCCACCGGAACTGCGTCGCGCCCGAGAGGCTTGATCCAACTGCCCGGTTGCACGATGCTTGCCCAATAGTAGGCAGCGGCGTTGATAACGACGCAAAAATCGCCGGAACTCCAGATCGTCGTAGCGCGGTTCACGCTTCAACATGCTGCGGACATACCCCCACCACGATGCCAGCCCGCCCAGGATGTACGGCGGAACCGACATGCGGAAGATGCAACTGACGGTGATATAATCGAGCGGCGTGCCCATGAAATACTGTCCGAATCCATGTCGCATCCGGCCCGTCCAGATGCTTTGCTGGCTGGAACCCATTGGGCGCAAGTGAACAAAACGCAGCTCTGGTTCATCCCAACTACAGGCGATCCACCCCAGCATCCGGCAGCGATGGCAATCGATGCCGTCCCACATCACCTGCCGAACAAAACCGCCAATTTCCTGAAAACAAGAGCAGCGATAGAATTTCGTCATCCCCACCGACATCTCATCGCCGCACTTTTCACTGACCAGTCGCCCCGTTTTCTTATCCTCAAAATAAGCCTTTCCGCTGCAGGTGCCCAAGCAGGGATCGGCATGCATCCGGTCGATGAGGATTTCGAAATAGCGGGGCGGAATATCGAGATCGAGGTCGAATTTGCAAAGGAAATCAAAGTCATCCATGTTGATCGTGTCGAGACCGGCATAAAAAGCGTCGACCACCCCGGGGCCCACGGCGCGGCGACCGCGATTGTCGCGGCGGAGGATTTTGATCCAATTGTGGCGGGCGGCATATTCGGCGAGAATGGCGGGCGTCTCGTCCGATGACCCGTCATCGACAATCACCCAGCAAGCGGGCTGCACCGTCTGGTTAACCACGCTATCCAGCGATCGCCGCGCATACTCCGCCTCATCCCGACACGGGGTGATCAACACGTACCGATTTTTGACTTTATCAGCCATACCTCACCATGATGGCTCCCAGTTCACACCCAATCACAGCATCCACCGCACAGATCTTCCCACGGGAGCTTGGATCAATTCGGATTTGCCGCGCTCTACTTAGCTCGTCATAATAGATGTAAAATGACATGGGATCAATCTGATTCGACCGGGCAATGGAGTTCAAGCTGAGCACGATACCTAAACAACTACAGGGAGCCCCGCGTATTCTTCGCCGCTCAACGCAACGGCATCCGCAAGAAAGTCTATTAGTTCAAGCCGCCCGGATCACTGCAACCAGCATAACCAGATCATGTCATCCGACTGGTCCTCCGGACGCTCCCAAGAAAATCGAGTATCAGTCAACAGGCAGAAATTGTGAATCTTTCATACCTGCCGGATATCCTTCGAAGCACGCAGCCAATTGATCCCAGATAGCATAGAGTTTATTGGTCCACAACGCGGGCTCTTCATAGAACGCCTCGAAATGATGCAGGTTGATGCGCGCATTCATCCCACGCTCCAGCGCTCCAATAACGACCGAGTCGACTTGAGTGAGAATTGCGTTCGAGATCGCATAATCCGGAGACGGGCCCGTATGAGCGTTCCACCGCACCGGAATCCGGACATGATCAAATCCCTGTTCCCGAATGGCATCGAGATCCTCTGCGAGTATCGGTCCCCCGCCCCAATCCTGGCCGACCGCCGCCTCGAATACATTGCCGAGATTGACGCCACGCATGAATTGGCGCGCAGCGCGGTGAGCGGGTGTATCGTCGTCGAGTATGCCAGGTTGGTCCTCGCTGTGGAGATCAATTCTCGCTTGCCCCGCTATCATAAGTGGCGTGGCGAGGGTTACCCCGACGGAACCTGCGATCGCCAAGCCAACCAGACAGGACTTCACCAGTCCCGCAGAGGCCCGAAGCAGACAAAGGCGGTGGTCCCGTAAAAAAGATCCCAAGTAGTGGACCTTAGTTTGCTTCGGGGGCGAAAATAAGTGGCCCCAGAAAGCCTGCAATGAACCCCACAAACCCTCCTCCGAAAACGAATAGTAGTAGACTCTCCTTGATCTGTTGAAAGCTGAGCCCGGACTCATCTTTCTTTATGCTGCGGATCACAAGTGCGAGAAGCACTCCAATCGCAAAGCAGATTATTGAGGCGATCAATGCCACCCGTACAGGCATGCCGGAGTTTATCGTTGAGAAAGACTTCTGGGTGTGCTGGCTCCTCGGCCTTATCTTTGCCGCGCCCCAACTCGGAGGAGCGTGCGTATTCAAAGGCGGCACACCTCCAGATACTGAAGAACAGAATTATGCAAGCCCGTTGTAAAAGCGGGCAATTTCGTGAACCGCAAAAGCAATGGACATTTCAGCTCGGCATTCTTTTGCTATCGCTGCAAAGGGGGCTGCCCAGGATTCAGGCGGAGAAGGGAATTCTTTCGGGGGCGAATGTGTCTTCCTACGCTCAAAGATGGACTGAATTGCCTCGCGGGTTCGAGCGAGCTCGAGTCCGGACTGGAGGAGCAACAGCATGTCCAGCAAGTCGCGGACGCGCGTATTTGGCACTCCGGTACGCGGCAGGCTGTAAGCATGCAGCTTCTCCGCAAATTGCTGTTCCTTTGAGATCATTGTTACCGATAGAGTCGGGATACCGGCAAAGTTCAGCCAGTCCTTACCCTGCACCTGATCCAACGGTTCCAGCACAGGATCACCTGCACCGACATCAATATGGAATCGGGCAAAGGTACGACCGTCCATACGCGCCTCGACAGGAAAGCGGGCACCTCCGTATGGAGCTGCATCTAGATCCATCATAGCCTCGCCAATAGCAAAGACAAAGCAATCCCCGAGGTCTGTGGCTGCGGCATCCTGCAAGCATTGTAGAAGCCGTCCGATCAGCGGCGCCTCTCCCCTTGGAAGCTGTCTAGTCATGAGATCGATGTCCCGAGTGGTTCGACTGGTCGCCAAGCGTAGCTCCATGGCGTAGCCTCCCTTCAGAATCCAGATAGAGACCGGATCGGCAAAGAGTCGGGCAAGCAAGCGATCAAATGCCGCTTGTCTTCGCAGACGTTGAACATCAACTCCCTCTCTTTTGGCCATGTTCGCAAGACGGCCTTCCAAGGCCTGCCGAAAAGCAGTCGGCGATGAATAGGACTGTGCCGTCATTGAGTAGACCTCTCAAGCAGCTTATTGAGTTCCGAAACGCACGGATGCTTCGCAACTTCCGAACGCGTGATAATCCCTCGGGCAAGTCCCTGATACAGCGCCTGCTGGAGATGATCCATGGACACCGAACCGTCCGCAAGCAGGTCGGATATGGCTTTCAGTGGGCGTGTGACCCGGAAACCTCGGCGGTCTTCATACTCCTTCGCAGAGACCTGCCCCTTATGCAGAGCAAGGACATCGGGAATCGGCGCATTACGACGAAATGATGGAGGCACGGTCATGTGAAGTTTGGCCGGCATAAGGTCGGATAACTCGAAGACGTCACAGGCAAGCTGTCCCCGATAGCAAGTCCAAAGCCGGATAAAACCTGTTCTCCAATGAACAACGAGGAAGAACTCGCCTGACGCGGATAAACACGTTGTAGATCAGGTTGTAGATTTTCAACATAACCCCGTTTTATTGGGGTTTTTGAGTGGTGGAGGCGGGGGGAATCGAACCCCCGTTTTGCTGAATACCTAAAAAAAAGCGTATTTCCTAATGTTTTTAACACCCATAAACCCTATTTACACATTGACACGCTGTAACATTCGCTGTAA
>SLBD01000225.1 GCA_007126515.1 Kiritimatiellia bacterium
CGAGTCGCCTCGCCCTACCAAACTGATCCTCCACTCGGGAAGGGGGGGGCGAGCTCACCCGCCTTCGCAAGGCTTCGGCTTGGCAGGCCGAGCGAGCCGCGACGGACGAGAGACCCGCCTACGCGAGGACGCTACGTCGGGCGAGCCGCCCGCCCCACTCAGAAAGTTTATGTAAATGGTATCTTTGGCATCAATTTCTTTGGGATCCGGTGGCCGAATCCTTACCGATCGCTGACCCACTTGCGGATGCGCTTGACTTCTTCTTCCCATTCTTCGTCGCGACTGCGGCGGGCGATGAATTCGTCGTACAGCCTAAAGAATACATCCATGAATCGATCCAATTTGAGAATGCGATCCTGAAAGCGGCTGATGGGATCAAGCTTTTCTTCGCTTTCGGGCAGCTTTAAGCCACGGAAGACAAACTCACCTGCATCCAAGGTGCAGGACCACGTCTCATCCCCCAACACCAAGTGCAACCCGGCCACCTTCAACTTCTTCCCAACCAGCAGGGCGGTTTTCGCCTCGGCGCTCGACAATGGCTCCCCCTTGCGTAAGACGGCCACATGCGCGCCCGCCCCCTCCATATGAAACGTCAGGGGACCTTCAATCATGACTGAAACCTCACTCCCCCCCTCCAAAGGTACGGAGCCCTTTTCAGCCTCTGAGAGATACCACAGCCAAGTCAGAAAATCTTCGCCAATGATGTAGTGGACCTGATTGTCTTCAAGCGTGGGCGAAAAACTAGATGGATAGAAATCCTCGACATCAATGGACTTACGGCGAAGCGCCACATCGGCTGGCTGTGCGGGAATCAAGGAAAAGCCCTGGGCTCGGGCAAAGCCAATTTGAAACGCATCCAGCTGCTTTTCCGAGAGGCAATTTGCATACACCAATCGTTCACTGACCGATTGGACGACATCAATGCCTTTCAATTGCGGCGGCATTTGCGGCAATAATCGTTCAATGATGGCCGCTTTAATCTCAGAGCGCTCTTTGCGACTCAAATACTGCTTGCCAGTCGCCTGCAATTGAGCCAACTCCTCCATCGTTTGCTCAGCCTTTAATAGGGCGGGGGGAATCTTTCGCTCCGCTTGCATTAAAGACAACTTTAGATGCCCCGCGTAATACGCATTGTCTTCTGTAATCATACGGTCGAGCAAGTGCCGCCCCCCTACCCATCCCTGAATGGGTTCATCCCGCAGACTTTCCAACGATGGCGCGGCCTGGGCGGCAAACCGCTGAACGGCATCTTCGGGCAAATCCTGCGGCAGGAAAAACGCCCGAAAACTAATGGATCCACTTTCAAATGACATGCGCAAACTCCTTTACAAGCGGTATTCAGTCATCAGGCGTTTCTCTGTCTCCCCTTCGACGATCGCAGCGCGGACTTCGACATAGGGAACCAATGTGGAGTTGTGCAATTTTTTGCGCAGCAAATTGTCCATTTGGAAGATGCCTGCCGAATTGTGCAATTCCACATCAATGCGCACGGGCCGCTCTTCGCCCTTGCCAATCGACACGGATTTCACGGCCAAGGCGGACACAGAATGGATGTTAATCTGACCAGAATCGAACGGGATCCGCGAGCGGCCTTCAGTCATATCCAAGGCATCGGCCAATTTGACGCAGCCAGCCTCGATGGTGAGGCAGCGCTGGTCGGAGTTGTGGGCGATGATGGCATGTAGTGTTTCGGCCACCATGGCTGTGAGCTGCGGATCCTCATACAATTGACTAAGTAATTGTCGGGCTTTGGGATAGGCGATGATCAAACTGTAACGCTCGTGATCGTCACGGTGAATCGAAATGCCGACATCATGTAGCGCAGCGGCCAAAACCACGATGACTTCCGCATCGTCGACTGTCAGGCCATGATGCTGGACAGCGCTCGGAGTCACGCCCCCATCCACCAGCAAGCGGAACACGCGTAACGCGGCGTTGGCAATAATGCGGATGTGAATTTCACCGTGGTCACTAATGCCAAATCGATCCACGGCATTGACATTGGCGCATTTCCACAACTGATTCAGTTCGGCATCGTTATTGATAATATCAATTAAACGACTCAGTTTCTCATTTTCCCGAAACGGGATTTTTAAAGGCATTTTCTATTCTCCTCTCATTACGTCGGCGTATCTTTGGGAACCGCCAGCGTACCGTTATGGAATTCGATAACATGGCCTTTGTCGACCAGCCATGTCAGAGGCTGCAGAACTTCCCCCAATTTCACCGGATCCTCTGTGATTCCCGGACGAATTCCTTCAATTAATTCTGATCGCGAGCAGCCGGGATGATCTTTCAACCACACCAAAATCTCACGTATGACTTCTATTACCCGACCCGCATCCACAGGATGCGGCTTGATCGCAGTGACAAACACGGCCCCCTCTTTGGTCTCAAACAAATGCATCCCCATCCGCTTGAAAGCTCCGCGTAACGCTCGGACCAGCGTGATTGGAAACCGTTGCTCACGGGACCATGCCGCTCGCAATACGCGCGTAAATCGAGGCTCTTGCAATTCGCGGCTGCGTTGTCCCGAGATGACAACTCGATGCACCTTGGCCACCTGCGAAGGGGCAATGGTTTCTGCACTTATTTGTCGTGCTGTCGCCAAATCTATCGGTTCACCGGGTTCCCCATCTTCGGTCTCTGGCTTGCGTCGATATACGGTTTTCGTTCGCCAACGCTCTTTCCACTGTTCGATTAATTCGCTATCGCGCACCGTTTCAATTTCGCGGCTGTAATCATCCAACGTCAGATGGGAAAAGCGGCTGCGGTGTAATTCTCTCAACGCCTCTTTGTGGGCATGGTGATTGGGCGGCGGGAGCAATTCCCCACTCAACCGGCACCGGCCCACGCAAACGAAATTTCCGGCAGGTGCATCTTGCTGCTCTGACTCAGCAAGAAAACACTCGGTCAGCGCGGCATCGGCAGCCGCTTCGAGGGCAGCCTCGCGCGACAGGTAAAGCTGACCGGTCAACTTGCATTGGTAAAAATCGAAGGCGTATACACCTCCGGACCGCTTGTTGGCCTCAATCTTAACGGCATGCCATTCCGGGCGGGACAAAAACAGATGCGCCAATTCCGGCAATGGAAAGGCATGTTGCGACGTGCGAATGTCAGCGGCCATGGCCACCAACCGATCATGATCCGGCAGAAACGAAACCTGCACCGGCAAAAAGGGCTCGCGATCACGCTGCGGCCCGGAGCGACCCGCAGCCTGCCCCCGCCTCAAATCCGCATCACGGCGCGGGCCGCGACGGTTACTGTCGTGACGATCTCGGGGTGAACCTGGGCCGCGCCCGCGGCGATCATTTCGCTTGTCGCCACGCGGAGCTCCTGAACCTCGGCGATCGTCCCGACGCGGACGGTCACGGCCGCTCTCTCGCCGACTCGAGTCGCGGGGGCGCTCCTGTAGATCTCGACCCGCATAGGGATCTGCCGTAGGGGCCTGCCGCGCCCAGGCAGGGACAAAATTCAAATCCAAGACCAATGATTCAATCGGCTGAGGGTTTTTAGTCTCTGCAGCTGTTTTTTCCCCGTCACTCATACATACCTCATTCTTTGGGAGACGCCTAGTTCAAGACGAGTGGGCTCCCCTTGCGGATCTATATCGCAACCTAAACGTTGTGCATCGGCGGGAAGGTCTCGAAGACTCAGCCATTCCCGCCCTACATTTTCGCAGTTGGGTCTGTCTACACTCTTTGCTATACTTCATCAACAGACCCGGCATCATTACAAGGTTGCACCCCGGGAATCAATCGTAATCATGGGAAAGAACAGATGCTATCAGAAGCCACTGCCGAAAAATACTCGTCCGCGATCACCTTGTCGGACATGGAAATCTTCATATTTCCCGAGCTACTCTATAGCTTGACGTTAGCCAACATCATGTCGCCCCGCATTTGGGCTTGGCGCGACGATCCTTGGTTTGACGGCATTGAGCGCATGAACCCGTATCGACGCGTCCTTCGGCTGAAGCAATTCATCATGGACCAGTATGAGTTCAATTTGGATTTGGATACGTGGGGTCTGACCAATAAGCAAAAGGAAATGGATCGCTTTCGCGATCTCGTGGATGAAGATACGCTCAGTCAAAGCAATGCGCTGTTCGGCTATGAAGGGGACAAGTATTACTTCGACATCGATATCCGTCGTCACTTCGGTCTCGACAAATATACGTCCGACATCATCCCCTATTGGAAAACGGAAACAGTTGAAGCCATGGATGCCTTCCAATTCCGGGATGGATATCGGCACGGAGCGGGTGAATGTGTGTCACTTTCCACCTTGTATGCCGCGGCCTTATTTGTTGTGGCCCAAATCCCCTTGGAAGACATCTACCTAATCGCCACCCCTTTGCATTCTCAAAACTTCATCGACGTTCGTGATGGAGTGCTGACGAACAACCGCCGGATCGTGACAAAAAACATGTGGTTTAACGGCACTGAACTGTCGTTCAAGGCACAGCGGGCGATTCGCAATGAACAGATCACAATCGTCGCCCACCACACCGGCCACATTCATTCTGTCTACCCGGAGGCCAGCATAGCGCCGGGGGCGTATCAGCATTTCAAAGAGCGCCTGCAGTCATTTCTGGTGACGGAAATCAACGCGGAAATCGTGGCCAATTTCTTGCGTCAGGAAAGCCAACTGCAAACGTGTTTTCAAGTCATGGGAC